>DASXVK010000742.1:0-14602 GCA_036504295.1 Polyangia bacterium
GACGAGCGGAGCGAGCTTGCCCTGGACGCCGCCGAAGGGGCGTGGCACCCCACGGCGCCCCGTCCGAGCATGCCCCGCGACGAGCACTACACTCGCGTGGCCGCCGACTCAGCTGCCGCGCGCAGCGCGGCTTCGTTCAACCCGAACATCACGCCGCAGGGACCCCACTGCTCCTGGCGAGAAGGGCGCGTTTTGCGAACTTGTCGGCGGAGCATTTCCGCGATGACGGAGCGTGCCGCGTCCCGCGACGCCGCGCTGTCCGGCTGCTGCCCCCTTGACCCGCGCCCCTGCTAGGGACGACAGTCCCGGCCGGACGGAGGACGAGCCCATGACGCGGTCGTGCCGACCTCTCGCCGCCGGCCTCGTGGCCGGCGTGCTCATGCTCGCGGGCGGATGCGGCGGGGACCCCGCGACCGCGGTGCGCGTGGTCCTCGAGATCGAGGCCGGGGTCACCATGGACGCGGTGCGCTTCGAGGTGGACGTACCCGACTCCGCCCCCATCACCGCGGAGCTGCCCGGGGCGGGGACCGGCGCCATCGCCAATCACGCGGACGCCGTCGTCCTCTTCGACCCCGCTCGCGACGGCGCGCGCGTCACCATCCGCGCGGCCGGCCTGGCCGCCGGCGCGCAGGTCGCGAGTGGATCCGTCGAGGCCACGGTCCGGGCCCAGACGACCGTGACGGTCCACCTCACCCTCGCGGCGGCGAGCTGCGCCGCCGGCACCCACGACTGCGCCGGCGCCTGCTTCCCCGACGGCGACGCCACCCACTGCGGCCTCGCCTGCGCGCTCTGCCCGACCCCGAGCCACGCGAGCGCGACCTGCAGCGCCGGCCAGTGCGGGGTCGAGTGCCTGAGCGGCACCCAGCCGTGCGACGCGGCCTGCGTGGACGTCACGCTCGACCCCGCCAACTGCGGCCAGTGCGGCCGCCGCTGCGGCGCGGGCACCATCTGCCAGGGCGGCGAGTGCGTCACGAACGGCTGCGGCGCGAACCTGCACCCGTGCAGCGGGAGCTGCGTCAGCAACGGCGATCCCGCCCACTGCGGCTCGTCGTGCAGCCCGTGCCCGGCGCCCGCCAGCGCCGCCGCGACCTGCGACGGCACCGCGTGCGGCTTCACCTGCAACGGCGGCTACCACAAGTGCGGCGCGAGCTGCGCCGCGAACAGCTCGCCGCAGTCGTGCGGCTCCTCGTGCACGCCCTGCACCGCGCCCGCCAACGCCACCGCCACCTGCGACGGGAGCGCCTGCGGCTTCACCTGCAACGGCGGCTTTCACCGGTGCGGCGCGAGCTGCGCCGCGAGCAGCTCGCCGCAGTCGTGCGGCTCCTCGTGCACGCCTTGCGCCGCGCCCGCCAACGCCACCGCCACCTGCGACGGGAGCGCGTGCGGCTTCACCTGCAACGGCGGCTACGCGCTGTGCCTCGGCGGGTGCATCCCGTCCGGCCAGCCGTGCGGCGGGACCGTCACCTGGCGCGAGGGCGCCGGCGGGCCCCCCGCGCGCTCGCGGCCGATGATGGACTACGACGGCGCCCGCCAGGTGACCGTCCTCTACGGCGGCTGGAACGGCTCGAGCGCGCTCGCCGACACCTGGGAGTGGGACGGGGCGAGCTGGACCGACGCCTCGACGGCCACCGGCCCCGGCCCCCGCACCGGCGCGGTCATGGTCTACGACCCGCCGCGCCAGAAGATGCTCCTCTACGGCGGCTGGGACGCGGCCTACAACGTCTACGCCGACACCTGGACCTACGACGGCGCGACCTGGTCGCAGCGCACCGTCACGGGCCCGCCCGCCCGCGCCCTCGCGGCCGCGGCGTACGACAGCGTGAGCGGCCAGGTGCTCGTCTTCGGCGGCTGGAACGGCACGGGCCCACTGAATGACCTCTGGGCCTGGAACGGGAGCGCGTGGCACCAGGTCCCGACCACGGGCGGCCCGCCCGCGGCGCGGACCGGCGCGGCCATGATCTTCGATCCCGCGCACAACGGCGGCGAGGCGGTCCTCTTCGGCGGCAGCCAGGATGACGCCCGCGGCGCCCCCCTCGGGGACGCGTGGCGGCTCTTCGCGAGCGGCGGCTGGCAGCTCTACCCGGGCACGCCGCCCTCGGCGCGCGTCGGCCCGGCCTTCGTCTGGGCGGGCGGCCGGGGCCTGCTCTTCGGTGGCGCCAGCGGCGACACCTTCTACGCCACGACCTACGCCTGGGACGGCATCGTCTGGAGCCCGCTCACCCTGGGGACGGCCCCGGACGCCCGCTACCGCGCGGGCTCCGCCTGGGACAGCCACCGCAACGTCCTCGTCCTCTTCGGCGGCTACTCGCTCGCGGGCTACTATTCCGACACCTGGGAGCTCGGGCCGTAGGCGGACGCGGCGGCCGCCGACCCGCATCGACAGCGAACGCGTCCCGGGGGTAGGATCGGGCAACTACTCGGGGGGCACGGATGCGCGGCTTCGCGGCGGTCCTCGGCGCCGGGGGCGGCTTCGTCGAGCCCCTCCATGATCGTGGATTTTCACGGGACCCCGCTCTTCTCGGCCGCGGGCACGCTCTGGCGGACGGACGGGACCGCGGGCGGGACGTGGCCTATCGGGCCCGCCCTCTTCGCGCCGAGGTTCTTCGCCGTCGCCGATACGGTGATGTACTTCGGCGCCCCCTAGGGCCCGGACGGGGAAGCGCTCTGGCGGACGGACGGAACCGCCGCCGGCACCGCGCTCGTCGCGGGTTTCCCCGCGACTCTCCCGATCTACTACCCGATGTCGCCCCTCGCGACGATCGGGAACACGCTGTTCTTCGCGGCGCAGGATGGCGCCCACGGCCAGGAGCTGTGGCGCTCGGATGGCACCGCGGGCGGGACCCTCCTGGTGAAGGACATCAACCCGGGAGCTCCGGCCTCGTTTCCCGGCGGGGGCCTCATCCTCGACGGCATGGTTTACTTCAACGCCGATGATGGCGCCCACGGCGCCGAGCTCTGGCGGACGGATGGCACCGAGGCCGGCACGGTGCTCGTGCGGGACATCAACCCCGGGGTCGCCGCCTCGCGCCCGTTCGGCTTCTGGCCCGTCGCGGGCGGCTTCGGGTTCTTCGCGGGCGATGGGCTGCACGGGTGCGAGCCCTGGCATAGCGATGGCACGGCGGGCGGGACCGCGCTGACGAGGGACGTCAGCCCGGGCACCGTGGGCGCGAACCCGAACGGCCTCACGGATTTCAACGGGAGCCTCCTGTTCAGCGCCTTCGATCAAACTGGTGGCCTGTTCCGGAGCGACGGCACGTCGGTGGGGACGGTGCGCGTCGCCGACGCGACCTTCTGCGCCATGATTGGGCAGCAGGCGCTGGTCATCGGGTCGAGCCTGTACTTTGGCGGCGACCACGACTGCTCGCTGTGGCGCACCGACGGGACCGCCGCGGGGACCGGGCTCGTCTTCGACTTCACCGAGAGCCCCCATGAGACCTCCAGGCTGACGGGCTTCAGCGCGCTCGACGGGCTCCTGTACCTCACGGAGAGCGACGCGAGCTCGCGCGCAGCCGCGTGGCGCAGCGACGGGACCAGGGCGGGCACCATCAACTTCAGTCGGCTTGCGCTGGGAGGACCCATCACCAGCGAGGGTGAGCTCGTCCGCGTCGGCCAGCAGGTGTTCTTCAATGCTCGCGACCCGATCGCGCACATTCGCGGCGTGTGGGCGACCGATGGCACCATCGCGGGGAACCCGCCTCGTGAAGGCCACCACGAACGACCTCGCGCTCAAAGGTCCCCAGCACCTCACCGCCTTCGGCGACCGCCTCGCCTTCACCGCCGACGACGGCACTCACGGCGTGGAGCTCTGGCTCAGCGACGGCACCGAGGCCGGCACCGGGATGGTGGCCGACCTCGCCCCGGGGCCCGCCGGTTCCACCCCCGACGCCCTCACCGCCGTCGGTGGCGTGCTCGTCTTCGCCGCGGACGACGGCGTGCACGGCCGGGAGCTCTGGGTGAGTGATGGGACCGAGCCCGGCACGCTCATGGTCGCCGACGTGAACCCGGGCCCGGCCGGCTCGAGCCCGCACGCCGTCACCGCGCGCGGCGGCACGCTCTTCTTCGTCGCCGACGACGGGGTCCACGGCCAGGAGCTCTGGCGCACCGACGGCACCGCCGCGCGGACGCTGCTCGTGAGCGACATCTCCCCGGGGCCGGCCGGGTCGTCACCGGCGTCGCTCACCGTCTTCGGTGACACCCTCTTCTTCGTGGCCGACGACGGCGTCCATGGCGTCGAGCTCTGGAGCAGCCAGGGCACCGCGGCCGAAACCGCGCTCGTCGAGGACCTCAACCCGGGGCCGCCCGACGCGGCGCCCGCCGAGCTCACCGTGATCGGCATGCAGCTCTACTTCGTGGCCGACGATGGCTTCCACGGCCGGGAGCTGTGGGTGCTTTCGCGGTGAGGCGTCCCGCGCCCGCTCTACTCGCGACCGATCGTCGAGGCGCTTCCGCGCGCTCCGCCGCGGGCTGCAGGGCTGGGGCGGGGACAGCGGCTTCGAGCACCTGGAGGTGGCGGCGAACGCGCCGCCCCACCGGCCGCTCTGTTGAGGCTGTACCCGCGGCGATCATGGTGTGGTGCGGCACCCCGGACAACCCGCGCTCATTTTATAGCCCTTTCGAGTGTCGACGCTCATGACTCGGCGGGCGCCACCCGGCGGCAGCGCTGGTGCTCGGTGGGGCTGACCCGCCGGCTCCGGGGCGCCTCCCGAGCATCACACGAGAGCAGCACGGTTGGGCATCGTCGATGACTCCGGGACAACTGCTCGCGATCACGTTCACCGCGGCCCTGGCCGGCGGAGGATGCGGCGGGCGTTCACAGGCGGGTGCGCCGGGAGCGCCGCTCGGGACCGATGGCGGCGCCGCCCCCGCTCCGGCCGTCCTCACGTCGACATGGGCGGCGGTGCGCCCGCGCGGAAAGTCCGCCGCGGCGACCGCGAGGCGCAGGTGGGGAGCGTCACCGTGGCGCCGCAGCCATGGCTTGCCGCAGAAACGCCGAGAACCGCGCGACAGTGATCGCGACCTGGCCGCAGAACAGCGCTGACGAAGCCAAGACGACGGTCATGATCGTGATCGCGAGCGGCATGCCGAGCGGTCTGATCCCGAGCGTGAGGACGGCAGCCGCAGCGATGCTCGCAATGAGCAGCCCGCGGAAGTGCAGCTCGTAGGCGACCCGCAGCCCGGTCGCGGTGGGCTCGAGCGTGACCCGCCCCCGGCTGATCGCGGCGAGGAGGTGCATGTTCGACACCCGCCAGGTCCCGCGCCACACGAGCGCGTCGCCTTGGCGGCGGACCCGCTTCGCCGAGACCGCGTCCAGCGCGGCCTCGAGGCGGCTCAGGGCGTTGGCGACGTTGTCGGCGCTCGGCCCGCCCCCGGGTAGCTCAATCGTCGCGCGATAGCTCAGCGGCAGTGGCACCGACTGCTCCGTTTGGGGCGCGCGACGGTGGCGCGCCGCGCCGTCCGCCCGCTCACCCCCGCTCGAAGCTCAGCACCACCGGCGTCCCGCGCCGGGCCTTCACCGCGGTGTACGCCGGCGCGCGCTCCAGAAACCCCGCGAACACCGGCAGGTCCTCGAGCGTCGGGCAGGCGAGCTCGCCCGCCCCGAGCGCGCGCAGCGCGGGCGTGGGCACGTAGTGGAACGTGAGCGTGAGCTGGTGGCGCTCGGTGGCGTGCCGCAGGACGAACCGGCGCATGATCTCGAGGCGGAAGCTCTCGCCGCGGCCGGTGTCGAGCGTCCCCCAGCGGAAGAGGATCGCGTCGCCTTCCGGGTCGAGCGGGCACCGGTCCACGCGCTGCTCGCGGTAGAAGGCCAGCATGGCCGCCACCCCGGCGGACGGGACGAGATCGGTGAGCCGGCCCCGCGCGGCGAGGCGCTTCGCGAGCTCTTTCTTCGCCTGCAACAGCATCATTTGGCGCCTGCTCTCATCTTAACAGGTGAAACTCCGGGCCGCTGCGGCGCGTCGAACCGGTCGAGCCGGCGCTGCACGCGGCTCCTGCGGAAGGACCGGTCGTCCTCACGTCGACATGGGCAGCGGTGCACCCGCGCGGCTGACGTGCGGGTCGGCCGCCTTGTAGGGGATCATCGAAATGGCAATGGGGAACTCACACAACGGCGCCTCGGGCAACGAACGGTACAAGGCCGGCGTCATCCCGTACAAGAAGATGGGCTACTGGGAGCCCGACTACCAGCCGAAGGACACCGACATCATCTGCCTCTTCCGCCTCACGCCGCAGCCCGGGGTCGAGTCCGAGGAGGCGGCCGCCGCGGTCGCGGGCGAGTCGTCGACCGCGACCTGGACCGTGGTCTGGACCGACCGCCTCACCGCCTGCGAGCGCTACCGCGCCAAGGCCTACCGCGTCGACCCGGTCCCCGGGACCGGCCCCGGCACCGACAAGGAGCAGCAGTACTTCGCCTACATCGCCTACGACCTCGACCTCTTCGAGCCCGGCTCCATCGCGAACCTGACCGCCTCCATCATCGGCAACGTCTTCGGCTTCAAGGCGGTCAAGGCGCTGCGCCTCGAGGACATGCGGTTCCCGGTCGCCTACGTTAAGACGTTCCAGGGCCCCGCGACCGGCATCGTCGTCGAGCGCGAGCGGCTCGACAAGTTCGGCCGGCCGCTGCTCGGCGCGACCACCAAGCCCAAGCTCGGCCTGTCCGGCCGCAACTACGGGCGCGTCGTGTACGAGGCGCTCAAGGGCGGGCTCGACTTCGTCAAGGACGACGAGAACATCAACTCCCAGCCCTTCATGCACTGGCGCGACCGCTTCCTGTGCTGCATGGAGGCGGTCAACCGCGCGACCGCCGCGACGGGCGAGGTCAAGGGTCACTACCTCAACGTCACCGCCGCGACGATGGAGGACATGTACGAGCGCGCCGAGCTCGCCAAGCAGCTCGGCTCGGTCATCGTCATGATCGACCTCGTCATCGGCTACACCGCGATCCAGTCGATGTCGAAGTGGTGCCGCAAGAACGACATGATCCTGCACCTGCACCGCGCCGGCCACGGCACCTACACGCGGCAGAAGACCCACGGCATCTCGTTCCGCGTCATCGCCAAGTGGATGCGCCTCGCGGGCGTCGACCACATCCACGCCGGCACCGTCGTCGGCAAGCTCGAGGGCGATCCCAGCATGATCGCCGGCATCTACGACGTGCTGCGCGAGCCGGTGGTGCCCACGCACCTCGAGCACGGCATCTTCTTCGACCAGGACTGGGCCTCGCTCAACAAGGTCATGCCGGTCGCCTCGGGCGGCATCCACGCCGGGCAGATGCACCAGCTCCTGCACTACCTGGGCGAGGACGTGGTGCTCCAGTTCGGCGGCGGCACCATCGGCCACCCCATGGGCATCCAGGCCGGCGCCACGGCGAACCGGGTCGCGCTCGAGGCCATGATCCTGGCCCGCAACGAGGGCCGCGACATCTGGCGCGAGGGCCCCACGATCCTCGAGGCCGCGGCCCGGTGGTGCACGCCGCTGCGCGCCGCGCTCGAGATCTGGAAGGACATCACCTTCAACTACGAGTCGACGGACACGCCCGACTTCGTGCCCACCACCACGGCGAGCATGTAGCGAGGACCCCGCGCCATGATGACCAACCACGGCCACCGCATCACGCAGGGGCAGTTCTCGTTCCTGCCCGACCTGACCGACGAGCAGATCCTGAAGCAGATCGCCTACGCGCTCGCGCACGGCTGGGCCCTCAGCGTCGAGTACACCGACGACCCGCACCCGCGCAACCTGTACTGGGAGATGTTCGGCGAGCCGATGTTCGACCTCAAGGACCCGGCCGGCATCCTCGCGGCCATCAACGAGTGCCGCCGGACCTTCCCCGACCACTACGTGCGCGTGCAGGCGTTCGACAGCACCCGCGGCTGGGAGACGCCGCGCATGGCGTTCCTCGTGAACCGGCCCAAGGTCGAGCCCGGCTTCCGGGTGATCCGGCAGGAGCGCGAGGGCCGCACCATCGGCTACACCATCGCGCCGTACGCGACCGAGCAGCCCGAGGGCGAGCGGTACAAGTGACCCTCGACCGCACGCTCGACGACGCCCCCATCGACCTCGAGGCCGAGTTCCGCGTCTCGAGCGTGCAGGAGGTCCTCGACCAGCTCGACCGCGACCTCGTCGGCCTCAAGCCGGTCAAGACCCGCATCCGTGAGATCGCGGCCCTCCTGCTCGTCGACCGGGTGCGCGAGCGGTTGCAGCTCGCCTCGCAGACGCCGACGCTGCACATGTCCTTCACCGGCAACCCGGGCACCGGCAAGACCACGGTCGCGCTGCGCATGGCCGAGATCCTGCACCGCCTCGGCTACGTCCGCTCGGGCCACCTCGTCTCGGTGACGCGCGACGACCTCGTCGGCCAGTACATCGGCCACACCGCGCCGAAGACGAAGGAGGTCATCCGCAAGGCCATGGGCGGGGTGCTCGTCATCGACGAGGCCTACTACCTGTACCGCCCGGAGAACGAGCGCGACTACGGCCAGGAGGCGATCGAGATCCTGCTCCAGGTGATGGAGAACAACCGCGCCGACCTCGTCGTCATCCTCGCCGGGTACAAGGACCGGATGGACCGGTTCTTCGCCAGCAACCCCGGGATGCGCTCGCGCATCGCGCACCACATCGATTTCCCCGACTACACCGCCGACGAGCTGCTCGCGATCAGCAAGCTCATGCTGGCCGGGCAGAACTACCGCTTCAGCCCGCCCGGCGAGGAGGCCTTCGCCGAGTACATCCGCCGGCGCATGCGCCTCGAGCACTTCGCCAACGCGCGCTCGGTGCGCAACGCGCTCGACCGGGCGCGCCTGCGGCAGGCGAACCGCCTCTTCGCGCGCATGGCCACGCCGCTCACCCGCGGCGACCTCATCACCATCGAGTCCGACGACATCCGCGCCAGCCGCGTGTTCCAGGACGCCGCCGCGAGCCCGCCCGACGGCGCCGCGAGCCCCGCGCACCTCTGAGCCGCGCGGCCGCCCGCGCGGGCCGTGACCCGCGGGCGCTCGCGAAGGAATCGAACGGCTGAAGCAGACGCGCATGGCGGTAGACGAACGCGAAGTGATCGCCGTCCCCAGCGCGGGCGCCGTGGGGCAAACGGCCACGGTCGCCCTCGCCGCGCTGCACCGGGCGCTGCTCATCGCCGCCGTGGCGACGCTCGCGATCCTGCCGACCCGGCTGGCGTGGCTCACCGAGCCGTACGGCGTCTCCGTCGACGAGTCCACCTACATGGCGATGGGCGAGGTCGTCGCCCGCGGCGGGGTGCCGTACGTCGACGCCCTCGACCGCAAGCCGCCCGGCCTCTTCTGGCTCTTCGCGGCGGTCGGCCGGGTGATGGGGCCCTGGAACATCCACGGCGTCCACCTCTTCGCCTTCGGCATGACCGCGCTGCTCGCGCTCGGCGCGGCCCTCGTCGCCCGGCGCCTCGGCGGCGCGCGGCTGGGCGTGGCCGCGGGCCTCCTCTACGCCGTCTTCTCGGGCTGCTTCTCCCGCGAGATCGCCTCGGCGAACGCCGAGTACCCGATGCTGATCCTGACCGTGCTCGCCGCCGGCTGCCTGCTGTGGTCCCGCCCGGGCGAGCGCGTCGCGCGCAGCGCGGCCTGGGCGCTGGCCGGGGCCGCGGCCGCGGCCGTGGGCACGCTCTTCAAGCAGTACGGCGCGCTCATCTACGCGCCCATGTACCTCGCGTGGGCGGCGTCGATGTGGCGGGCCGATCCGGCCGGCCGCCGGTCGCGCCGCGCCGCCGCCGCCGCCGCGGCCTCCCTCGCCGGGCTCGCGCTGGTCTATGTGCCCGTCGGGCTGTGGTTCTGGCGCGTCCACGCCGCCGACGCGCTGTGGCGCTGGGCGGTCCTCGACGGCTTCGGCTACATGGGGGCCGGCTGGCGCGACCGGGCGCTCTTCGCCGACGGCGCCTACACGATGCTCGGCCTGGCGGCCGCGTGGGCGCCGCTGTGGCTCGGCCTGGCGACGCCGACGCCGCTGCGACGCACCGGCGCGTTCCGGATCATGCTCTGGGGCGGCGCCGGGGCGCTGGCGACGGCGTTCCTGTCGGGCCGCTACTTCTCGCACTACTTCGTGCCGGCGGCGTGGTTCGCCGCCCTCCTCGGGGCGGCGGGCCTCCGGGCCCAGTGGCGGGCGAGCCGGCGGCGGCGCGCCCTGCTCGTGGTCCTCACGGCGTGGTCGGTCGTGTTCTTCACGACGCTCAACGCCGGCCGCGACGCGTTCTACGACGGCTGGAAGTTCAACCGCGCGCGGCAGGCGCAGCTCGCCGCGGCGGGGCAGTGGATCCGCGCCCAGGTGCCGCCCGGCGAGACCATCGCGGTGTGGGGCGCCGCCTCGCAGCTCTACGTGCTCGCGCAGCGGGGCAGCGGCACGCGCCACATCATCACCGACCTCGTCTCCGGCCGCCAGCCGGGCTTCGACTCGGGCGTCAGCCGCCCGGTGCCAGGCGCGCTCGAGACCTTCCTCGGCGACCTCGCGCGCAACCGGCCGGCCGCGTTCGTCGACACCGCGCCCGCCGGCCTGAACGACTACGGCCACTTCCCGCTCGGGCGGTTCCCCCGGCTCGCCGCGTACGTGCAGGAGCGTTACGCGAAGCGCGCCACCGTCGGCGGCCTCGACATCTGGCTGCGCCGGCCCGAGGCGAGCCGCAGGCGAGCCTCGACGTTGCCCGAGGGCTCAGCGGCCAGGATCACACGGAGACGCGGAGACACGGAGGAGCGCGGCCTGTCTTGGGGGAAGTTGATCCCGCACGCAGGAGCCGTGCGCCCTCGTAGTCAGCAGACTCCGACCCAGTAGCTCTCCTCCTGCCTCCGCGTCTCCGTGGTTGCTTCTGCGCAGAAGGCGCGAGCGTCGATGTCGCGAACCTGGCCCTCTCAGCGGCGGCGGACCAGCCCGCGGCCGAGCGCGGCCTCGAGCGTCAGGGTCACGATGTCGTTGTGGCCGGAGCCGGCGAAGTTCGTGGGCGGGACGGTGCGGCTGTCCTCGGTCGCGCGGGCGAGGTACCAGTAGTGCGCCCACGTGAGCGCGAGCCGGTAGCGGGCGCTCGCCTGCCAGCGCACGCCCGAGAAGAAGCCGGCGTGGCTGAAGAACGGTGACTCGAGGTTGACGGTGCTCGACGGGGCGGGCGTGCGGTCGTAGTGGCCGCCGGCCATCCACTCCCAGCCGCGCGCGAGGCCGTGCACCCGCACGCCCCCGGCCACCTGCCACGAGTCGTGGAGGAGCATCGGCTGGTCGAGCGCGTCGATGAGACCGATGCCGCTGATCGCCGTGTGCTGCACCTGGAGCTGGCGCAGGAAGTACCAGCGCAGCTCGGCGCCGACCTCGACGTGGTGAGTGAGATCGAGGTTCGCCCCGGCGAGGAGGGTCCAGGGCAGGAGCTGGTTCGTGTGCTGGGTGCCGCGGAGCTCGAACTGCCCGGGCGCGTCGGCCCCGGTGCGCGCGACGACGTCGCCGGCGAGGTCGAGGTCGATGCGGCTGATGACCGCGGCCCCGAGGCTCAGGCGCGGGTGCGGCCAGACGAGCACGCCGAGGTTCCAGCCCGGCGCGAGCGCGCTGCCGGTGAGCGTGATGCTGCTCTGCGCGCCGAGGAACGCGCTGAGGTCGCGGCCGTCGATGATGGGGAAGAGGTCGCGGCTGCCGTGCAGCCGCACGTACACGAGATCGAAGCCGGCGCCGACCGCGAGCCACGGCCGCGCCGCCCAGGCGAGCGAGAGGCCGCCCGCGGCCGCGACGAGGTAACTGTCGATGAGGTGGTAGCGGGTGACGGCGTGGCGGTCGAAGAACGCGCCGCCCGCGTTCGGCACGTACGCCGACACCGCCCCGACGAGCCGGTCGGTCCAGAGGCTGGTCGCGGCCACGAGCATCGGGATGGGCGCGGCGGTCTGGCGCGGGGCCACGCGCGGGTAGTAGCCCTGCGCGTCGACGGGCGCGTCGATGAAGCGGCCGCTCCCCGGCCACGGCCGCAGCCGCAGGTCGGTGCCGACGAAGACCGCGCCCAGCGAGACGTAGAGGCGCGTGCCGGGGCGCAGCGCGAGGCCGGCCGGGTTGTGGAACACCGCCGAGAGATCGTCGGGGCGGCCGACGACGGCGCCCATGCCGGTGCGGCGCTCGCCCATCTCCGGGTTCGCGAACCCGCCGGCCCGCGCCGGCGTCGCGGCCAGGAGCGCCCCCGCGGCCAGCGCAGCGGCGAGCCACTCCCGGCTCAGTAGCATAGGCTGCCGAAGCACCCGCTGCGGCACACGTTGCCGCAGGCGCCGCAGTTGCGCGGGTCGGTCGTGAGATCGACGCAGGCGGCGCCGCACGCGGTGAGGTCGGCCTCCAGGCAGCGGAGCCCGACCTCGGCGCAGGTGCCGGCCAGGCAGGTCTCGCCGAACGCGCAGGCGAGGCCGCAGCCGCCGCAGTTCGCGACGTCGTCGACCGGGTCGACGCAGGCGCCGAAGCACTCGAGCAGACCGAGGAGGTCGCAGGACCCCTCCGGCGCGCACGCGCCGAGCGCGCACACGTCGCCGGGGCCGCACGCCGCCCCGCAGGCGCCGCAGTTGCGCGCGTCGGCCTCGAGGTCGACGCAGGACGCGACGCCGTCCGGGCTCGTGCAGGTCACGCGCGGCGCCCCGCACGGCGCGTCGCCCGACCACGCCGCCGGGTCGCACCCGAGGGCGATCGGCATCAGCGAAAGCAGCAGGACCCCCATCGCGCGCATGCCCCACCCGCGCCGCGGCTCTCTGGGGTGGATGCCGCGACCGGGAAGGGAGGCGCCGAAAAAGTCGCCGGGCACGCGCCGACGCTGACCCGACCGGGCGCGGCAGGCGCCTGGCCCGGCGCAAAAGTCCGCCGTCGCTGGACGGGGCGATCACGCCGATCTGGCGGCCGGGGCATCGTATCGTCGACAGTCGGAGAGGTGGCAAATGCGTAACGAAACCGAGCGCGCGGGTGAGGTCAACATCGCCGCGCTGACGGATCGCTGGTGGGCGCTGGCCCTGCGGGGGGCGGCCGGCGTCATCTTCGGCGTCCTCACGTTCGTGGCACCCGCGGCGAGCCTGTTCGCGCTGGTGGTGCTCTTCGGCGTGTACGCGCTGGTGGACGGCGGGTTCAACCTGGTCATGGCCTACCGTGATGCCCGCGGCGGCCGGCGCTGGGGCGTGCTGGTGTTCGAGGGCATCGTGAGCGTGGCCGCGGGGGTCGTGACCCTGATCTGGCCCGGGATCAGCGCGCTCGCGCTGCTCTTCGTGATCGCGTCCTGGGCGATCGTCACCGGCGCGTTCGAGATCGCCGCGGCGATCCGGCTGCGCAAGCAGATCCGCCACGAGTGGCTGCTCGCGCTGAGCGGCGCCCTCTCGGTCGTCTTCGGCGTGCTGCTGTTCCTGCGCCCCGGCGCCGGGGCGCTCGCGGTGACGGTGTTGATCGGCGCCTACGCGGTGGTCTTCGGCGCGCTCCTGATGGGGCTCGGGTTCAGGCTGCGCTCCTGGGGCCGCGCGCACGAGGAGCACCCGATCGCGGGCGGCATGCCCGAGCCGGCCTGAGCGGTCACGTCACCACGCGCCGTCGGGCACCGCGGTCGGGTCCGCGGGCACGCCCAGCTCGGCCGGACGGCGGCTCGCACGCGGCGCCGCGTTTCGCTGCAACTCGCCGCCGCGCCACGGGAATCGAACCCGGGACGGCAGGCGGCGTGACAAATCGCGGCCGCCGACGTCTACTACTTCCATGCCGCTGCTCCACCACGTCGGGTCCCTCGCCGGCGGCCTGCGGCTCCGCACCGACGAGCCGGCCGCGGGCATCCTGCGGGTGCGCGTCTCCTCCCGGCTCACGCGCGCGAACGGCATGGAGTCCTCCGTCTACCTCGCCGGCTCGGTGCTCATCGACACCGGCTTCGTGCACGCGCGCGCCGCGATCCTGCGGGCGCTCGCAGGCCGCGCGATCACCGCCATCTGCCTCACCCACCACCACGAGGACCACTGCGGCAACGCCAGCGCCCTCGCCGCGCGGCACGGCTGCCCGATCTACCTGCGCGCGCCGGAGCGCCGCTTCGACGAGGGGCTCACCGCGCTCAAGGCCTACCGCCTCCTCTGGTGGGGCACGGCCGCGGCCTACGCGCCGCGCGACATGCCGCCGGCCATCGAGACCGCGGGCCACCGCCTGCGGCCGATCCCGATCCCGGGCCACTCGGCCACGCACACCGCGCTCTTCGACGAGCTCACCGGCGTCGTCTTCGTCGGCGACCTCTACCTCACGGGCGGCGCCACGGCGGTCATGTCCCACGAGAACCCGTACGAGTCGATCACCTCGCTGCGGCGCGTGGCCGCGCTCGACCCGACGTGGCTGCTCAACGGCCACGGCCTCGCGCTCGCGCGCCCGGCGGCGGCGCTCCTCACGAAGGCCGACCGGATCGAGGAGGCCGCGGCGCGGGCCGTCGAGCTGCACCGCGCCGGCCTGCCCGTCGCCGCGATCATCCGGCGCGTCTTCCCGCGCGGCGGCGGGCGTGACCGCGTGCTCTCGGCGTTGACGCAGGGGGAGTTCGGTCGGGCGTGCTTCGTGGACGCCTGCGTGCGCCACGCGGCGGCGACGGCGGGCGCGACCGCCGCGCCGCCCACCCCCGCCCCCACATAGGAATCGCGCGCCT
>DASXVK010000743.1:0-3065 GCA_036504295.1 Polyangia bacterium
GAGCTGTTCCAGTTCGGCGGCGCGGCCGACTACTACGCGCACAAGGTCGAGAGCGGCTTCGAGTGGCTGCGGCGCGTGGCGAGCCACTTCGAGCGCAAGGTCTGGCTCAACCCCGAGCCGCCGCGCTTCTGGCGCCACCACACGGTCACCGCCATCCGCGGCCTCTTCCCGATGTTCCCGCTCACGCTCGAGGGCCTCGACGAGGCGATCCGGACGCTGGTGAAGGGCAAGGCGCCGCACCCGGTGCCGGCGACGGGGCCGGTGTGGGGCTGACGCCCGGCTACGGCACCCGCACCGGCTGCGTCCAGGCCCTGGCGCCGGCGGCGTCGGTGACGACGGCGCGCACGTAGCCGCCCGCGGCGCCGGGGAGCGGGAAGCGGGCCGCCGGGCCGCGCTCGGTGGCGAGCGTCGCGCCGCCACGGCCGATGAAGCTGATCTCGCACGGCCCCGGCGTCGCCGGGGCCACCGCGAGGGCGAGGGCCGCGGGCGTCACCTCGAGCGCGGCGAGGCGCACCCCGCTCGAGCTGTAGAAGTCGCCGCGGGCGAGGGCCGCGCGGATCGCGGCGGCGTCGCGCGTGGCCCGCACCATCACGAAGCCGCGGTCGCCGGTGTGCGCCACCTCGCCGCGGGCGGCGACCTCGACCGCGTCGTCGTAGTGGTGGGCGTCGTCGGAGGCGACGCCGAGGAGCGTCGCGCCCTGCGTGAGCGCGGCGTCCCACAGCGCCTCGGTGGAGGGGTGGGCGGCGTCGCCCTCGTTGTTGGAGTCGACCGCGAGGTTCGCGATCTCCACGAAGCGGGCGCCCTGCCGGCTGAGCGCGACCAGGAGGTCCGCGCCGGCGCCGTAGTGGTAGTTGGGGTGGTTGATCTGCGCCAGGCCGCCGAGCTGCGCGGCGATGGCGACCCCGCGGGCGTACACGTCGGCCCGCCGATCCGACGAGGCCGGCGGCAGCGGGCCGTCGGCGCGCGCGGGATCCACGAAGAGCGCGTTCACGTGCAGCGGGCAGCGCTCCTCGGGGTCGGGCGGGCCGCACGTCTCGAGCTCCTGGGTGACCTCGACGCCGGCGAAGACGAGCAGCGGCGCGCCTTGCACCTCGGTGATGCGGTTGTGGTCGGTGAAGACGACGAAGTCGTAGCCGCGGGCGGCGTACCAGCGGGCCGCCTCGAGCGGCGGGGTGTGGCTGTCGCCGGAGCGGTTCGTGTGCGCGTGGAGCTGCCCCTTGAGGAAGCCGAAGCCGGACGTCGTGGTAACGGCGGGGGCGGCGGCGGGCGCGGCGGCGGGCGGGACGGCCGCGCGCGGCGCGCACGCCCCGGCGCAGCCCGCGGCGAAGCACGCGGCGGCGACGAGCGCGACGCCGACTCGAGGTGGCATGAGCGCCGAGCCTACGCGCGCACGCCGCGACTGTCGAGGGGGGGCTATCCGGACGCCGGCGCGAGGGAGTAGCATGGGCCGCAGGAGGCCCGATGTCGCCCCGCGCCGCTGGTCTCGTCCCCGCCATGCTCGCGGCGCTCGCCGGCGCCGCCGGGTGTGATCGGCCCGCCGCCAAAGGCGAGGTCGGCCGCAGCCGCGAGGCCGTGCACACCGTCTGCGGCACCGCCGCGACGACGGTGCCGGGGATCGACGTCTCGACGTGGCAGGGCGTGGTCGACTGGGGGGCCGTGGCCGGCGCCGGCATCAAGTTCGCGTTCGTGCGCGTCAGCCACGGCGTCAGCACCATCGACACGCAGTTCCCGGCGAACTGGCAGGGCACCCGCGCGCACGGCGTGGTCCGCGGGGCGTACCAGTACTTCATGCCCGGCGACGACCCGACGGCCCAGGCCCAGCTCGTCGTCGACCACATCGCGGCGGCCGGCGGCCTCCAGACCGACGACCTGCCCTGCGTGATCGACGTCGAGAACATGGACGGCGTCGCCGCGAGCGGCGTGATGGCGGCGATCCACACGTGGATCGACTTCATCGAGGCGCACACCGGCAAGCGCCCGATCATCTACACCGGCTCGTACTTCTGGGACGACCACGGCCTCGACGCCACCCTCGCCGGCTACCCGCTCTGGACGGCGCACTACACCACCGCGGCGTGCCCGCTCGCCGCGAACCCGTGGTCGAGCTGGCGCTTCTGGCAGTACACCAGCACCGGCAGCGTCGCCGGCATCAGCGGGAACGTCGACCGCGACCGGTTCGACGGCACCGTCGCGGACCTGCAGGCGTTCATCGCCGCCGGCAACCTGCAGAGCGACGCCGGCGTCGACGCCGCGCCGCCGCCCGCGGACGCCGCCGCGCCCGCGGACGGCGCCCAGCCCGGCGACGCCGGGGCCGACGGTGGTCCCCCGCCCGACGACGCCGCCGCGCCCGGCGACGGGCCCGCGGCGACCGACGGCGCGGTCACCCCCGGCGACGGCGGCGCCACCGGCGACGCGGACCGGCCGCGGGCGCTGGCGTCGGGCTGCGCGGCCGGGCGCGACATGGGCGGGGGCGCAGCGCTCGGCGCGGCGGCGGCGCTGCTGCTCGTGGGCGTCGCGCGCCGGCGGCGCGGCGCACGGACGCGGCGCCCGGCTCAGCGGCAGTAGCGCGGATCGAGGGCGCCGCAGGTCTGCACGGGGATGCCGCCGCAGTCCTGCAGCACGCACGGCACGCCGGCGGGGCACTCGCCGGCGCTCTTGCACACCTGGAAGAAGAACCCGGCCGACGTGGCGCAGCTCGGGGCGCACCACGTGCTGTAGTCCGGGTACACCCGCGCGGTCATCGGCACGCAGCACTTCTGGCCCGTGGGACAGTCGGCGGCCTCGTCGCACTGCCGCGTGAGCGCGCCGCAGTGCGTGGTGGAGGCGTCGCTCATGCACTGCCAGATCTGGCGCGCCCCGGGGTCCTCGATGCAGCAGTACTCGCGCGTCGTGTCGCAGGGCGTCCCGTTGCAGAGCACGACGCCGGGGTCGGGGCGCAGGCCGCCCGGCGGCGCGTCCGCGGCCGCGGCGCCGTCCTGCGCGCCGCCCGCGTCGGTGCCGGGGCCGCTGCCCGGGAGCGTGCGGTCGCCGCAGCCGAGCGCGAGCGCCGCGATCAGGAGACCCGG
>DASXVK010000744.1:0-20752 GCA_036504295.1 Polyangia bacterium
TACCGCGCCAGCGGCCAGACCGGCGGCGTCAACCCGTACGCCGCCGGCGCCGGGCAGTGCTTCGACTGCCACGAGACCGCGGCCGCGGGCACGCTGCCGTGGGGCTACCAGTCGACGTTCGGCGCGAGCGCGCCGATCCTGGGCTACCGCGACCGGGCGCGGTTCGGCCCGGGGCCGAGCGGTCCCACGACCCGCTACGCCTTCCGCAGCAGCCGGGCGGTCGCCGGCGGCCACCTCAAGGCGAGCGCGCCGCTCGCCAGCCCGCCGATGGGCACCATCGACGGCCTGTGCACCCCGTGCCACGACCCGCACGGCGTCTCGCCGACCCTCGGCAGCAAGCAGGCCTACGCCGTGCCGCTGCTCCGGGGCACCTGGCTGACGTCGCCGTACAAGGAGGACGCGCCCATCGCGGTCGTCTTCGAGAACTACCCCGGCAACAACCCGCCGACGCCGAACGTGTACATCGATCAGAACACGTTCGGGCCAGGCAACAAGGTGACCGAGGACGCCGACCTCTTCGGCGGCCTGTGCCTCAGGTGCCACCCCAAGGCGACGCTCACCGACGGGCAAAATCACAACCAGCCCTGGCGCAGCCTCGACCGCGTCCACGAGGCGGTCAAGGGCTGGGGCGCCAACACGCAGCACAACTACACCTGCTCGAAGTGCCACCAGCCGCACGCCTCGGGGCTGCCGCGGCTCATGCGGACCAACGCGCTCGACCACACGCATCGCGGCCGCGTCGCGAGCGGCGGCAAGCCCCTGTGCCAGGACCCGGGCACCTGCGCCCGCGGCAGCTACCCGAAGGGCTACGGCTACCGCATGCAGAACTGCCACCCCGGCACCTGGCCCGACAACCGCTGGAACAACCGGACCCCCTGGTAGGACGAGCCATGCACGCGACGATGACGAGAGCGCAGGCAGCCACCACGGTGGCCGCGGTTGTCCTCGGGCTCCTCGGCGCCGCCCCCGCGGCGGCGGCGCCGGCGAGCGGCGGCACGCTCGCGTGGCAGCGCGGCGACGCGCAGCCTGGCAACCAGGAGCCGCGCGCGGCCGTGCTCGACGCGACGGGCGCGCTCATCCTGGCCGGGTCGACCGACGCCGCCGGCACGCGCGACTACTACACCGTGAAGCTCGCGGCCGACGGCAGCGGCGTCGCCTGGCGCCAGACGCACGATCACGCCGGCGGCGACGACCGCGCCACCCAGGTCGCGGTCGCCCCCGGCGGCGACGTGGTCGTGACCGGGTTCGTGTGGAACGGCGCGAGCTTCGACATCCACACCATCAGGCACGACGGCGCGAGCGGCGCGCTCAAGTGGCAGCGGACGTACGACGGCGCCGGCCATGGCGAGGACCTCGCCACGGCCGTGGTGGTGGACGCCACGGGGGCCGTGTACGTCGCCGGGTTCGGGCAGAGCGCGGCCCAGGGGAGCGCGGACCTCGTCGTGCTCAAGTACGCCGCCGACGGGACCCCGGCGTGGGTGCAGACCTACGACGGGCCGGCGCACGGCCACGACCGGGGCTACGCGCTCGCCGCCGCCCCCGACGGCGTCGTCGTCACGGGCGAGTCGCACAACGGCACCGACTACGACTGCGTCACGATCAAGCTCGACGCTGGCGGCGCGCAGCGGTGGGTGCGGCGCCGGACGTCTGCCGGCGACGACCAGTGCTCCCAGGCGCTCGTCGACGCCGCCGGCGACGTCGTCGTGGCCGGCCGGGCCCTGCACGGCACGAACTACGACCTCTTCGTCGAGAAGCTCGGCGGTGCGACGGGCACGCTCCTCTGGAGCTTCGAGCACGACGGCGCCTACTCCGAGGAGCCGCACCGGCTCGCGACCGACGCGAGCGGCAACGTGATCGTCGCCGGGCACACCTTCTCGGTGACCTCGGGCGACGACCTCTATCTCGCCCAGCTCGACGGCCAGAGCGGCGCCCTCCGCTGGAGCAACACCTACAACACCGGCGACGGCAACGGCGACACGCCGGTCGGCCTGGTCGTGGACGCCGTCGGCGACGTCTTCGTCGCCGGCGACACCTACGACGCGCTCGCGGGTAACTATGACTTCGTCCTCGTCAAGTACGCCGGCCTGACCGGCACCCCCGTCTGGGAGCAGCGCTTCGACGGCGGCCATGACGACCGCGTCGCCGGCCTGGGGCTGCACCCCAGCGGGCGGGTGGTCGTCGGCGGCTGGTCCGACCGGTTCACCGGCGGCGCGCGCGACTACGACGCCTGGGCCGTCGCGTACGACCCGGGCACGCTCGATCGGCCGACCGGGCTCGCCGCGGCCGCGAGCGGGCCGACCCGCGTCACGCTCACCTGGGCCGACAACGCCCGCAACGAGGACGGCTTCGAGATCGAGCGCCGGGACCTCCCCGGGGGCGCCTGGACGCGCCTGACGACGACCGGCGCGAGCGTCACGAGCTGGGTCGATGCGACCGTCACGGTGTCGAGCGACTACACGTACCGGGTGCGCGCCATCGGCGCCGCCGGCGAGTCGGACTACAGCAACGAGGCCTACGTGACGACCGCCACGGCGAGCTTCGGCGCGCCCGCGTGGACCTACGTCTACGACGGCGCCGACGGCGGCGACGATCGCGTCGCGGCGGTCGCGGTGGGGCCCGACAACCACCCCGTCGTCACGGGCTCGAGCTTCTCGCAGGCGGGCGGCTTCGACTACCTCACGCTCAAGCTCGACCGCCAGAGCGCGGCGCGCCTCTGGCTCGAGCGGCACGACGGCGACCAGAACGACGTCGATCTCGCGTGCGCCCTCGCGGTCGACGCGAACAACGACGTCGTCGTGAGCGGCCAGTCGGCCATGTACAGCTTCCCGGCCGGCAACACCAACGACATCTACACGCTCAAGTACCCGGCCGCGGGCGGCGCCCCGCTGTGGGGCCGGCAGTACAACGGCCCGGCCGCGGGCGACGACCGCGCGACCGCCATCCAGGCGGTCGTCGGCCCGGGCGGCGTCGGCTACGCCGTCGTCGGCTACGGCAAGAACGCGGCCTGGAACTGGGACATCTACGTGCTCAAGTACGGCGCCACCGGGGTCCTCGAGTGGGCCGCCACGCCCTACGACGGCGGCGTGCTCGGCGACGACGTCCCGGCCGGGGCCGCCTTCGACGACGCCGGCAACGTGTACGTCGTCGGCGCGACGAAGACCGCGGCCAGCGTCGACTGGTTCGTGGCGCGCTACGACGGCCTCACCGGGGCGCGCACCTGGACCGACGTCTTCGACGGGCCGGGCCACGGCGACGACTCCGCCCGGGCCCTCGCCGTGCGCGGCGGCGCGCTCTACGTGACCGGGCGCGTGCGCGGCGCCGCCGGCGACGACGACCTCTACCTCGTCAAGTACGACGCCGCCAGCGGGGCGCGCCTGTGGGAGCGCGCGTTCGCCAACGCCGCGGCGGGCGACGATGAGGGTGTCGGCCTCGGCATCGACCAGGTCAACGGCGACGTCGTCGTCGCCGGCACCACCCTCGCGGCGCCGGGCAACCACGACGTGGTCGTCCTGCGCTACGACAGCGACGGCAACCGCCTGTGGGTGAAGACGCTCGGGCGCCCGGCCCACGACGACATCACCACCGCGGCCGCCCTCGATCAGTCGGGGTACCTGTACGTCGCCGCCGACACGAACGGCGGCGCCGGCTGGGACGTCCTCGGCGTCGCCTTCGACGAGCGCGGCAACGTGGTCGCCGGCCTGACCTACGGAGGCCCCACGGGAGGCGAGGACCGCGCCATCGGGGTCGCCGCGAACCGCCTCGGCGAGGCCTTCATCGCCGGGCACACGGCGGGGGCCGGCGGGGACTTCGACTACGTGGTCCTCAAGCTCCGCAATCCGCTCCTGCAGGTGCCGGCGCCGCTCACGGCGACGCCGGCGTACACCGCCATCACGCTCGGCTGGGGCGACAATTCCAGCGACGAGGACGGGTTCAAGGTCGAGCGGCGCGACGGCGCGTGCGACGCGGCGAGCGCCTGGCAGCTCGTCTACACCGCCGGTCCCAACGTCACTACCTGGACCGACGCCGGCCGCCCGGTCGGCACCCCTTACTGCTATCGCGTGACCGCGTTCAGGAACACGGGCGCGACCTCGCGGCCGGTGCTGCTCGCGACGGCCACGCCGGTGCCGCTCGCGCCGGCCGCGCTCACGGCGACGGCGAGCAGCACGACCACCGTCGACCTCGCGTGGACCGACAGCACCACCGGCGAGGATGGGTTCCGGGTGCAGCGCTGCGCGGGCGCCGGGTGCGTCGACTTCAGCGACCTCGCGACCGTCGGTCCCGAGGTCATCACCTACCGCGACGCGAGCGCGTGCCAGGGCTCGCCGTACCGCTACCGCGTCGTCGCGTTCCGCGGCGGGCAGTGGACCAGCGACCCGAGCAGCAGCGCCGCGGTGACGACCCCGGCGGCGGTCGCGCCCGGGGGCCTCACCGCCGCGCGCCAGACCGAGAACCGCATCGACCTCACGTGGACCGACGGCACGAGCGACGAGACCGGGTTCCGCGTCGAGCGCTGCCAGGGCGCCGGCTGCGCGAGCTTCGCCGTCGTCGCGACGCTCGCGCCCAACACGACCGCCTACAGCGACTCGGGGCTCGCGCCGAACACGCTGTACCGCTACCGCGTGACCGCGTACAAGACCGCGGGCTGCGGCTGGAGCGTGAGCTCGCCCGTGGCCGAGGACACGACCACGGTGCTGGCGCCCGCGGGCCTCGCCGCGACCGTCGTCGACACGACCACTATCGACCTCGCGTGGACCGATCACACGGTGAGCGAGACCGGCTTCGAGGTGTGGCGCTGCGCCGGGAGCGGGTGCGCGAGCTTCGCGCTCGTCGCGACCACCGCGGCCAACGCGGTCGGCTACCGCGACGCCGCCGTGTGCCGCGCGACGACCTACCGCTATCAGGTGCGCGCCGTGCGCACCGGCTCGCCCGCCTGGAGCTCGCCCTTGTCGGCGCCCACCGCCGATACCACGACCCCGACGCCCGCCCCGCCCGGGGGCCTCACCGCGACGGCCCAGACCGAGAAGCGCGTGGACCTCGCGTGGACCGACGCGACCACGGACGAGACCCTGATGAGCATCCAGCGCTGCCAGGGCGCCGGGTGCACCGACTTCCAGGAGGTCGCGACCGTGGCCGGGCCGAGCACCTACCGCGACCTCGCGGTGCTCCCGGGCACGCTCTACCGCTACCAAGTGGTGGCCACGAAGACCGCGACCTGTCCGTGGAGCGCGCCGAGCGCCGTCGCCGAGGCGACGACGCCGAGCGCCATGGCGCCGACCGGTCTCACGGCGACCGCGGCCACCGCGACCCGCA
The DNA here is from genome assembly GCA_036504295.1 of Polyangia bacterium. GTDB lineage: Bacteria > Myxococcota_A > Polyangia > JACRCY01 > JACRCY01 > DASXVK01. The sequence goes on from DASXVK010000744.1 coordinate 5,311, forward strand.
TCGACCTCGCCTGGGCCGACCACACCAGCTCCGAGACCGGCTTCGTCGTCGAGCGCTGCCAGGGCGCGGGGTGCACGAGCTTCGCCCAGGTGGCGCTCACCGGGCCGGACGCGACGACCTACAGCGACACGACCGTGTGCCACTCGCAGCTCTACCGCTACCAGGTCAAGGCCGTGAACCAGGGCCTGTCGCGCGGCGGCGGCGGGTGCTGGACGCGGCGGCGCGCCGTACAGGTCAGCGGGTATCAGCCGAACGACCTCATCGAGCTCCAGGTGGCCTTCGACCCGGCCATGCAGCCCAACTTCAACGACCTCAGGTTCTACGACGAGACCACCGGCCTCGAGCTCGGCTACTGGCTGAAGAGCAAGATCGACGGCGTGAGCGCGACGGTGTGGGTGCAGGGCGGCCCGACCGGCGCGATCAGCCTGTACTACGGCAACGGGGCGGCGGCGAGCTCGAGCGACCCGAACCGCATCACCCTCGAGTTCCGCGACGCGTTCCGCGGCCCCACCCTCGACCCGACGAAGTGGGTCGAGATCGACCCGGACGGCTCCCTCGGTCAGAACGACGATCTCCTGCTGACCGACGTCAGCGACGGGTGGAACAAGGCGCTCATCTCGAAGCAGACCTTCGCGCGGGCGCCGCAGAAGACGCTCTACGCCGATCTCACCATCGCCGCCGACACCCCCGGCAACAACCACTTCATGCTGGGCTGGGAGGCCAACCAGACGACGAACCCGATCTACTCGCTGCTCGTCCACGCCCTGTACTGGAACAACTACCTGCTCTCGACCTACGAGAAGGGCGGCCACACCGGGCCCAACACCCAGCCGTACGCCGAGAGCACGAGCTACGAGATGAAGGTCCGCCTCAAGACGACCGGCGCGCAGTACTACGTCCGCGGCGGCGCCTACGCGGGTTGGACGCTCGTGCAGGATACCAGCAGCTACGCCGACGCGACGCTGCGCCTCGGCCTCGCCCAGTACTCGCACCAGGCGCGCATCCACTTCCTCGCCGTGCTGCCGAAGGACACCGTGACGGCGACCCTGGGCGCGCCCGCGATCGCGGCCTGCTACGCCTTCGGCGGCACCTGGGAGACGAGCTACACCAACGTCGCCGAGGCGACGACGCCCACGCCGGGCCCGCCGGGGGTGCTCGTCGCCACCGCGACCTCGGAGTCGCGGGTCGCGCTCACCTGGCAGGACGCCTCGAGCGGCGAGACCGGCTTCGCCGTCGAGCGCTGCCAGGGCGCCGGGTGCACGAGCTTCGCCGCCGCGGGCACGGCCGGCCCGGACACCCCGAGCTTCACCGACAGCGGCCTCAGCGCGGGGACCGCGTACCGCTACCGCGTCAAGGCCGTGAGCACGGCGAGCTGCCCGTGGGAGACCGCGTACTGCAACATCGCCGACGTGACGACGCCCGCGCCGCCCGAGCCCATCAACCTCACGGCGACGGCGGCGAGCACGACCGAGCTCGACCTCGGGTGGACCGACCGCACCGACACCGAGACGCTGTTCCGGGTGCAGCGCTGCCAGGGGACCGGCTGCGCCGACTTCGCCGACCTCGCGACGGTCGCGGTCAACGTCGTCACGTACGCGGACGCGACCGCGTGCGCGGGCACCACGTACCGCTACCAGGTGCGCGCCGAAGGGGCCGGGTGGCAGAGCGCCTGGAGCGTGCCGGCGACCGGGACCGCGACCGCCGCGGCGGCCCCGTCGGGCGTCACCGCGACCCGCCTCTCCGAGGTCGCGGTGCGCGTGACCTGGACCGACACCACCCAGGACGAGTCGGGGTTCGAGGTGTGGCGCTGCGCGGGCGCCGGCTGCAGCGACTTCGCGCTCGCTGGCACGGTCGCCGCCAACGTGCGCACGTTCGACGACGGCGCGGTCGCGCCCGAGACCACTTACAGCTACCGCGTGCGGGCGGTCAAGACCGCCGCCTGCGCGTGGAGCGGTCCGTACGGGGCCGCGGCGGCCGTCACGACCAGCGTGACCGCGCCGGCGGGGGTGGGCGCGACGCCCGTCAACACCACCCAGGTCGACCTCGCGTGGAGCGACCCCACGGCCTCCGAGAGCGGGTTCACGATCCAGCGCTGCACCGGTTCGGCGTGCGACTTCTCCACGGCGGTCTCGTTCGAGGTGCCGGCCAACACGCTCGTCTACTCCGACACGACCGCCTGCGCCGCCGGGAGCTACCGCTACCGCCTCCGCGCGCACCGCGACGGCGGCCCCATCTGGGTCGGCCCCTGGAGCACGGTCGTCGGGGCGACGACGGCGGGCGTACCGGTGCCCGGGGCCTTCGCCGCGACGGCGGCCTCGGACACCGAGGTGGCGCTGTCCTGGACCGACACGGCGAGCGACGAGTGGGGCTACCGCGTCGAGCGGTGCAGCGGGTCGGGGTGCGCGAGCTTCGCCGCGGCCGGCACCGCCGTCGCCAACGCGACCAGCTACCGCGACGGCGGCCTCACGCCGTCGGCCTGGTACACTTACCGGGTGGTCGCCTACAAGACCGCCACCTGCGGCTGGGAGTCCCCGAGCGGCGCCGCGGCCGCGCAGCTCGCCCCCGCCCGCCCCGGGAGCCTCGTCGCGACGGCCCAGAGCTCGCAGGCCATCCGGCTCGATTGGGCCGACCTCGCGGGCGACGAGGACGCGTTCGACCTCGAGCGCCAGACGGCGAACGGGGCCTTCATCCCATGGGCGCGCGTCGGCGCCGGCGCGACCTCGTTCGTCGACACCGTCGCCCTCGAGCCGAGCACGACCTACCATTACCGCGTCACCGCCGTGCGCGGGCTGGCCCACTCGGCCTACAGCAACGAGGCGGCCGCGACGACGCCGCCGTGGAGCGCGGGAGACAACACATGCCACTGATGCGCCTCATCGTTGCCCTCGCCATGCTCGGTGCGGCGCCGGGCTGCCGCGAGGCGCCGCGGCCGGCGGGCGCCCCCGCGCCGAGCCGCGCGCCAGACTGGCCGGGGGCGCCGCGGCCGGTGGGCGCGCCCACGCCGGACCGCGGTCGCTTCGTCGCCCCGACCGGGGCGTCGTTGCAGTACCCGACGCGCGCGGCGGTCGCGCCCGACGGCACGGTGTACGTGTCCGACGCGCGCGCGAACGCGGTATACGGCTACCTCGCCGGGCGCGCGACCGTGGAGCTGCAGGACGTGCCCCAGCCGCTCGGGGTCGCCGTGCACGGGACGCGGCTCTACGTCGGCAGCCAGGAGCGCCGCGGCGTCGAGGTCTACGACCTCGGGACGCGCGTGTACGTGCAGGACCTCGGCGCCGGCGACCTCGCGATGCCGAACGCCATCGCCGTCGCGCCCGACGGGAGTGAGGTGTACGTGGCCGACAGCCGGCGCGACCGCGTCGCCGTGTACGCCCCCGACGGCCGCCAGCTCGGGACGATCGGCGAGCCCGGGGAAGGCCCCGGGCAGCTACGGTTCCCGACCGCGGTCGCCGCCGACGCCGCGCGCATCGTCGTCGCCGACCAGGGCAACCACCGCGTGCAGGTGTTCCGACGCGACCGCCGCCACGGCCTGAGCTTCGGGGCGGAGCTCACCGACCCCGGCCGCCCGCTCACCGACGCCGACGTGCGCGGGCGCTTCACGCGCCTGCAGGGCGTGGCCCTCGCCGGCGGCCGCATCGTCGTGCTCGACGCCGCGGAGGCGCTGCTGCAGGTGTTCGATGGCCAGGGCGCGCACCAGGGGTTCGCCGGCGGCCGGGCCCTGGACCCGCCGCTGTGGCTGGACGTGCAGGCGGGCCCCGGCGGCACGCTCATCCTCACCGACGCGACCGCGCGCCGCCTCGTCACGACGTCCTTGGAGCTGCGCCCGGCGCCGTGACGGGATGCGGGGCTACGCCTCGACCCGCAGCCCCGTGACGCACGCCGGGTCGCGCTGGGCGAGGCTGCCGCCGTGCCGGCGGGCGCGGCCGCGGCAGCCGCCCTGGCAGTAGCCCGCGGTCGGGCAGCCGCGGCAGCCGGCCGGCAGCGCCCGCACCGCCGCGCGCACGCCCTGGCGCGCCGCGCCGGCCATGATGTCGGCGAGGGGCGCGCGCGAGAGATCGCCCAGGGGCACGGGGAGGACGGGGCAGGCCTCCACCTGGCCCGCGGGGGTCACGTGCACGAGGCTGTTCGCCGCCTGGCAGCCGTCGTCGCCGGAAAGCGGCGCGTCGGGCGTGAGCGCGGCCGTGAGGAACGGGTCGTGGACGATGATGCACAGGCCGCCGTAGTCGATCGCGCGGAGGCGCCGCGCGAGCGCGGTCCGGGCGGCATCCCCGAGGAGCACGCCGGGCTCGCCGCGCGCCGCGCGCGGGATCGGCAGCTCCACCAGGCGCACGCCGTGGGTGAGGCACGCGGCGAGGATCCGCGGCAGGGCGAGCGCCGCCGCGTTGGTCGGCGCCACGGCGAGCCCGACCGTCCGCGCGAGCTCACGGCAGGCCGCGAGGCGCGGCACGAGCGCGAGCGCCTCCTCGGGGCCTTGGGCGTGGACCAGGAGCTGCCGCAGCCCGAGACCGGCGAGCGGCGGCCCGGCCTCAAGCGCCGCGGGGGCCAGCGTGAGCGACACCGCGCGCTGCGCCGCGACGAAGGCGGCGATGACGGACAGCGTGTCCGACGGGACCGTGGGCGCGCGCTCCCAGAGCTCGACGGCGAGCAGGCCGCCGGCGATGAGCCGCTGGGTGATCAGCGGCAGGTGGGCGCGCGCCGCGAGCGGCTCGGGCAGGTCCCAGCTCGCGCGCACCGGCGTCGGCAGCTCACCCAGGCTCATCGCTTACCCAGCAGTGGGGATCCGGGCTGTCGAGCGCGCCCGTGAGGGCCAGGGCGCGCGCGCTGCACCCGCCGACGCAGTCGCCGTAGTGCCCGCAGCTCATGCACTTGCCCCGCGGCCGCTTGTGCCGCATGGCCGCGAGGACCGGCGCGGTGTGCCACACGGTCGCGAGCTCGTCCGTGACGAGGTTGCCGATGACCTGCGGGATGAAGCCGCACGGCGTGAGATCGCCGTTCGCCTTGACGCACAGCGACAGCTTGCCGCACACGCTCCCCTTGACGAGGGCGCCGCCGTCCCGGTGGCCGAGGGCGGCGGTGACGGGATCCTCGACCATGACGCGGAGGTCGCGGCTCGCGGCGCGCAGCGCCAGCGCCTGCTGGTAGAAGGCACGCCACTCGGCCGGCGCGAGGTCGAGGCCGTCGCGGTGCACGTAGCCGAGCCCGGAGCACTTGAAGTCGTGGAAGTTGATGCTGGCGGCCTCCGCCGCGCGCGCCAGGCCGGCGAGCGCCTCGAGCTCGCCGGCGTTGATGCGGCACACGACCGCCGACACCGCGGTCTCGATCCCGGCGGCGCTCAGGTAGCCGAGCGCCGCGAGGGCGCGGGCGTGGCTGCCGGGGACGCCCCGGAACTCGTCGTGGACCGCGGGCCGGGCGCTGTCGATGCTGACCCCGACCTTGCGTACGCCCGCGGCCGCCAGGCGCCGGGCGGCCACGGCGTCCACAAGAAAGCCGTTGGTGTTGAGCGAAACGGCGAGGCCGAGGTCGGTGGCGAGGCGCGCGAGCTCGCACAGGTCGCCGTGGAGCAGAGGCTCGCCGCCCCCGAAGTTCACGGCGAGGACGCGCGCGGCGGCGACCTTGTGGACGAGGGCCCGCAGCGCGTCCGTGGGCAGCTCGGCGTGACGCTCGGTGCGGCTGTAGCAGTGCCGGCAGGCGAAGGTGCACCGGTTCGTCAGCGCCCAGTTCAGCACCAGCGGCGCCGCCGGGAGCACCCTCAGGCCTCCTCGACGAAGCCGTGGCGCGCGAGGTCCGCCAGGAAGGCGCTGACGTCGCGCTCGAGCACGGCCGGCTCGACCTCGAACTCCGGCGCGAGGGCGGCGACCAGCTCGGTGGCGGTCACGCCGGTGCAGCGACGCCAGATCTCGGTGCCGACGCCGTTGAGGGACAGCATCGTCCCGTGCAGGAGCAGGATGGAGGCCGGGGCGTCCCCCGCGTCGGCGCCAGCCGGCGGCGGTTCGTTCCGCCACACGGTGTCCGGGTGCCGGCGATAGCGTGGAGTCGCTGGGGGCATATCCGTCCAGCATGATACGAAAGCAAGCACCATGCCAGCGTCGGAGTGATCGCACCGCGTCGGCGGGAGGTGCCGGCGCCTGGCCAGCGATGCGGCAAATGCCCCAGCCGTGCGCCATCCGACGCATGGGCGTGGACGGCCGCGGGCCGCGCGTCCGAGATCTTGCCCGGCGGCCGGGGTAGTGCCGGCACGCCCTCGAGCGCCCGCCGCGCCTCCTCGATCAGCGCCCCGAGGTCCGCGGGGGCGAAGCGGCGGCGGCGATCGACGAGCGTCATCCCGGCTTTGGTCACGCCGGAGCCTCTCGACGGCGGCTCGAAGCTGCATGGCGGCTGTCATACCGATAGCGGGCGGGCGCTGCCGCGTCGGTCTGTTCGCGAGCCTCTCCTTCGATTCCAGCGCACGCGGTGAGGAAGCGGCCGGGCCTCGTCTCGCGCCCGGCCGTCCGCCGAAAGCCGCCGTAGGCTAGCACAGCCGCCGCCGGGCGCAGGCGGGGCGGCCCATGGTGGCGCCTGGCGCTCAGCCCGGCGCCGACTGCCGCAGCTTGCGATCGAGCCGCGTCCAGAGCGCGGGGATCGAGAGCTCGAGCCCGGGGAGCAGCGCGGTCCGGTACACGCCGGCCTCGTCCACGGGGAAGTCACGCCAGCCGCGCTCGCCGCGCGCGAAGAAGCTCGCCGTCCGCGCCACCGGATCGAGGACCCAGTACTCGTCCGAGCCCTGCTCGAAGTAGCGGCGCGCCTTGAGCCCGAGGTCGCGCTCCTCGGTCGACGCGGAAAGGATCTCCACCGCGATGTCCGGGGCGCCGTGGATCCACGCCACGGGATCGATGGGGCCGTCCTTGCGCGCGTCCACGATCACCGCCACGTCCGGCCGGAAGTCGCGCTTGCCTTCGGGCATGAAGAAGGATTGCTCCGAGACGACGAAGCAGCGGTCGGGGTGCTCCTCCTCGTAGGCGGCGAGCAGCATGAGCAACAGGTCGCGCAGCACGTTGTGCGCCGTCCGCCCCGACGGGCTCACGAGCAGCCTCCCTTCTTCGAGCTCGAGTCGCAACCCTGGCGGGTCATCGAGCGCGAGGTACTCCGCCCACTCGACCCGGGGCGCGTAGTCAGCCGCCTGCGGCTCGCGCGCCATCAGGGACCCCGGCAGCCTCATGATGAGAATGTAACACGGCCGCCCGTCGTCCGCCGCCCGAGCGCCCCTGGGCGTCGGGGCCCCGCCGGATTGACGGCGCCGGAGTGCCGGGAGCATGATCCGCGAGCCAGCCGTCCGGGAGGGGCAATTCTGATGGCCGACACACACGTACCGAGAACCGCCGGTTCGGGCCCGGAGGTGCTGCGGAACAGTCCCCTCTTCAATCACCTGACCCCGCCGCAGCTGGACGGCATGTGGCGCGAGATGGAGCTGCTGCGGGTCGCGGGCGGCGAGACGCTGTTCGCGCAGGGGGACAACGGCGACAGCGCGTACATCGTGATCTCCGGGCGTCTGGACATCCTCCTCGATGCTGGCCGCGGCCCCGAGCTGGTCAACGAGGTCACCCGGGGGAATTCGGTCGGCGAGATGGCCTTGATCACCGGAGACCCGCGGTCGGCCACCGCGGTCGCCGCCCGGGACACGGTGCTCGCCCGGATCTCCAAGCACGCCTTCGACGAGCTCGTGGGGCGAATGCCGGCGTTGGCCCTCGCCTGGACCAGATCCCTGCTGGCGCACCTGCGTCGCCGCGACCAGCGGCGAGGCGCTCCGCGTCGATCCCGATCGGTGCTCGCGGTGATCCCCCTGCACCAAGGCCTCGACGCCGGACACTTCGGGCGGGAGCTCGGCCGGGCCCTGGGCCAGCTCGGTTCCGCCACCTGGGCCGACGCCGCCGAGGTCGACCGGACGCTCGGGCCGGCCACCGCCGACGCTCCCGTGGCCGGGGCCGAGCACGACCGCTTCTCGCGCTGGCTGACCGACATGGAGGTCGGCCACGACTTCCTGGTGCTGATCGCCGACGGCCTCGCGGCCGCCTGGGGCCAGCGGTGCCTGCGCCAGGCCGACGCGGTGTTCCTGCTGGCGGACGCCGACCGTCCTCCCGGTGCGGTCGATGGCAGCCTCGCCGGCCTGGATCGCGTGCCGCGGGCCCGGAAGGAGCTGGTGCTGCTGCATGCCGGTCGCACGATGGCCCCCTCGGTCACCGCGCGCTGGCTCGATGCCGTCGGCCCCCGGCGCCACCACCATGTGCACGCGGCCTCGTCGCCTCATGTCGAGCGGCTGGCCCGGCTGCTCGCGGGGCGCGGGGTCGCCCTCGCCCTGGGGGGCGGCGGCGCCCGGGGGTTCGCGCACATCGGGGTCTACCGGGCGCTCGTCGAGGCCGGGATCCCGGTCGACCTGGTGGCCGGCACGAGCATGGGGGCCGTCATCGGGGCCCAGATCGCCCTCGGCTGGGATGCCGAGGCGATCGCGCGGCGGACGCGGAAGGGCTTCTGCGAATCCGGGCTCATCTACGACCTCCACCTGCCGGTGGTCTCGCTGATCGCGGGCGAGAAGTTGGGAGGGTTCCTGCACGAGCTGTTCGGCGAGACGTTGGTCGAGGACGTGCCGCTCCCGTTCTTCTGCGTCTCCAGCAATCTCACCCGGGCCACGGTGGTCGTCCACACGCGCGGGCCCCTGTGGCGCTGGATCAAGGCCAGTGGGGCGATCCCCGGCATCGCTCCCCCGGTGGGGTACGAGGGCGACCTGCTCGTCGACGGGGGGTTGCTGGAGAACCTGCCCGCGGCGCGGGCGCGAGCGGCCGTGGAAGGCCGGGTGATCGCCTGCAACGTGCTCCAGTCGGTCGAGTCCAGCACGTGCTCCGCCTGGCCCGAGGGGACGGCGCCCCTGCGTCTGCTCTGGCGGCACTTCCGACCACTGGCCGGTGAGCCGATCATCCCCACGGTCTTCGACATCCTCATGCGCACGGCCTTCCTCAACCACGCGAGCCAGGTGGACCAGGTCCGCCAGTCGGCCGACGTCTACCTCGAGCCGCCGGTCTCCCGCTACAACGTCCTCGACACGCGACCCTTCGACGAGATCGTGCAGATTGGCTACGAGTACACCCGCGCGCGCATCGACCAGATCGCGGAGGCCCTGGCCTGAGCGCCGCGTACCGCCGGTTGTCCCGCTCGTGCCAGGGCAGTAGGATCCCGCCCCGGTGGCCGTCACCCCCCAGGGGAGGAGCCAGCTCATGAACGTGACCGTCGCCACGACCGAGGAGGAGCGCCAGACCATCTACGCGCTCCGCCGCCAGGTCTACGCCGAGGAGATGCACATCGATCCCCGGGTCGTTCACGACGCGGGCGACGAGACCGCCCGCCACTACTACCTCCGGGACGGCGAGCGGGTGGTGGGGGCGCTGCGGGTCGACGTGGACAGCGACCGGTGGCCGGCCGACGTGCGCGCGGCGTTCGACGTGGCGCGGTTCGAGGCCGTCACCCCACCCACGACCATCCAGCTGGCGTGTCGCTTCATGGTGCTGCCCGAGCTGCGCGGCACCCTGGCGCCGCTTCAGCTCCTGCAACAGGCGTTCGAGGACGGCCTCTCCCGCGGCGTCCAGGTGGGCCTGTGTGACTGCCAGCCGCACCTGGTCGGCCTCTACCTGCGCCTTGGCCTCCGCTCGTACGCCCCCGCCTTCACGGATCCCATCGCCGGCCTGGTGGTGCCGCTCGTGCTGCTGCGCGACGTGCCGCACCTGCGCCGGGTCAACTCGCCGCTGCTGTACCTGTTCGAGAAGTATTCCGTCGACGAGGAGGCGCTGCGAGCCCTGCGGGCCCTGCTCCCCGAAGTCGCGGCCGTCGGCCGCGTGGCCGACGGCGATGCCGGCGCCCGTTGGGCCGCGGATCTGAAAGCGGCGCAGGCGCCCCTCAAGATGTTCGACGGGCTCGGCGACCAGGAGGTCGCGCGTCTGATCGAGCACGGGACGGTGATCGAGGGTCATGGCCGTGGTCTGGTGATCGGCCGCGGCCAGGTCACCCGCACCCTGTATGTGGTCCTCGCGGGCGCGGTCGAGATCCGCCTCGCCGATCGGCTGCTCGGGGTGGCGAACGCCGGCGAGGTCGTCGGCGAGATGGCGTACCTGCTCGACGGACGCAGGACGGCGGACGTCTTCGCCGCCTCCGAGGACGTCCGCCTGCTGGCGTTCAGCGATGGCACGCTCGACCGACTGGTCGAGGCCGATCCGGCCGTGGCCGCCCGCCTGTTCCGGAACCTCGCGCGGATCGTTTCGCGGCGGGTCGTCGAGCTCCACCAGCTGATGGTCTGAGCGACGCTGGACCCTCGGCCGGCGTCACCGCCCGCCGCGCGCCGCCGCGCCCGCCGCCCGCGGCAGCTCCTCGCGCCGGACGTGCGACAGCGGGCGCTGCGCGGTCTGGTGGATGATGCGGATGAGGTACTCGCCGATCATCCCGAGCGAGAAGAGCGTCGCGCCGCCGAGGAAGCTGCTGAGCACCGCGAGCGACGGCCAGCCGAGCTGCTGCTGGATGCCGAGGAGGTGGCGCACCACGATCCACAGGGCCAGCAGCAGCGCGCCGATGGCGGCGGTGATGCCGACGACGCTGATCAGGCGCAGCGGCAGCGACGAGTGGTTGAAGACGAGGTGGGTCGTGAGGCGTCCCAGGCTCCGCACGGTGTACCCGGAGCGGCCGTCCGCGGGCGGGTGGTGCTCGACCGTGACGTTCACGATGCGCGTCGTCACGCGGAAGATCTCGGCCTCGAGGAAGAGGAACGGGCTGCGCGACTGGAGCAGCGCGTCGACCACCTGGCGCCGCAGGGCGCGATAGGACGACAAGCGCAGGTGCCGCGGCTTGCCGATGGTCGCTTCGGTGAGCCGGCCGGCCAAGGCGCTCCAGGCCGGGTGCGGCTCGCGCTCCGGCACGCCGATCACCACGTCGACCTTCGGCCCGAGCGCCGCCAGCAGCTTCGGGATCTCCTCGGGCGGGTTCTGCAGGTCGTCGTCGAGCGTGATGACGACCTCGCCGCGCACGCGCTGCAGCCCGGCCATGATCGCGGCGTGCTGCCCCGCGTTGCGCATGAGGTGCACGACGCCGACGCGGTCCGGCGCCCGGCGCTGCAGCTCGTCCAGGACCGCGCCGACGTCGTCGGGGCTGTCGTCGTTGACGAAGACGATCTCGTAGCCGCGGCCGAGCCCGCCGAGGACCTGCTCCAGTCGGTCGCAGAGCGGCCCGACGGTCTTCGCGCTCCGGTAGCAGGGGACGACGACCGAGCAGTAGGGCCCGGCTGGAGCCACGCTCGCCATGCCCCACTCTACCCGAAGAAGCTCCGGATGGCCGCGATCACGTCGTGCTGATCGGTCTGCGAGAGGCCGTTGTAGAACGGCAGGCGGAGCAGGCGGCCCGACGCGCGCTCCGTCACCGGGAGACTGCCCGGGACGTAGCCGAGGCGGCGGCCCATGGGCGAGTCGTGCAGCGGGATGTAGTGGAAGACCGCGAGGATGCCCTGCTCGCGCAGGTGGAGCATGAGCCGGTCGCGGGTGACGTCGTCCTCGAGCAGGAGGTGAAAGAGGTGATAGTTCGGCTCGACGTGCGCGGGCACTCGCGGCAGGCGCAGCACGCCGCGGCGCTCGAGGTCCTCGAGGCCGTAGTAGTAGTGGTGCCAGATCGCCTTGCGGTGCCGCTGCACCTCCGGGAAGCTCTCGAGCTGCGCGAAGAGGAAGGCGGCGAGGAGGTCCGACGGGAGGAAGCTCGACCCGACGTCCACCCAGGTGTACTTGTCGACGAGACCGCGGAAGAACTGGCTGCGGTTGGTGCCCTTCTCGCGGATGATCTCGGCGCGCTCGAGCAGGTCGGGGCGGTTGATGACCAGCGCGCCGCCCTCGCCGCAGAAGACGTTCTTGGTCTCGTGGAAGCTGAACGCGCCGACGTCGCCGAGGGTGCCGAGCGGCCGGCCGCGGTAGCGGGAGCCGAGCGCCTGGGCCGCGTCCTCGACCACGGCGAGCGAGCGCTCGCGGGCGGTGGCGAGGATGGGGTCCATCTCGCAGGCGACGCCGGCGTAGTGCACGACGAAGATCGCGCGCGTGCGGTCGGTGACGAGCCCCGGCACCAGCCGCTCGTCGAGGTTCAGCGTGTCCTCGCGCACGTCGCAGAAGACGGGGCGCGCGCCGCGCAGGACCACGGCGTTGGCCGTGCTCACGAAGGTGAACGACGGGACGATGACCTCGTCGCCGGGCTGCAGGTCGAGCAGCAGGGCCGCCATGTCGAGGGCGTGGGTGCACGAGGTCGTGAGCAGGCAGCGGCTGCCGCCGCCGAGCATCTGCTCGAGGAGCGCGTGGCACTTCTTCGTGAAGGGCCCGTCGCCGGAGATGTGTCCGCCAGCCACCGCCTGCTGCACGTATTCGAGCTCCCGGCCGGTGAGCGAGGGGAGGTTGAAGGGGATGCGGTACGCCATGGTCCTCCAGCGGTACGGGCGTTTTGTGTAGCACGAGCGGGACGTTGACTCCACCCCCGCCGCCGCTCACAGTTAACGCCCGTGGCGCCGCCTGACAGCATCGACTGCCCCGGCCTGCGCCCCGACACGCTGCGCGGCACGGCCGGGGGGCGGGTGTGGCTGTGGCGCGCGGCCGCGCGCGGCGGGCCGACGGTGCTGAGCGAGCCCGCGGCGCGCCTCGTCGACGCCTGGGACGGCCGGCGTACGCTCGGCGAGGCGGCGCAGGCGGCCGGGGTCGCGCCCGAGCGGGCGCAGGCGGTGCACGCGACCCTCGTCGGGCGCGGCCTCGCGCTCTGGCCCGCCGGCGTCGCGCCGCCGCCGCGCCGCCCGGAGCCGCGGCGGCTGAGCCTGTGGTGGCACGTGACGAACGCGTGCAACCTGGCCTGCCCGCACTGCTACATCGCGACCTCGGCCGGTGAGATGTCCGACGAGGTGGCGGCCCGCGGCCTCGAGCTGGTGCTCGCGACCTGCGCCCGACGCGGCCTCGCCGAGGTCGAGATCAAGGTGGCGGGCGGCGAGCCGCTGCTGCGCCGCGGGTGGCTCGAGCGCACGACGGCCGCCTGGGCCGAGCGCCTCGCCGCCGCCGGCGTGCGGGCGCGCTTCGCCGTCCTCACGAACGGCACCTGCATCGACCGCCGGGTGGTCGGCCTCGTGCGCCGGCTGGGCGCGGGCATCTCGGTCTCGCTCGACGGGGTGGGCGCGGTCCAAGACCGCGTGCGGCCCGCCGCTCGCGGCCGCCCGAGCTTCCCCCGTGTCGCCGCCGGCCTCGAGCAGCTCCTCGACGCGGGCGTGACGCCCTACGTCCTCGTCACGCTCTCCGATGCCAACGCCGACGGGCTCGCGGCGCTCGGCGCGTGGCTCATGGACCGGGGCCTCGCGTTCCGCGTGAGCCTGGAGCGGGACCTGCGCGGCGGCACCGTGCGCGGCGCCGACCCGGTCCACGCCGCCCTCGACGAGCTGTACCGCGCGATCGAGCGGCGGCTGCCGCTCGGCTACCCGCTCCTCGAGCGCCACCGCCTGTGCGACCTGTCGCTGCGCCGCCCCGTGCGCCGTGCCTGCGGCGCCGGCGAGACCCACCTCGCGCTCGGCCACGACGGCCGCGTCGCCGCCTGCCAGGCGAGCCTCGACGAGGTCGGGCGCGTGCCCACTGACGGCGAGGACCTCATCGACGCCGCCCGCGATCCCCGCCTCGGGCGAGCTGCGCCCTGCGCGGCCTGCGCGGCCTGCCCGCTGCACGCCGCGTGCGCCGGCGGCTGCCCGCTGCTCCTCGCCCGCCGCGAGGGCGCCGACGGGCAGTCGCCGTACTGCGACCTCTTCCGCGCGTTCGTGCCGCGGCTGATCGAGCTGGGGGCGCTGGACTGGCTCAGACGGGAGGCGGCGGGGGCCGCGAAGGAAGCGGGGTAGGGGGGCGGGAGCGGCTACCAGTCGCCGCCCGAGCAGTCGCTCGAGCAGTCGCAGTCGCTGCTGCAGTCGCTGGAGCAGTCGCCCGCGCAGTCGCCGCCGCAGTCGCCGCCGCAGTCGGCGACGTAGCCGCAGTCGCAGTCGGCGACGAAGCCGATGCCGCAGTCGGTGTGGATGTGCACGCCGGGTACGATGACGGTGCTGCCGCCCCACCAGCCGAACATGGAGCGGGCGCCCCACCCGAGCGGGCCGCCGACGAAGAAGAGCGACAGGACGATGAACCCGACGAAGCTCAGGCCGCCGAAGAGGAACCAGCCGAGGAAGACGAGCAGGAAGAAGGCGCCGACCACCATGCCGATGACGGCCTGGATCTTCCGGCCGGCCGACATGACCTTCCCGGCCGCCTGCGCCATCGCCGCGCCGGGCGGCATCACGGGCTGCTGGACGTAGGCCTGCTGCGGCGGATAGCCTGGCTGCTGTGGCGGATAGCCCGGCTGCGCCGGCGGGTAGCCCGGCTGCGGCGGGTAGCCCGGCTGCGCCGGCGGGTAGCCCGGCTGCGGCTGGCCGTAGGCCTGCTGCGGCGGCTGCGCGTACGGCTGCTGCGGCTGCGGCTGCGCGTACGGCTGCGGCGGCTGCGGCGGCTGCGCGTACGGCTGCGGCGCCTGCGGCGGCTGCGCGTACGGCTGCGGCTGCGCGTACGGCGGCTGCGGCTGCGGCTGCGGCTGCGCGTACGGCTGCGGCTGCCCGTAGGGCTGCTGCGGCGCCGGCTGCTGTGGGTAGCCCGGAGCGCCGGGCGCGCCCGGTGGCCGTGATCCAGGGGGTGGGGGGTAGCTCGACATCGGGGGCCTCCTCTTTCTTTACCTACCAGTCGCCGCCGGCGCAGTCGCTCGAGCAGTCGCAGTCGCTGCTGCAATCGCTCGAACAGTCACAGTCGCCGCCACAATCGCCGCCGCAGTCACCGCCACAATCGCCGTAACCACCGCAGTCGATGCCGCCGTACATGCCGCCGTACATCCCACAGTCGTAGTAGCAGGAATAATACGCCGGGCCGCCGTACCACCACCAGCCATAGCTGTAGGCGCAGCCCCACCCGACGGGCACGAAGACGAAGAGCAGGAACACGACGATCATGACGGTCCAGAAGATCGTCCCGCTCAGCCCCCAGTAGCTGCGGTACGCGCGCACCCGCGTGGGGAGGTACGCCGCCGCGGTGCCGGCACCGGCCGCGACCGCGACCTCGCGCAGGGCCGCGACCGTGCCGCCGGTCACGTTGCCGTCGCGCAGCTGCGGCAGCGTCGTCTGCTGATCGATCTGCTGCAGCTTCGCGTAGCTGATGCCGGCGCGCTGCGCGCCCGCGCCCACCTCCCACTCGAGGCGGCGCGGCTTCTCCGTGGTGAGGAGCATCACCACGCCGTTGTCCTTGCTGCGGCCGAGCGCCCACTTGAGGCGTGCCTGGCGCGCGAACTCCTTGGGCTTGCCGACGGTCTGCGGGACCGTGATGACCACGAGCTCGGCGGCGCCGCTCTTGGCGAGGGCCGCGCCGAC
>DASXVK010000745.1:0-52025 GCA_036504295.1 Polyangia bacterium
GGCGGCGATCGCCGCGGCCGCGTCGCGCTCGACGGCGCTCACGATCTCGGCCGTCGCGCCCGGGCGCAGGACGACCAGGTCCTCGGGCGAGCCCCCGGCGGCGAGCGCCCGCTCGATGCCGTGGGACAGCATGAGCACCGACGCGAAGATGAAGACGACCAGCCCGAGGCCGAGCACCGTGAGCCCCGTCACGAGGCGCCGCGCCCAGAGGCTGCGCAGGTTGTAGTACAGGGGCACCATGTCTCACGCCGTCTGCCGCAGCCCCTCCGCGATCGGCAGGCGGGCGGCGTGCACGGCCGGGAGCACGCCGGCGAGGAGGCCCACGGCGAGCGCGACGGCGGCGGCGAGGACGAGGGTCTGGGGGTCGATCGTCGGCGGCGACAGCGCCCCGAAGCGCTTCGCGACCGCCTGGAAGAAGCTGCGGATGACGAACGGCGCCGCCGCGATGCCGAGGGCCGCGGCGAGCGCGCCGGTGAGCGCGCCCTCGGCGAGCACGAGGAGCACCACGTGGCGACGGCGAAAGCCGATCGCGCGCAGGGTGGCGAGATCGGTCGTGCGCTCGCGCACGCCCATCGCCAAGGTGTTGCCGACGACGAGCAGGATGATGAGCAGGATCACTGACGAGACCACGCGCACGGCCGTCAGGATCGCCGACGACATCCCGACGAAGGCGAGCTGGAAGGCGCGCTCGCTCTCGGTCTTCGTGGTGTAGGCGCTCGACGCGAACTGCGCGTCGATCATCGCCGCGACCGCGCCCGAGCGCGCCGGGTCGTCGACGCGCACGGCGAAGAAGCCGACGTAGTCCTTGTCGGCGGCCGGGAGCCGCTCGTTGAGGCAGCGGTAGTTGAACGCCAGGCCCGAGGTGTCGACGCCCGCGTTCGCGCCGCGGTACACGCCGCGCACGTTGAGGGTCCAGGTGCCGGGGAAGACCGTGCCGTTGAGCGTCACGCGGTCGCCGGGGCGGTAGCCCATGTGGCGGGCGAGCGCCTGCCCGACCATCGCGCCGCACGGGTCGGCGCGCCAGGCGGCGATCTGCTCGGGCGGGGCCAGGAACTCGGGGTAGATCTTGAGGTAGCTCTCGGGGTCGACATAGAAGTTGGGGAAGAAGTCCTTGCGCGACTCGCTCTTGAGGCCGCCGAACCAGCCGCCGAAGCTGACGCCGCTGACGCCTTCGACGGCGGCGATGCGGCCGCGGTAGGCGAGCGGCAGGCGCTGGGTGATCGAGGTCTTGTTGCGCACGACGAGCCGGTCGGGCTGGGCGCTCGCGACGCCGGCGTACCACAGGGTGATGACGCTGCGCAGGAAGACGAACGCGAGCACCCCGACGGCCGCGGCGACGACGGTGAGCCCGAGGCGCAGCGGGTTGCGGGTGAGGTCGCGCCCGACGAGACGGGCGAAGGTCACTGCGACACCATCACTGCAACACCCCCTTCTCCAGGTGGCGGACGATCTCGGCGCGCTCGGCGGCGTGGGGGTCGTGCGTCACCATGATGATCGTCGTCCGCAGGCCCCGGTGCAGCTCCTGCAGCAGGTCGAGGACCTGCGCGGCGGCCTTGCGGTCGAGATCGCCGGTCGGCTCGTCGGCGATGATGAGCGACGGGTCGGTGACGATCGCGCGGGCGATGGCGACGCGCTGCTGCTCGCCGCCCGAGAGCTGCGCCGGGCGGTGGTCGGCGCGGTGGCCGAGGCCGACGGCGGCCAGGGCCGCGGCCACGTGCGCCCGCCGCTCGCCCTTGCCGAGCGGCGTCAGGAGCAGCGGCAGCTCGATGTTCTCGGCCGCGGTCAGCACCGGGAGCAGGTTGTAGAGTTGGAAGATGAAGCCCACGTGCGCCGCGCGCCAGTCGGCGAGGGCGGCGTCGGCGAGCACGCCGAGGTCCTGGCCCGCCACCTCGACGAGCCCGCGGGTGGGCCGATCGAGGCCGGAGATGAGGTTGAGCAGCGTGGACTTGCCCGACCCCGACGGCCCCATGAAGGCCTCGTAGGCGCCGGGCGCGATGTCGAGGTCGACGCCGGCGAGGACCGGGATGACGAGGTCGCCGCGGCGGTAGTCCTTCTCGACCTCGCGCAGGCGCACGATCGGCGCGGCCGCCGGCGCGGGCTCGCTGATCACCGGCCCTCCGCGACCCGCACGCGCGCGCCGTCGCGCAACTTCGGGCCGGGCGCGGCGACGATGCGCGTCCCCGGCCGGGGCCCCGCGTGCAGCGCGACCTCGTTGCCGCGGCGCTCGGCCGGCTGCACCGGGACGGCGTGGACCCGGCCGCCCTCGATCGTGAGCACGACGGCGCGGCCGTCGCGCTCGACCACCGCCGCGGCGGGCACGCGCAGCCGCGGCTCGGTGCGGAGCCCCTGCTCGTCGACGGGGCGCTCGAGGAAGGAGACGCGCGCGGCCATGCCCGGGAAGACCCCGCGCGGCTGCGGCCGGAAGTCCACCTTCACCACCGCGGTGCCCTTGGCGCGGTCGATCGCCGGCCGCACGGTGGCGGCCTGACCCCGGAAGGTGCGCCGCGGGTACGCGTCGAGGAAGATGAGCGCGGGCTCGGCGTGCCGCACGCGCGCCAGCTGGTCCTCGCTCACCTCGGCCTCCACCTCGAGCTGCCCGAGGTCGACCAGCTCGATGATGCCGCCGGTGTTGGGCTGATCGAGCGCGGCGGGCGCGAGCACCGCGCCCTCGTCGGCCAGCTTGCGCACGACCGTGCCGGTGAAGGGGGCGCGGATGACCGTGTGCTCGAGCGTGAGCCGGGTGGCGGCGGCGGCCTGGCGCGCCGCGGCCAGCTCGGCCCCGGCCGCGCCGCGGCGCGCCGCCACGGCCTCCTCGGTCGTGAGCGCGTTCTTGAGCTCCTGCCGGCTCGCGACGCCGCGCGCCGCGAGCACGCGGCTGTCGGCGAGGTCGCGGCGGGCCTTCGCGCTCTGGGCCTCAGCGTCGGCGAGCTGGGCCGCGGCCGCGCGGGCGCGCGCCTCCGCCTGGCTCACGGCCACCCGCGCGTCGTCGTCGTCGAGCCGCGCGACCACCTCGCCCGCCTGCACCTCCTGCCCCTCCTGCACGAGCAACTGCCGCAACCGCCCCGCGATGCGCGGCGCCACCACGGACCGCCGCCGCGACGCGACGTAGCCGCTCGCCGTCAGCGCCGTCGCCTCCTCGCCCGGGCGCGCCTCGCGCACCTGGGCCACGGCCACCGACGGCGGGCGCGTGGCGGCCAGCGCGGCGATGCCCGCGGCGAGCACGGCGACCGCGGCGAGCAGCGCCACCCGCCGCCGTCGCCGGGCCGGGACCGCGCGGCTCCTCCGCTCCCGGTCGATGCGCAGCCCCGCGAGCGGCTCGGGGACCCCGGGGTTCTCTATCTCCTCGCGCAAACCTCTCCCGTGCCCCGCCCGACGACGGAATGATTTGATGCGGCGGCGGGCGCGCGCGATGGACATGCATGTGCATGCATCACATCATGGACGCAGGAGGGACGCATGAGGACGACGGTCGAGCTGACGGACGAGCAGCGCGCCACCGTGGCGCGCGCCATCCAGAACGGCACCGCCGCGACGACGACGGTGAGCGTCTTCGAGCTCCTCTCCGGGGTCCGGACCGACGCGGAGTCGCGCAAGGTGGAGCGACTCCTGGCGGCGCTCGCGGTGGTCCCCCTCGACGAGCCGGCGAGCCGCGCGGCCGCGGGGGTCCAGCGCGAGCTCAGCAAGGGCGGCGCCCGCATCGCGACGGCGGACGCGCTGATCGCCGGCATCTGTCTCGCCCGCTCGGCGCCCCTGCTCACGCGCAACCGGGCGCACTTCGCCCGCGTGCCGGGGCTCGTGCTGCAGGCCGAGACCGAGTGAGCGCGCGTCGTCACGGGGCCGGCTCGGGCCGGAAGAGAAGCAGCGCGAGCGGGCGCGTCGCGCGGACCCTCGCCGGCGCGCCAGCGCGCAGGATCACGAGGTGGTGCGGGCGCAGCCCGTGGCGGCCGGCGGCCTCGAGTGCGCCCTCACCTTCGACGACATAGGCGACGAGCGGGCGCTCGGGGGGGAGCTCCGCCTCGGTGCGCACGAGCAGGCCCGCGAGCCGGCCGGCCGCGGCGGGCAGCTCGACCAGCCGCGAGGAGGCCGCGAGCTCTGCCAGGGCCGGCCGCGGGTCATACACTGACGGCGCGGTCGCGGCGAGCATCCGCGGGTCGTCGGCCGCGACGTAGTGGTTGCCGTCGAAGGGCGGGACCGCGAAGACGAGGCTCGCGAGCAGCGCGTCCGGCGCCGCGTTCACGAGCTCGTGGCCGCACCCGGGCGGCGAGGCGATCAGCGCGCCCTCGGCGTAGCGGCCGGCGCGGCGCCGCAGCGCGCCCCCCTCGCCGCTCACCTGCACGCCGTCGGCCGCGCCGCGCACGATCACGGCCGCCTCGGCGGTGCGCGGGTGCAGGTGCAGCGGGCAGCGCTGGCCGAAGCCCATGACGTGCAGGTGGACGCTCGCGCGCGGGGTTACGTAGTAGGTCTCCGCCGCGTCGGCGAGGGTCGCGGCGCGGCCCGCGAGCGTCGCGAGCTCCGCGTCGAGGTCGCGCACCTCCACCGCCGGCGGTCGCCGCCACGGCCGCGCCCGCGCCAGCCACACCCCCGCGGCGCCGCCGAGGAGCAGCAGCGCCACGACGACGCGGTAGAAGCGCAGCACACGCGCGGGGTCGCCGGCCATGCGCCCTCAATGGTAGCCGAAGGCCGCGCGGCCGGGGGGGCCGTCGCGCACCGGCTGCCCCTTGCGCGGACCCGCGACTCCTGGTTTAGTTCGCGGCATCCCCGGGAGGTATCGCCCATGGAGCCCGTCGCCGACCGTTTCTGCCGCTACGTCCAGATCGACACCCGCTCGAGCGAGGAGAGCCAGACCGCGCCGAGCACGCCCGGGCAGCTCGACCTCCTGCGCCTGCTCGAGGGCGAGCTGAAGGCCCTGGGCCTCACCGAGGTGCAGCTCACGGACCAGGGCGTGCTCACCGCCACCCTGCCGAGCAACCTGCCGCGCGAGCTCGACGCGAAGGTGCCCGTCGTCGGCCTCATCGCCCACGTCGACACCTACCCCGGCGTCGAGGGCAAGGGCGTCAAGCCGCAGCGCTTCACCTACCGCGGCGGCGAGGTCGTGCTGCCGGGCGACGCGAGCCAGGTCATCCGCCCCGCCGAGTCCCCCGAGCTCGCGCACTACGTCGGCAAGGAGATCATCACCTCCGACGGCACCACCCTGCTCGGCGCCGACGACAAGGCCGGCGTCGCCGCGATCATGGGCGCCCTGGAGGTGCTGACGAAGAGCCCGGCGCGCACGCACGGCCGCCTGCGCATCGGCTTCACGCCCGACGAGGAGGTCGGTCGCGGCACCGAGAACTTCGACATCGGCGCCTTCGGCGCGCGCGTCGCGTACACGCTCGACGGCTCCGCCGCCGGCGAGATCGAGGACGAGACCTTCTGCGCCGACACGGCGGTCTTCACGATCACGGGGCGCGACCACCACCCGGGCTACGCCAAGGGCATCCTGGTCAACGCCTTCAAGGTCGCCGCCGACCTCATCCGCGAGCTGCCGGCCGACGCCGCGCCCGAGACCACGGCGGGCCGCCAGGGCTACCTGCACGCGTACGCGCTCAGCGGCAACGTCGGCGCGGTGACGCTCAAGGTGCTCGTGCGCGACTTCACCGTGGAGGGGCTGAAGCGCTTCGAGCGCCGCCTCGAGGACATCCGCGCCGCCGTCGCGCCGCGCCACCCCGGCGCCACCATCGCCCTCGCCATCGAGGAGAGCTATCGCAACATGAAGCTCAAGCTCGACGAGACGCCCGAGGCGCTCGAGCTGGCGGTCGAGGCCATCCGCCGCGCGGGCCTGACGCCGCGGCGCTCCGCGATCCGCGGCGGCACCGACGGCTCCCGCCTGACGCTCGCCGGCCTGCCCACGCCCAACGTCTTCGCCGGCGGCATCGACTTCCACTCGACCCGCGAGTGGGTCGCGGTCGAGGCCATGGAGCAGGCGGTGACGACGATCCTCAACCTGGCCGAGCTGTGGGTCGAGTGGGGCGAGAAGCGGCCAGACCAGCCGAACTGAGGGTCAGGGTGCGAGGCTGGCGCTGATCGGGCCGAGGCGCCGAGGCAGCGGCGGGGCAGTATCCACCGCGCCGCTCAGGACCACGCGGCGGCTCGGGAAGAGCGGCCGCGGGTCGTGCTCCTCGGTCACGAGGAGCTTGAAGCGATCCCGCACGGTGTTGAAGCGGACCGTCGCCGAGGTGGCGCGGCTGATGCTGATGCTGCCCCACGCCTCGTACTCACCGCCCGTGAGCGGCGCGACCCAGATGGTGAAGGTGGCGAGGTCGTGGCGCCAGCTCTCGGGCGGCCGCCGCCTGATCTCGAGCTCGACGTTGGTGTCGGCGCGCTTGTCGCGCACGTACGTGACGCGCGCCGTCGTCGCGGGGTGGGCCAGGAAGCCCTCGAGGGTGACGCGCTTGGGGGCGCACCCGGCGCACAACCCGATGAGCGCGAGCGTCGGGATGACCGCTCTGCACGACAACGACAGCTACCTCCGCCGGCTTGGATGAGCGCCGGCCCGCTTCAGCGTCGTGGCCGGGGCCGGTCGGCGGAGGGGCCGCGGGTCAGAGGTTCTCGGCGTCCTTGAGCATCTCGGCGTTGAAGTCGTGCCGGGGCTGCACGAGCGTACCGAACACGCTCCCCAGCCGCAGGTCGATGATCTCCTCGCCCGGCCCGAGAATGTCGACGGTGATCTCGTCCTCTTCATAGGTGTAGATCGTGGGCCGCTTGTCGTAGAACAGCCGCCCCGGGGAGATCAGCTCCCGCTGGGCGAACGCGGCCGAGCTGCCGAGGAGCACGATGCCACCGAGGACGAACGCAGCGAGCTTCTTCATGGGCACACCTCCGACGCGGGGCAGTGCACGCCGTGTGCCGTCCTCGACGGAGCGCGCCCGCAGCCGTCGTCGCGGGGTTGACCTCGCGGCCGGGTGAGGCTCCCCCCCGCGCCTGGGAGGAGAGGCGCCACCGCGAGCGGGGTGTGAGCCCCCGGGGCCGCTGTGCGCGCCCACCGTCGGTGTGCGCGACTGTGGGCGCGGCGTCAGGCGCCGGCGCGCTGCTCGAGGTCGCGCACGAAGGCGTCGGGGTCCTCGAGCGAGACGACGATGTGGCTGCAGCGCACCTGGAACACGAGCAGGCGCACGAGCTGCGGCTCCTTCAGGTGGACGGCGGCCACGCCGGCGGTCGACCCGATGAGCCCGAGGGTGCCGCCGAACGAGACCCGGATGCCGATGCCGTGCAGGATCGACCAGGTGCTCCGGGTGGCGCCGGCGACGTTGCCGAGCGGCACCGTCAGCCGGAACAGGCCGAAGTGGAAGATGAGGCCGTCCCGGTCGACCTCGACGCGGGCGCGCGCCGGGGTCGCGCCGACGACGAGCAGGGGCAGGCGCCAGAGCCGGTCCAGGCGCATCGGGTAGCGCGACGCGAGAGCCATGCGGGGGAAGTGATAAGGCGCCGCGCGGGAGGAGCAAGCACCTGCCAGGACGCGCGCCGCAGCGTCCGGACCGCGGCGGCAGCGTGGCCGCGGCGGGCCGTTGCTGGCCCACGCCGGGACGTTACCTCGATCGCATGGACCAGGGCCGGCCACGACCTCTGCTGGCATACGAGAACCGCGAGTTCCTGAACAGCCATGCGGGGCGGGGACTGCGGATCCTCGCCGAGTACCAGGAGCCGCTCGCGCGCTTTCGCCGGGAGGGCATCCAGGACACGGTCGTCTTCTTCGGCTCGGCGCGCTGCTGCATCCGCGCCACCGCGGAGCAGGCCCTGGCCGCCCTCGACCGCCCCGAGGCGGCCACGGCCCCGGACTACGAGGACGCGCTGCGCCAGGCACGCGAGGCGCTGCGCATGGCCGACTACTACGACGACGCGCGCCGGCTCGCCTTCATGGTCACGCGGTGGGCGCGCAGCATCCCCTCGCGGCGCCACCGCTTCGTCGTCACCACCGGCGGCGGGCCGGGGATCATGGAGGCGGCGAACCGCGGCGCGCACGAGGCGGGCGGCAAGACCATCGGCCTCAACGTCAGCCTGCCGCGCGAGCAGCGCTCCAACCCCTTCATCACGCCCGCGCTCAACTTCCAGTTCCATTACTTCTTCATGCGCAAGCTGTGGTTCGCGTACCTCGCCAAGGCGCTGATCGTCTTCCCGGGCGGCTTCGGCACCTGTGACGAGCTGTTCGAGATCCTGACCCTCGCCCAGACCGAGAAGCTGGCGAAGCGGATCATCGTCGTGATGTACGGCCGCGAGTACTGGGACCGGGTCGTCGACTTTGGGGCGATGGTGGACGCCGGCGTCATCGGCGCCGCCGACCTCGCGCTCTTCCAGATGGCGAGCACGCCCGAGGAGGCGTTCGAGCTACTGCGCGCCGGCCTGGTGCAGCACCACCTGGGGCCGACGCGCCGCAAGGCGCCCGAGATCGCGAAGACGCGGCCCTGAGGCGAGCCGCAGGCGAGCCTCGTCGTTGCTGAGGCGAGCCGCAGGTGCTCCCCTTGCGCCCGACGCGGCGCGTCTGCATAAATCCAACCATGAGCCCGACCACCGGGCGCCCGCCCAGCAGCTCGGGGCTGCGGCGCCGGCCCTCCACCATCGCGCCGGCGGTCTCGCGCGCCCAGGAGCCGTTCACCGTAGCCGAGGGCGTCGAGCTGCTCGCGGCGCGCCT
This sequence comes from Polyangia bacterium, assembly GCA_036504295.1. Classification (GTDB taxonomy): domain Bacteria; phylum Myxococcota_A; class Polyangia; order JACRCY01; family JACRCY01; genus DASXVK01. Next base: position 8,666 of record DASXVK010000745.1, read on the forward strand.
CTATCTCACCCTGGCGCGGCGGTTCGCGGCGCACGAGCAGGAGGCGGCCATCTTCCGCCGCCTGGCCGCCGAGGAGCAGGAGCACGCCAGGCGGGTAGCCCTGATGGCGTCGAGCTACGCCCAGGACCCGGGCCGGTACGGCGAGGTCCAGCTCGACCTGGAGCACATGGCGCGCCTCACGCGCGAGGGCGAGACGCTCCTCGGGCTGCTCGAGGACCCGAACGTCCCGCTCGCGCTCACGCGCGCGATGGAGCTGGCCGCCGAGCTCGAGGACAAGTTCTCGGGCGCGCACGCCGAGCAGATGGCGGCGCAGAGCAACCCGACCCTGCGCGAGTTCTTCGAGACGTTCATGGCGCAGGACCGCGCGCACGCCGCGCTGCTGAAGCCGCGCTGAAGGGCCGGCGCTCACGCCGGCGGGATGCGCCGCTTCAGGAACTCCGGCAGCCACCGCTCGAGCGCGCGCTGCTCATCCGCGCCCAGGTGCTTGAAGCCGCGGATCTCGCCGCGGCAGGCGGCCGCGCCGCAGCCGCAGGTGAAGGGCTCGTACAGCTCCCAGTCGGTGGTGTGGTAGTCGCAGGTGATCTCCGCCCCCGCGGGCATCGCGCGCCGGGCGCGCAGGCACAGGCCGCGCCAGTCGACGTAGGCCGACGGGTCGCAGCTGTGGTTGATGAACGCGCTCGAGTCCGGGGTGCCGTCGAGGTGGCGGTCGTCGTCGATCTGGATCGAGTAGCGGGTCGCATGATCGACGACGGGGCCGTCGTAGACGACGAGGATCTCGTCCCGCTCGACGGCCTCGCGGGCGAAGAGCCCCTCCTGCCCGTCCGGCCGCATCTTGAGGACCACCTTGGGAGAGCGGGCCATGGCCTACCTCCGCGCGACCTCCCTCCATTGTCCGCCCACCGGCGCGCCGCCGCAATCGGCTTTTGGCGTATTCTCCCGGTATGGCCGTCACCGAACCGCCGGCGCCCGCGCCCTCGTCCGAGCCCCCGGAGGACGACCTCGAGATCGTCGTGACGCCGCGCCTGCGGCTGCGGGGCTTCTGGGCCCGCGCCGGCATCCTCGCGGCCGTGCTCGTCGTGCTCGGCGCGCTCGCGTCGCAGCTCAACCTGCGGCCCGATCTCAGGCGCGTGCGCGTCACGGTGCTCTCGGGGCCGCCCGAGGGGCACTACCACGCGCTGGTCGCCGGCCTGGCGACGCTCGCGGCGCGCCAGGGCGGCCGCATCACCAACGCGGCCACCGAAGGGTCGCGCGAGAACCTGACCCGGCTCGCCGCGGCGGGCCGCCGCTGCGACGTCCAGTTCGGCCTCGCCCAGGCGGGCTCGGAGCTGCCGCCGGGCCGCCCGCTGCACCTCGTCGGCCGCCTCGCCAAGGCCGAGTCGGTCTTCTTCTTCGGCCGCAACGCCGACGCGGTCACCGAGTTCGCCCACCTCAAGGGCCTGCGCATCGGCATCGGGCCGGAGCGCAGCGGCACGGCCCAGCTGGCCCGCACCATCCTCGGCGGCGCGGACCTGGCGCCGCTCGGGCCCCGGCTCTCGCACCACACGGTGCCCGAGCAGCTCGACCTGGCGGCCCGCGGCGAGCTCGACCTCGCCGTCGTCGTGATGGACGAGGACGCGCCCCTCGTCGTCGAGGCGGTGCGCGACCGCGGCCTGCAGATCGCCGGCTTCCCCCACCTGGACGTGGTCGCCCGCAAGCACAAGTGGCTGCGCCACGGCCGCATCGGCGCGGGCCAGTACGACCCGGTCCGGATGCTGCCGCCGACCGACAAGCGGGTGCTGCGGGTGGACACGCTCGTGATGGGCAACGGCTGCGCGAGCCGCTCGCAGACCATGGGGCTCCTCACCGTCCTGGCCGAGGAGCTGCCCGACTTCATGCACCACAACAAGACCACGCCGAACGCCACCCGGCTGCCGCTCGCGGCCGCGGCGCGCAGCTTCTTCGACAAGGAGGGGCCCGACTGGCTCGACGAGCACGTGCCGTGGCTCGTCGACATCATGCCCACGGCGAACTGGGTGTACCTGGTCATGGCGGCGAGCATGCTGCTCAACGCGATGACGCTCGCGCACCGGTTCCGCCTGTGGCGCATCGACGTCGCCCGGGTGAAGCTCGAGGCCGAGCTGATGCGGCTCTTCGGCGCCACCACGACGATCGACGACATCCCGGGGATGGGGCCGGAGCCGGCGCTGCGCACCGAGGCCGTCCGCGACGGCACCGCGCACGTCGTGCGCGCCCTCGAGCGGCTCGCTGCCCGCTGCCGCCGGCAGTCGGTGTCCATGCTCGTACCGATGGGGCAGGAGATGGCCTACCGCTACCAGGAGGGCGTCATCCACAAGAGCCTGGCGATCCTGCGCGACTTCCGGCGGCGGTGCCTGTGACCGCCCGCGCTGATGCGTTGCGGGCCGGATTGCCGTAGACTCGGGCCCGAGATGCGACGACGCGTGACCAGCGACCGTGCGGCCCGGGGCCCCAGGCCCGGCGTCGCGGAGCCCAAGGTGGAGCCGAAGCCGAGCACCCTGCGGACGCGGCTCCTCCTGAAGCCGCAGGAGCTCCGGCGGCGGATCGACCCGGAGACGCTCCCCGGGCCGCGCGCCGCCGCCCGCCACCGCACGCACATCATCGGCCAGGACCGGGCCATCCAGGCCCTCGACCTCGGCCTGCGCCTCGAGAGCCCCGGCTACAACGTCTTCCTCTCGGGGCCGAGCGGCAGCGGCCGGATGACCACCGCGCGCCACATCCTCGGCAAGTTCAAGGAGCCGCGGCGGGCGCTGCACGACTTCGTCTACGCCCACAACTTCGTCGAGCCCGACCGCGCGCGCCTCATCGTGCTCGACCCGGGTGAGGGGGTCCGGCTCGCGCGGGCGGTGGCGAAGCTGGTCGAGAGCATCCGGCGCGACCTGCCGCGGGTCCTCGGCATGGAGGCCTGCCTCAAGGAGCGCGACCGCCTCCTCGCCGAGTTCCGCACCCGCGAGAACGAGGTGCGCACCACCTTCGACAACCGCCTGCGCCGCGCGGGCTTCGCGCTCGTCGAGACCGAGGCCAGCCCCTCGGTCGAGCGCGACTGCCAGCCGGTCGTCGGCGGCGAGCCCCGCTCCCCCGCGCTCCTCGAGCAGCTCACGGCCCAGGGCAAGCTGCCGGCGCGGCGGCTGAAGCAGATCCTGCGGCGGCGCCACGAGCTCAACATCGAGCGCGAGCAGCTCGAGCGCCGCGTGCGGCTGCTGCGCCGCGAGACCACCAAGGTCCTCGAGAACTTCAACCGCCGCGTCGGCGCGGCCATCATCGACAACCTCATCGAGGAGGTGCGCGAGCAGTTCGATCACCCCGAGGTGCGCGACTACATCGGCGAGGTCCGCGAGGCCCTGCTCGAGCGCATCCCGGAGCTCGTGCGGCAGGACGGCGAGTACGGCACCGCCGAGGACGGCAAGGCGGCCCCGCCGGTCCAGGCCGACTACCTCGCCCCGTTCAGCGTCAACGTCGTGCTCAGCAACGCCCGGCGCAAGGGCTGCCCGATCGTCTTCGAGCACAACCCCAGCGTCGTGCGGCTCGTCGGCACCATCGAGCGCTCGCCCGACGACGGCCGCAGCGGCGAGACCGAGTTCATGGCCATCCGCGCCGGCGCGCTGCTGCGGGCCGACGGCGGCTTCCTGGTCGTCAACGCCGAGGACCTGCTCACCGAGCCCGGCTCCTGGCAAGCGCTCAAGCGCACCATCTCCACGGGCCTGCTCGACGTCCGCACGCCCGAGGGCGCGATGGTCGCGCCGCCCTCGGCGCTCAAGCCCGACCCCATCCCGCTGAACGTGAAGATCATCATGCTCGGCGACGAGGAGGTGTACCGGGCGCTCTACCTCGAGGAGGACGACTTCAAGAAGGTCTTCAAGGTGAAGGCCGAGTTCGACACCGAGATGGAGCTGTCGCGCTCGAACCTCGAGAAGTTCATGGCCTTCGTCGGCCGCGTCGTCACGCAGGAGGAGCTCCTGCCGCCGACGCGCGCCGCGGTCGCGCTCCTCGTCGAGGAGGCGATGCGCGACGTCGAGCACCGGGCCAAGCTCTCGACGCGCTTCCGCGTCATCGCCGACCTCTTGCGCGAGTCCACCTTCTGGGCGCGCGACGGCGGCCGGCGCCGGGTGCAACCGGCCGACGTCCAGCGCGCCCTCGACGAGCGCTACCGCCGCCTCAGCCTCGCCGAGGAGAAGTACCGCCAGGAGATCGAGCGCGACGTCATCGTCGTCGAGACCAGCGGCGCGCGCGTCGGCCAGGTCAACGGCCTCGCGGTCTTCGACCTCGGCGACTACAGCTTCGGCAAGCCGTGCCGCATCAGCGCGTCGGTGGGCATGGGGCGCGAGGGCCTCGTGAACATCGAGCGCGAGGCGGGCCTGTCGGGCGAGACCTACGACAAGGGCGTGCTCATCGTCGCCGGCTTCCTGCGCAACCGCTTCGGCGGCGAGTTCCCGCTCGCGGTCGAGGCCAGCGTCTGCTTCGAGCAGAGCTACGGCGCCGTCGACGGCGACTCGGCCTCGTCGACCGAGGTGTACGCCATCCTGAGCGCCCTCGCCGCGCTGCCCATCGCGCAGGGCATCGCGGTCACCGGCTCCGTGAGCCAGCAGGGCGACGTGCAGCCCATCGGCGGCGTCAACCAGAAGATCGAGGGCTTCTTCGACATCTGCACCACCCGCGGCCTCGATGGGCTGCACGGCGTGGTGATCCCGCGGCGCAACGTGCCGAACCTGATGCTCAAGCGCAGCGTGATCGAGGCCGTGCGGCGCGGGCAGTTCCACATCTGGGCCATCTCGACCATCGACGAGGGCATGGAGATCCTGACCGGGGTCGCCGCCGGCCAGCGCGACGCGCACGGCGTCTTCCCGCCGGGCACCATCAACCGCCGCGTCGAGGACCGCCTCCGCCACATGGCCGAGGAGATGAAGAGCTTCCGCTAGCGATGCGCGCACGCCCCCTGCAGATCGCCGCGCTGCTCGCCGGCGTGACCCTGGTCGCGTACTTCTTCGCGAACGTCGAGGTCCAGATCGAGGGCGCCGACGGCTGGGCCGCCAGGCTGCCGGTGACCTTCCGCATCGAGAAGCACTGGCTGCTGGACCTCTTCTGGGGCGGCCGCCCGATGACCGGCTACCACGCCTGGGCCTTCTCCTTCATGGCGGTCGCCTTCCACTTCCCGCTGATCGCCGCCTGGCGCTGGTCGTGGCGCATCGAGGCGCGCATCGTCGCCTGCCTCGCGCTCTTCTGGGTGATCGAGGACTTCCTCTGGTTCGTCCTCAACCCGGCCTACGGCGTCGGCCCGCTCTTCGCCCGCCAGGTGCCATGGCACAAGAAGTGGCTCCTCGGCCTGCCCCAGGACTACTGGAGCTTCGCGCTCGTAGCGGCCCTGCTGCTGTGGCTGTCGTACCGCGGCGGGCGGCGGGACGCTCAGGCAACGCAGTTCGGGTGAGCGGTCTGCCCGCGCTTCCGCTTGAAGTCCGGGTAGATCGCGGTGCATTCTCCTGCGTCGGGAGGGGTTGCATGCCCCGAGGCCGACGCGCGCGGCGAACGCGGATCGACGGTTCCTCGGCGTCCCTGGCGGTTCGTCGTTGCTCCGCGGCCTGGCACCCGCCTGGAGTTGCGCCCGCGTCCCCGGTGAGGGAGCCCGCTACGGCAGCCCGTGCCGCCGCAGCAGCTCGATGAGGTAGGTCCGGTCCATGCGCGCCTCGCGCGCCGCGGCGCGCACGTTGCCGCCCGTGCGCGTGAGGAGGTCGGCCAGGTAGCGGCGCTCGAACTCGCTCGTGAGCGCGGCGCGGGCCTCGCGGTACGGCTGCCCGAGGACGGCGCCGATGACGTCGGGGGCGGCGGGCAGCGCATCGCGGCCGTCGAGCAGCGGCGGCTGGCCGGTCGCGAGGACCGCGTCGACGACATTGCGCAGCTCGCGCACGTTGCCCGGCCAGTGGTGCGCGCGCAGCTCCTGCATGCGCGCCGGCGGGAACAGCGCCTCGGGTACGCCGTCGTAGCCGCCTTGCCGCAGGAAGTGCTCGACGAGCATTGGCAGGTCGGCGCTGCGCTCGCGCAGCGGCGGAACCGGCACCATGACGACCGCCAGGCGGTAGAACAGGTCCAGGCGGAACGCGCCCGCGTTCACCGCGGCGCGCAGGTCCCGCAGCGTCGCGCTGATGACGCGCACGTCGACCGCAATGTCGTCACGCCCGCCGACGCGCCGGATGACGCGGCGCTCGAGGACCCCGAGGAGCGCCGCCTGCAGCGGCGGCGGCAGCTCGCCGACCTCGTCGAGGAACAGCGTGCCGCCGTGGGCGCGCTCGAAGGCCCCCTCGTGGCGCCGCTCGGCCCCGGTGAACGCACCACGCTCGTGGCCGAAGAGCTCGCTCGCGAAGAGCGCCGGCGTGAGCAGCGTGCAGTCGACGGTGACGAACGGAGCGTGCCGGCGGTGGCCGGTCTCGTGCAGCGCCCGGGCGACGAGCTCCTTGCCGGTCCCCGACTCGCCCATCACGAGGACCGGGGTATCCTTGGCCGCGAGCCGCTCGACGAGGCCCATCAACCGCTGCATGGGCTCGGTGCGCCCGCGCAGCTCCCCCAGCCCCTCCTTGCGGACGTCGACCATCACGACGCCGCCGTCGTCGACCCGCAGGCTGGTCTCGCCGAGGGACAGCACGGTCTCGCCGGCGATCGCCGCGCTGCTATCCTCGAGCAGCGCCGGCCCGACCAGCGTGCCGTTGGTCGAGCCGGTGTCGCGGACCAGGATGCGGTCGGCGCGACGCTCGAGCTGCAGGTGGTACCGCGACACCGTCGGGTCCGTGAGCACGAGGTCGTTGCCCGCGGCGGTTCCGACGGCGACGACGGCGAGCTGGCCGACGAGGCGCTTGCCGCGGTCGGGCCCGCGGACGACCTCGACGTGGATGGCGCGCACGGGTAGCCCGAAGACCCGACTAGGAAGGGTGCGTTCCTCGTTCACGGGCCCGAGTGTACCAGGTCCGTGCACGAACCAGCGAGCGCGGTCACCTTGGTGCACGCGCTCAGGGTCGCGCGGCTCGGCGCGGCCGCAACCACACGAGGTCGACGAGCGCCGTGGCCGCGCCCGCGACGGCCACGGCGAGGCTCACGTTGGCGAGGTTGCGCATGAGGACGCCGTCGTCGCGCGTCCCGGACGTCGGCGTGGCGACGAAGTCGTCGTGCAGGCTGCGGGCGCGCAGCCCGAACGCGATGGCCCCGCCGGCCCCGGCCAGCGCGACGCCGCCGCCCACCCACGTGAGCAGCCCCGGACCCGCGGGGCGCTGCGCGATCTCGGCGCGCTGGGCGACGAGCACCGGCAGGCTCGTCGGGAGCGTGATCTCGACGGTGACGGCGCCGCCGCGCGTGACCTCGACGCGCCGCCGCTCCTCGATGGCGCCGCTGCGCACGACGACGTCGTGCACCCGCGCGTCGACGAGCAGGCGGCACGGCAGCGTGCCGAGGTGAGCGCCGTCGACGACCACCGCGGCCCCGACCGGCTGCCCGTGCACGAAGAGCGTACCGAGGCGCACGCGGGCCTTGTCGGCAAGCTCCCGGGCGCGCCGGCGCACGTGCGGGCGGAGGTCCGTGCTGCTGGCCGCCGCCTCGTACTCGAGCGTGGCCTCGCGGAACCGCGCGAGTCGCTCGAGGCACATGGCGACGTTGAAGCGAACCGCGTCGTGAGGGGCGAGGGTGAAGGCGCGACGGAACCGCTGCAGCGCGAGCTCGTAGTCGTGCTGGGCGAAGGCCGTCTCGCCAGCCGCGAACGCCGCCCGCGCCGCCGCGCGCTCCTGGGCCGACGGCGCCGCCGCGGCGGACCCGGCGAGGAGGAGGAGCAGGAGGGGGGCGGGCCGCACGACGCGCATGGGTCAGTAGGGGTGGCCGAGAAGCGGCTCGGGCGCGGCGCTCGGTGCCGGCCGCGCCGGGCCCGGGCCACGCCCGGCCGCAGGCCGGCGCACAGGGTGCCGCGCGGGGCCCGCCGGCGCGTCGGGAAGCATGATCGTCACCGCCGCGCTGGCGGCCGCGCCGACGACGGTCCGGCGGACGGTCTCGCCGTGGGGGCCGACCACTTCCACGGTCGCGGCGCCACCCTCGGGCAGGGCGAGGCGCAGCGGCCGGGCGTCCTGGCGCACGCCGTCGACCAGCGCGAGCCGAGCACGCGGATCGATGATCACGACGACGGTCCGCGGCGCCGGCACCAGTCCCGCGGGCCGCGTCGCGGCGGCCGCGGGCCGCGTCGCGGCGGCCGCGGGCGGCGGCGCAGCGGGCGCGGGCGGCGTCGCGCCGGGCGCGGGCGGCACCGCGGCGAGCGCCCCGGGGCGGAACGACCGCGCGCCCGAGAGCGCCACCGCGGCGACGATGGCCCCGGTGAGCACGACCGCTGCGAGCGCCGCCGGAAGCCGCCAGCGCCGCGCGGGCCGGCGATGCCCGGCGACGGTGGGCGCAGCCGGGGTGCCCGGCTCGCGATCGACGAGCGACGCCGGGGCCGCGCGCAGCGCCGCGGCGAGCCGCTCCTCCTCGACGGCGCGCTCGGCGACGAACAGCGCCGCCATGACGCGCTCGCGCGCCGCCGGGGTCGCGAACCCGAGCCGCGCCGCCGCGGCCCCGACGGTCTCGACGAAGCGCCCGCAGTCGGCGAGGCGCCGGGCCGGGTCGCGCTCGAGGCACGCCATGATGCACGCCGCGACCGGGGCGGGCACCTCGGGCGCGACGCTGCGCAGCGCCGGCACCTGGAGGTTGACGACGTTCCACAGCGTCGTGCCCTCGTCGGCCGCGACGAACAGGCGGCGCCCGACGAGCGCCTCCCAGGCGACCACCCCGAGGGCCCACACGTCGGCGCGGTGGTCGACTGGCCGCAGCCGCGTCACCTGCTCCGGCGCGAGGTAGCTGAGCTTCCCCTTGAGCTCGCCGGTGCGCGTCGCGGCGAGGCGGCCGCGGGCCGCCGCAATGCCGAAGTCGAGCACCTTGACCGCGCCGTCGTAGCCCACGTGGATGTTCTGGCCGCTCACGTCGCGGTGCACGATCTGCAGCGGCGCGCCGTCCTCCCCCACCGCCCGGTGCGCCGCGTGCAGCCCCTCGGCCGCTTGCGCAAGGTTGGCGAGGCTGAAACCGAGCGGCACCGGCCCCTGCTTCAGCACGCGCGACAGCGTCTGGCCCCGCAGGAGCTCCATCACGATGAACGGCAGGCCGGCGTGCTCGCCCACGTCGAGCGTCTGCACGACGTTCGGATGCGCGATGCGCGCGGCGATGCGCGCCTCGTCGAGGAACATGTCGACGAAGCGGCGCTCGCCGGCGAGATGCGGCAGGAGGAGCTTGAGCGCGAGCAGCTTGTCGAAGCCGCCGAGGGACGCCCGGCGGATCGCGTACACCACCGCCATCCCGCCGCGCGCGATCTCCATCACCACGGCGTACCGGTCGACGGTGTCGCCCGACCGGGGCAGCTGCGCCTCCATGCGCGGTGACGCCTCCACGGCGACAGTATACAATGCTGGCGCGGCTATGAGACGAACGCTCGCACTGCTCCTGCTGCTGCTCGCGCCGGGCTGCCTGCTGAGCTTCGAGCTGCCGGCGGACGGCGGCCCGCCGCCCGCGACCGGCCCGCACGCGCTGCAGGGGGAGCGCGTCACAGACATGGCGACCCAGCGCACCATCACCGCGACCCTCGCGCAGACGACGGCGGGGAACCTGCTCGTGGCGGTGGCCTCGTGGAACCTCAACGGCAACGCGTTCGGCACCGCCACGGACTCCCTCGGCAACACCTACCACGAGGCGACGCAGCAGATGGACCCGGGGAGCCGGCAGGCGCTCGCGATGTTCTATGCCGTGAACCCGGTCGGGGGGGACGCCACGATGACGGTGACCTTGAGCGAAGTCGCGTGCTGCCGGCGCCTCATCGTGCTCGAGTACGCCGGCGTCGCGACCGAGGCGCCCCTCGACCAGGTGGCTACGAACCTCGGGACCGGCGCCGCGGCGACGAGCGGCTCGCTGACGACCACGCGGCCGGGCGAGCTGCTCCTGGCGGCGCTGTACCTCGACGGCGTCGCCGTCGTCGGCACGCCGACGGACGGCTTCACGGCCGGGCTGGCGCTCCCCGACGTGATGACGGCGGCCGCGGTGCAGGCGGCGCCGGGGCCCGTGAGCGCCGGCTTCGCCCTCGAGCCCGCGGCGGACTACATGTGCCACCTGGTGGCCTTCCGGCCCCGCTGAGGGGGGGAACTCGCGACTGCCGTCGGGCGGCGCGGACGGCGGGTGCGGCGGCGCTCCCGCCGACGGGCAGCGGGGCAGGAGCTACGCGCGGGCGCGCGGCCCGCTCACTGGAGGAAGGCGGCCTTCACGGCCGCGAGCAGCGGATTGGTGTAGGTGGTGATCCCGGTGACGGGGTCGGTGGTCACGCTCGAGACGCCCTCGTTGATGAGCCAGACGATGGTGCCGCTGCAGGGGTTGCCCGCGGTCCGGCACCAGGCGCCCTTGGCGGCGATGGACTGCGGGCTCTCGAAGTTGAGGAAGCCAATCGAGGTGGCGGTCCCGCTGACGCCCGTCCAGCCGGCGGCGCCGCCGGTGACGTAGGAGTTGCCCGAGGCCGGGTCGAAGATGGCGCCCGTGTGAACGCCGTCCGGCATGGTGCGGCCGGTCCCCGGGTCGGGGTTGGGGCCGTCGTAGGCCTTGCTGGCGTAGTTGTCGAGGATGTACTTGTAGGTCCACTTCCCGTCGCCGGCCTGCGTCGCGACCGCGGTGCTCACGAGGTCCTGGCGCGGGCCGTAGCAGCCGGTCGAGATCATGGTGGCGGGGTAGTTGAGCCCGTAGAACGGGATCCCCATGCCGATCTTCGTCTTGGGCACGCCCGACGCGGCCAGGTTGTTCAACATGCGGCCGATGGACCACGGGCGCTGGTAGGCCCCGCTCGTGGTCTCGTCCGCAAGCGCCGCCTGGAACCACGTCTGCCAGCCGCCCCAGTTGCCGACGTTGTCGTAGGACATGACGTTCATCTGGTCGAAGGAGGTCGAGACCGACCCCCACCAGGAGTCGACGCCCTGGTTGTTGGGGAGCGCGGCGGTCAGGATCATGCCCGGCCAGGCCGCGCGCAGCGCCACGGCCAGCGCGGCGAACTGGGGGCGCTCGGCGACCTGCAAGGTCTCCCAGTCGATGTCCACGCCGTCGAAGCCGTCGCCCTGCGCCATGGCGAGGATGGTGGCGACGAAGGCGGACAGGTTGCCGAGCACGGCGCTGTTGTAGGCGGTATTCGAGCCCACGCCGCCGATCATCAGGATGGCCTTGCGCCCGTTGGCGTGCGCCGCCGTCGTGATGGCCCGGGCCATCGTCGAGTTGAGGCTGCCGCCGTTGTAGGTCAGCGTGCCGGTGGCGCTCACGTTGGCGTTCGCCACGAACAGGTGCGTCAGCGCGCTCCAGTCGATGGCGGTGTACGGGTAGTGGACCGCCGAGCTGCCGCTGCCGACCGTCCAGTCGGCCCAGTAGCCACCGACCCACAGGCCGGAGCTGGCGCCGCCGGTGACCGTGACCGTGGCCGTCGCGGCGGTGACGCCATCGGCGCTCGCCAGGGCCTTCACGGTGTAGGAGCCGGCGGTGGCCGGGGCGGTGTAGAGCCCGCCGCTCGTGATGGTCCCGCCGCCGGCCTCGACGACGGACCAGGTGACCGCCGGGTTCGTGCTGCCCGTCACGGTGGCGCTGAACTGCTGCGTCGCGCCCGTGAGCAGGCTGGCGCTCGCCGGGGCGACGGTCACCGCGACGGTGGCTGCGGCGGGGGGCGTGTAGGTGATGGTCCCGGGCGTCGTCACGACCGCGAACCACGGCGCGGCGACCCGATCGCCGCAGTCGGTGATCTCGACGCCGTCGAGCGAGGCGCTCGTGGCGAAGACCGAGCAGACCGAGGACGAGCCCTGCGGCTGCCGCTGGGTCCGGCGAAACGCGCCGCCGACCAGGTGGGCCACCACCAGCGAGCCGTCCGCGCGCGCGTTGTGCGCGAAGTAGGCGCCGCCCCACTGCGAGTCCTCGAAGACGTTGTTGTAGAAGTAGTAGTCGGGCACCGTGTTGGGGACGTAGCCGCCGCCCAGGTGCGAGACCCAGAACAGCTGGCCGCCGCCCGTACTGGTGGACGCCTTGGCGTGGTGCACCCAGTTGTTGTCGAAGATGAGGTCGCCCGGCATGATGTCCGAGGCGTAGAAGTTGCCGTTCCACTCCTCGTGCGGGTCGTAGTTGGTGTACAGGCCGCCCTGCGCCTTGTCGACGTAGGCGATCTCGGTCCACTGGATGTTGAAGAGACCGGCCCCGAAGTCGTGCAGTCCATCGCGCGTCTGGTAGGTGTGCGAGCCGGAGATGCGGAGGCCGCGCCAGCCGGTCCAGGCCCAGGCGCCCTTGGCCACGTCGGCGGCGGTCGTGGTGAACTGGATCCGCTGGGTCGACGTGCCGACGGCGTGGAGGCCACCGTAGCACTGCATCTTGTACGGGCCCTGGAACTCGACCCTGACGCCGGGGTCGATGGTGAGCGTGCTCCCGTTGGGGATCTTGATGTCCCCCGTGATGAGGTACGGCGAACCGCCGAGCGTCCAGTGGCCGGAGACGGTCCCCGCCGGGATGGTGGTGGCGCCCGTGCAGACGTTGGCGGTGCAGCTCTGGCCGGAGGCGCAGGAGCCGCACGGGAGGGTGCCGCCGCAGCCGTCGGCGATGGTGCCGCAGTTCTTGCCCTGCGCCGCGCACGTCGTGGGCGTGCAGCTCGTGCGGAAGGCCACGAGCCACGACGTCGCGCTGCCCGCCGCGCTCCACGTCGCCGCGGTCGTCTCGCTGGTCTGCGCCGCGGACACCACCTTGTACGCGACCGCCTGCCGCGGCGTCGTGGCTGCGCCCGCGGCCGGGAACAGGTACCCCGTCCCGGGCACGAAGCCGTTGTTCGTGCCCGTCTGATCGACCGACACGTCGACCGCAAACAGGAAGATGTCGGTCGTGCCGGTCGTGGTGAGCGCCGCGCTCGTGAGGCTGGTCTGGGCCGCGCTCGCGACACTCGTCACCGGACCGGCGTCCAGCGGCACCGCGCTCGCGGCGCCCGCGATCTCGTAGACGACGAGGCCCGGGCGCGTGACCCCGCCGGCCGTCGTGAAGCGCGCCGTGACGCTCGTCACGGCGGCGGAGCTGGCCACGTAGAAGAGGCCGCTGCGGTTGCTGCCGCTGAACGAGCCATAGCTGCCGGCCTGGATCCAGGTCTGCGCGGCGCTGTCGGTGAGGGAGAAGCCATCGGTGGTGTTCGAGCCCTCGCGGACGAAGGCCACGAGCAGCGAGCCGGGCGTGGTCGCGATGCTCGCCGTGAGGCTCGTGACGCCGCTGCCGGCGTTGTAGGCCGTGCGGGCCTGCGTCACGCTGAGCGCCATCGCGCCCGTGCAGACGTTGGCGGTGCAGCTCTGGCCGGCGGCGCAGGAGCCGCACGGGAGGGTGCCGCCGCAGCCGTCGGCGATGGTGCCGCAGTTCTTGCCCTGCGCCGCGCACGTCGTGGGCGTGCAGCCGCAGACGTTGGCGGTGCCGCCACCGCCGCAGGTCTGGTTCGCCAGCGTGCAGGTGCCGCAGGGGAGCGTGCCACCGCAACCGTCGGCGATGGTGCCGCAGTTCTTGCCCTGCGCCGCGCACGTCGTGGGCGTGCAGACGGCGCGGAAGGCCAGGAACCACGCGGTCGCGCTGCCCGCCGCGCTCCACGTCGCCGCGGTCGTCACGTTGGTCTGCGCCGCGGTCACCACCTGGTACATGAGCGCCTGCCGCGGCGTCGTGCCCGCGCCGGTGCCGGGGAACGCGTACCCCGTCCCGGGCACGAAGCCGTTGTTCGTGCCCGCCTGGTCGACCGACACGTCGACCGCGAACAGGAGGATGTCGCTCGTACCGAGCGTCGTCAGCGCCCCGCTCGTGATGCTGGTTCGAGCCACGCTCGCGACGGTCGTCACCGGCCCGGCCTCCAGCGGCACCGCACTCGCGGCGCCCGTGATCTCGTAGACGATGAGGCCCGGGCGCGTGACCCCGGCGGCCGTCGTGAAGCGCACCGTGACGCTCGTCACGGCAGCGGAGTTGGCCACGTAGAAGAGGCCGCTGCGGTTGCTGCTGTTGAACGAGCCGTAGCTGCCGGCCTGGGTCCAAGCCTGCCCGGCGCTGTCGGTGACGGTGAAGCTGTCGGTGGTGTTCGAGCCCTCGCGGACGAAGGCCACGAGCAGCGAGCCGGGCGCGGTCGCGATGCTCGCCGCGAGGCTCGTGACGCCGCTGCCGGCGTTGTAGGCCGTGCGGGCCTGCGTCACGCTGATCCCTGCCGTGAGGCCACTCGTCGCCGTCAGTGCCCTGTCGTCTCCGGCCCCCGCGCACGCGAAACCACCGAGAAGAACCAGACCGATCAGGAGGAACGCACCGAGGTTTCGTTGCCTGCCGCCTCCTTCGGTACCGGTCTCGGTCATGGGGTTCCCTACCGGGGTGTCTGCGCGGCGGCTGGGCCTGCAACGTGTCTTCATCGTGTGGACCTCCATCGTTGAGGGGTCCAAAAGCAAGCCCCGTGCCGCGATGAAACCCACGCGCCTACAGCGGGTTGCCCATGGGCCGCGCGGTCGGCCGTGGTGGGTTGCAGCCCGCCAGAGGTGGGGCCCAGCCCGCCATCTGCGACGTGCGCCGGCGTGAACGCAGGCGCGGCGCGCCCCTCGAGGGCACGGCTCGCCGCGGCGCGGCGGAGCACGGGGCCCGCGGGGATCGACGCCCGGTTCAGGCCCAGATTCGCGGGCCCACTTCCGCTGGCGGAAGTGAACCCCTGACCCGCGCACCCGGGGTCAGCGGCGCCGCGCGCGCCCCGGCGCGCACCGTCGCGCGTCAGGCCGGGCTGCCGTCGCGCCCACGCCGCCCCGCTTCTGCTTGAAGTTCGGGTAGATCGCGGCGCATGCTCCTGCGTCGGGAGGGTGGCATGCTCGCTTTCGGATGTGCGCGCTCCCGGCGCGTCGCGCTCGCCATGGCGGCCGCCGGGGCCTGGGGGTGCTCCGGGCGCAAGCCCGCGCCCGCAAGCCCGCGCCTCCGCGGCGCCGGCCGACGCGGGGCCGGAGGGGCCGCCGCTCATCCCCCGGAGCTGCGGGGTCCAACGCCAGGAGCACGCGCGCGAGCGCGGGGAGACGAGGATGCGAAGACTGCTGCCGCTGTTCACCATCATGGTCATCGCCGCCGCCTGCGGGCAGCGGAGCCAGCCGGGCGCCGGCGGCCAGGAGCCGGCGGCGCGCTCGCTCGACGAGCTCGCCGGGCAGCCGGCGGCGGCGCCGGTGCTGCCGCCCAAGACGACCGTGGCCGAGCCGCTCGACATCATCGACGAGGGCGCCGGGGGCGTGCCGGTGTCGCTCACCTCCTCCGACGGCGCCGGCCTCACGCTCGTGGGCTTCCACGCCCGCGGCGTGGTCGAGGAGCCGCTCGCCTTCACCGAGCTGCACCTCACGTTCCGCAACCCCGAGGCCCGCCAGATCGAGGGCCAGTTCGAGATCACCCTGCCGCCCGGGGCCGCCGTCAGCCGCTTCGCCATGAAGCAGCACTGGGGCTGGCAGGAGGGCGAGGTGGTCGAGCTGCAGGCGGCGCGCCGCGCCTACGAGGATTTCCTGCACCGCCGCCAGGACCCGGCGCTGCTCGAGAAGAAGGCCGGCAACCAGTTCCGCGCCCGCGTCTTCCCCATCCCGCCGCAGGCCGAGAAGGAGCTCATCCTCTCCTACTCGCAGGAGCTCAGCCGCGCCACGGAGCCCTACCGCATCTACCTGCGCGGCCTGCCGACCATCGCGAATCTCGACATCCGCGTGCTCGTCGGCAGGCGCCAGGCCCAGCCAGGCGGCTCGTCGCTCGGCGGCAGCACCATCAGCCGCACCACCGTCGAGGTGCAGAAACGCGACTTCGCCCCCGACCGCGACTTCACCGCGAGCGCCGGCAGCGGCGGCACGCTGGTCGGCCTGCGCCACGAGAACCTGGTCGTCGGCCGCGTCACCCCGGTGACCCAGGCGCGGGAGGACAAGCTCGCGCGGCTCGCCATCCTCTTCGACACCAGCGCCTCGCGCGCCCTCGGCTTCGCCGGCCAGGTGCAGCGCCTGGCCGCGCTGCTCGACGCCCTGCGCACGAGCGCCGGGCCGCAGGTGGAGGTCACGCTCGCCGCCTTCGACCAGGACGTCGAGGAGGTGTACCGCGGCCCGCTCGGCGGCCTCGGCCAGCCGGCGCTCGACCGCCTGCGCGCGCGGCGCCCGCTCGGCGCCTCGGACCTCGGCCGCGCCCTCGCCCACCTCGCCACCGCGCCCGGCAAGGGCGGCCGCGTGCTCGTCATCACCGACGGCATCGCCACCGCCGGCGAGACCGAGGGCAACGCCCTGCGCGATCAGGTGGCGAAGCTCGGCCCGGCCGGCGTCGAGCGCCTCGACGTGCTCGTCGACGGCGGCATCCGCGACGAGGAGCTGCTCAAGAAGCTCGTCAGCGCCGGCCTGCCGCGCGACGGCATCGTGGTCGAGGCCGGCCTGCCCGCGACCCTGGTCGCGCGCAAGCTGCAGAGCGCCACCGCCGCGCCGCTCAAGGTCACCGTCCCCGGCACCAGTGGGCCTGGCCGGTGGAGCTGCGCGGCCTGCAGCCCGGCGACGAGGTGCTGGTCTACGCCGACCTGCCCCGCGACCGCCCCTTCGACGTGCAGCTCGACGGGCCGCAGGGCGCCCGCCACACCGTCGCCACCGCCGAGGTCACCCGCCCGCTGCTCGAGCGCGCGTGGGTCAACGCCCGCATCCAGCGCCTCGGGCACCAGCGCGACACGCTCGCCGGCGCCGACGAGGACCTGCGCGAGGCGCTCAAGAAGCAGATCGTCGAGCTCTCGACCCGCCACCGCGTGATGTCCGACTACACCGCGCTGCTGGTGCTCGAGACCGAGGCCGACTACGCCCGCTTCAACATCGACCGCCGCGCCCTCGCCGACATCATGATGGTCGGCGCGAACGGCATCGACCTCCTCAACCGCCGCGCCCCCGGCTACCAAATCGCGGCGCCGCCGCCGTCCGCCATCGAGCAGGAGGCGCGCACGCGTGGCGTGCTCGGCGTCCTCGGCGGCCCGACGGGCGGCAAGCGCGGCGGCCTGGCGAACCTCGTCGGCCGCGACGGCGCGCCCCCGCTCGGCGCCGCCGGCGGGCTCACCGGCAACCAGGTGGGCGACTCGTTCGGCTCGGGCGGCCTCGGGCTCCGCGGCACCGGCCAGGGCGGCGGCGGCGCCGGCGAGGGCACGATCGGGCTCGGCAACCTCGGCACCGTCGGCCACGGCGGCGGCAGCGGCGCCGGCCGGGGCCTGGGCGGCGCGCCCGCGGGGCGGCCCGCGGCCCCGGCGGCCGCGCCCCCCGCGGAGATCGCCGCCGACACGGCGGCGGCAGCGCCCGCGCCTCGCGCCGAAGCGGCGAAGCCGGCCGCGGCCGCGCGACCGATGCCGGAGCCGCGCATGGCGAAGGAGGCCAAGGCGGAACGGGAGCCCAGGCGCGCCGCCAAGGCCCGGGCGTCCGACGAGGAGGCGCCGCGGCGCCCGGGGGCCGGGTACGGCAGCGGGCTGGGGCGCCGGCAGCGCGTCACGGGGATCCCGTACATCCAGGAGGGCCAGCCGACGGTCCGCGGCTCCCTCGACACGAACATCATCCGGCGCGTCATCCGCGCGCACGTGGCCGAGGTCCGGGCGTGCTACGAGCGGCAGCTGCGGGTGAACCCGGGCCTCAGCGGCCGCGTCACGCTGCAGCTCGTCATCGGGCCGCAGGGCGACGTCGTCAACGTCCAGCGCCAGAGCACGACGATGAGCTCGCCGCCGCTCGATGCGTGCCTCATCGCCACCGCGCGCCGCTGGCGGTTCCCGGCGCCGGCCGGCGGGGGCGCCGTCATGGTCACCTACCCCTTCACGTTCCAGCCCGCGGGGGGCACCGAGACGAGCTGGAC
Organism: Polyangia bacterium; assembly: GCA_036504295.1. Taxonomy (GTDB): domain Bacteria; phylum Myxococcota_A; class Polyangia; order JACRCY01; family JACRCY01; genus DASXVK01. Next base: position 26,582 of record DASXVK010000745.1, read on the forward strand.
CCCGCCTCCGCCCGCCCCGCCCCCGCCGCCCCCGGCGCCCATCGCGCGCGGCGGCGGGCCGCAGGCCACCTCGACCATCCCGTACGAGGGCAAGCTGCTCGAGGTCATGACGCTGCTCAAGCGCGGCCAGGCCAAGCAGGCGCTCGGCAAGGCGCTCGTCTGGCGCGAGGAGCAGCCCGGCGACGTGCTCGCCCTCGTCGCCCTCGGTGAGGCGCTCGAGGCCCTCGGGCAGCGCACCTGGGCCGCGCGCGCCTACGGCTCGCTCATCGACCTCTTCCCGTCGCGCGCCGACCTGCGCCGCTTCGCCGGCGAGCGCCTCGACCGCCTCGGCCTCAAGGACACGGCGGCGCTCGCGCTCTCGGTCTACACCTACCAGAAGGCGGTCAAGCAGCGCCCCGACCACCCCGCCAGCCACCGCAACCTCGCCTACGCGCTGCTGCGCGCCGGCCGCCCCGAGGCCGCCTTCGAGGCCATCGTCGCCGGCACCCGCCAGCAGTACCCGCAGGGCCGCTTCGCCGGCGTCGATCAGATCCTGCGCGAGGACGTCGGCCTCATCGCCGCCGCCTGGCTCAAGCGCGAGCCGCAGAAGGAGGCGCTCGTGCGCGACCGCGTGCGCGGCGCCGGCGGCGACATCCCGACCCAGGCCTCGCTGCGCTTCGTGCTCGTGTGGGAGACCGACGCGAACGACGTCGACTTCCACATTCACGACGGCCGCGCCGGCCACGCCTACTACTCGCAGCGCCAGCTCCCGTCGGGCGGCGAGCTCTACGCCGACGTCACCACCGGCTACGGCCCCGAGTGCTTCACCATCCCCTTCGCCGCCGGCGGCAAGGCCCCGGCCTACCCCTACAAGCTCGAGGCGCACTACTACTCGCGCGGGCCCATGGGCTACGGCATGGGCAAGCTCCAGGTGCTCGAGCACGACGGCCGGGGCGGCCTCAAGCTCGACGAGCGGCCCTACGTCATCATGGTCGACCGCGCCTTCGTCGATCTTGGCACCGTCACCGGCCCGCTGAAGTAGACCGCCGCCGTCGCGCCCCCCCGCCTGCTCCTTGACACCCGCCGCCGCCGGGCGGTTAGCTGGACGCCGCCCGTGACCGCCGCGATCTCCACGCCCGCCCGCGACCGCGCGCTCGCGCTGGCCGTCGCCCTCGCCGTCTTCGGGTTGTGGGCGACCGGGCTCCGCGGGCCGTACCACTTCGACGACCACGTGACGCCGCTGGACGATCCGGCCAGCCGCGGGCCCGGCGCGTTCGTCGCGCACCTCGCCACCACGCTGCGCCCGGTGACGAAGCTCACCTACGCGCTCGAGGCGGGCGCCGGCCTCGACGGGGCGCCCGCGGCGCGGCGGGCCGTGAGCGCGGCGGCGCACGCGGCCGGGGCCGGGCTGCTGCTGCTCCTGCTGCTCGCGCTCGCGCCGGGGGCGAGCCGCGCCGGCCCCGTGCTCCTCGCGCTCGTGTACGGGGTGCACCCGGTGCACGCGGAGGCGGTGCTCGCGGTCGCCGGGCGCAGCGCCACGCTCGCGGGGGCGCTGTGCCTGGGCGCGCTCCTCGCCCACGTGCGCGGGCGGCTGCGGCTCGCGGCGGCGCTCTACCTGCTCGCCGGCCTCGCGCGCGAGACCGCGGCGCTCGCGCTCCTCGTCCTCATCGCCGCCGAGCTGGCGCTCGGCGCCCGGCCGTGGCGGGAGCACGCCCGCCGGCTCGCGCCCGCGCTGGTCGCCGCCGCCGTGCTCGCCGCGTGGCTCGGCGCCACGCCGCGCTACCGCCACCTCGCGGACTACTCGGTCCACGGCCGCCCGGTCGGGCGCAGCGCCGTGCAGCAGGTGGCCGCCGTGCCAGTCGGGCTGTCGCTCTACGCCCGCCCCGCGGCGCTCTCCATCGACCACGGCGTGCCGCTGCCGTCGCGGCCGGGCGCGCCGCTCTTCCTCGCCGGACTCGCGCTCTTCGCCGCGGCCGCGGCGGCGGTCGTCCTCGCCGCGCGGCGCCGGGCGGCGCTCGCCGCCGTCGGGCTCGGGCTATGGCTCGCGGCGCTGCTGCCGACCCAGTCGGTCGTGCCCAAGCTCGACCCGCTCACCGAGCGGCCGCTGGGCCTCGCCCTCGCCGCCCTGGCGCTCGCCGCCGCCGCCGTGCCGTGGCCGGCGCGAGCGCGGCGCGCGCTGCTCGTCGCCAGCGGCGCCGCCGCCGCGCTCCTCGCGGCGGCGACGGTGCAGCGCGGCCAGCTCTACCGCTCCGACCTCGCGCTGTGGGCGGACGCCGCCCGCACCTCGCGCGCGAACCCGCGGCCGCACGTGAACCACGGCCTGCTGCTGCTCGAGGGCGGCCGGCCAGCCGAGGCGCGCGCGGCGCTCGCACGGGCGCGGTGCATCGCGCCGCTCGACCTCGGCGTCGCCGCGCTCGCGGGGCGCCTCGCGGCCCGGGGTGCTAGGATGGAGGACTCACCCCAGGAGGGATCATGTCACGAGGAGCGCGTGCCGCGCTGATCGCGGCCGTCGCGGCCGGGGCCGTCGCGGCCGGGGCCGTCGCGGCCGCGAAGACGCTGCGCTGCCTGCCGCCGCCGTGCCAGCGCGGCGCCCCGGTGAAGGGCTGCTGCACCAAGCCGGTGTGCGACTACATGGCGCAGATCCGGATGAAGATGGCGCTGCAGAGCGTCTTCGTGAACGCGGCGCTCACCGCCCGCTCGTCGTCGAGCGATCCGGCCGCCCAGAGCCGCGAGCGCCAGCAGTTCGAGGATCGGCTCCAGCGCACGATCCAGAACAGCGCCTTCAAGCGGCAGGTCTTCGGCGACTGCGAGGCCGAGCTCAACGGCAGCGTGCCCAACTTCGAGACCAACGCCTCTTGTCAGGTGATGATGAACGGACAGCCGGCCAGCGAGGACGGCGCGCAGGAGCGCGGCTCGTCGTGCGAGGAGTTCACGCGCGCGGCCTACGCCCACGAGGACGTGCACAAGGCCAAATGCTGGAGCTCGGGCGGGACGGCCCGGAGCAAGCAGAGCCTGCGCGACTACGCCGCCGAGGAGGTCGACGGCTACCAGGCGGAGGTCGAGTCGCTGGTGTCGCAGCTCGAGTCGTGGGCCCGCGCCTGCTCCAAGGCGCCCGACGGCAAGAAGGCCATGGAGGACGCGCGGCGGCTGCGCCAGGCGATGCGGAGCACCGAGGCGCGGCGCCGGGCCGCGGCCGCGCGAGGGGGACGCTGATGCGGCGCACGCTCGGCACCCTCCTCGCCGCGGCGGCCGCGGTGGCCGCGGTCGTCGTGCTCAAGACGTCCGGTCAGCCGGCCGCGGCCCAGGCCGGCGACAGCCTCGGCCGCGATCTCGCCGCCTACGGGCGCGCCTGCGCCGACGCCGCCTCGACCGAGTGCGCGGCGATGCACGGTGCGATGCGGGCGGAGCTGCTGATGGCGCTCAACACGGTGGCCGCGGCCCGCGACGAGCGTGGCGTGGCGACCGCGCTCGAGGCGCTCGACCTCGACGGCGAGCCGGCGATCCACGTCGCCGCGTGCCGCATCCTCGCGCAGTTCCCGGAGCGCCCGGGCGTCATGGCGCGGATGCGGGCGCTGCTCGCGGCCGACTCCCCCGAGGTGCAGCGCGCGGCGGCCGGCGTCCTCGAGAGCAGCCGGGACCGGGGCGACCAGCGCCTCGCCCGGCAGTGGCAGGACAACCACCAGGGCGGCGGCGGGTCCCCCTACCGCCGCCAGCCAGCCGTCGACCTCGGCGCGCTCGGCTTCAAGCCTTACCCCGGCGCGCAGCGGTTCGCGCCGGGCGACGCGCAGAGCGCGGCCGGCTTCACCACCACGGACGCGGTCGAGCGCGTCATCGCGTTCTACGCCGCCGGCGCGCCGCCGCTGGACGCGGCCGGGTTCCGGGCGCGGGCGGCGCGCGCGCGGCAGCGGCCGGGGCGCGAGGCGCCCGCGCTCGACGCCGCCAGCCAGGCCGACATGGCCGAGATGCGGCGGCTCGGGGAGGAGTTCCAGCGGACGAAGGACATGGCGCTGCTGCGCCGCCTGACCGAGCTCGGCCAGCGCCTCGGCGACGTCGGCCGCAAGGCCGCGGCGCAGGCGGAGAAGGCGCACGAGCAGAGCGGCGGGGGCGTGCTCGCGACCTACCACCTGCCCGGCAACGACGACGAGTCGCCCACGCGCACCGCCCGGTTCGTCCTCGCCGACCAGCGCGGCACGCGGGTCGTGCGCCTGGTGGTGGCCTACCGCGAGGAGGCGCTCGGCCGCACGGTGCTGCAGCTCGTCTGGGATCCGGAGATCGTCGGCGGCCTCGCGCCGAAGCGCCGCTGAGGGTCGTCGCCCGCGCCTCACGCCCCCCGGTACCAGGCCACGGTGCGCCGCACCGCCTCGTCGAGCCCGACCCGCGGCGCGTAGCCCAACAGGCGCGCGGCCTTGGCGCTGGAGAAGCTGCAGTCGCGCGCCGCCAGCAGCACGCGGTAGCGCGTGAGCGGCGGGGCCGCGCGGGCGCCGGCGAGCGTCCACGCGGCCTCGAGCCCGGCGGCGAGCGGATAGGCCGCCGCGAGCGGCACCGACAGCCACGGCGGCGCGACGCCGAGCGCCCGGGCGAAGCGGGCGAAGAGGTCGCGCCACGTCACGGGCTCGGGGTCGCCCAGCACGAACGCCTCCCCGGCCGCGGCGGGGTGCTCGAGCGCGAGGCGCAGGCCGTGGGCGAGGTTCTCGACGTACGCGGTCGTGACCAGGGCCGCGCCGCCCCCGACGTAGCCGGCCGCGCCGCGCTCGAGGGCGCGAGCGAGGTGGACGAAGGTGGTCCGGTCCCGCGGACCGAACGGGAACACACCCGGGCGGACGAGCACCCACTCGAGGCCACGGGCGCGCTGCGTGACGACGTCCTCGGCCAGCACCTTGGACCGGCAGTAGGCGTTGAGGCGGCCGTCGCGCGGCGCGGTCTCGTCCGCGTCGCGCAGGCCGCGGTAGTGGTGCACGGCGAGCGAGCTCACGAGGACGAAGCGCCGCGCGCCCGCGGCCCGCGCGGCGTCGAGGAGCGTGGCGGTGCCGCCGACGTTGACGCGCAGGTACTCGCCCGCCGGCCCGAAGTCGCCGACCCGCGCGGCGAGGTGGCACACGGCCTCGCACCCGGCGAGGGCGACGCGGCAGTCGGCGCCGCGGGTGACGTCGCCCGTCACGAGCTCGACGCCCGGCGGGGCGGCGGCGCCGGCGCGGTCGAGCCCGCGCACGGCGTGGCCGGCGCGCCCGAGCTCCTCGCACAGGTGCGAGCCGATGAAGCCGGCGGCGCCGGTCACGAGCACGCGCACGTCGTCACCCGCGCGCGCGGAGGGCGCAGAAGAGATCCGTGAGCATGCCGATGGTCCAGTGCAGCAGCAGGACGTAGAGGATCGACCGGGTGCGCAGCGCGAGCAGCCCGAAGCCGACGCCGGCGACGATGGCGCCGAACGTCTCGCCCGGCGGCTTGCCGATGTGCATCACGGTGCTCGTCGCCGTCTGCAGCGCCAGCGCGCCGAAGGCGCCGAGGCCGCCGGCGAGGCCGAGCTGCCAGAAGCCGCGAAAGAACGTCTCCCAGGCGATGTAGTAGACGAGGTAGCAGAGCTCCCAGGCCACGAAGAGCGCGAGCGAGCGGGTCGCGAGCTTGACGAGCGGGTACTCGGCCTGGAAGTCGGCCGCGCCCGCGTTGAGGTAGAGCGGCCCCGCGAGGACGACCGCGGCGACCGCGACCGCCTTCAGCCCGAAGCGCCAGTCCCCGACGGCGAGGCCGATCGTGGCGAGGGGCCGCCCGCGGAGCCTCACCCAGAGGACGGGCGCGGCGAACAGGAGCACGAAGGCGGCGCCGAACTGCCAGCCCTGCGCGCGCCACGGCCCGACCGGGTCGGCGGCGGCGCCGGCGGGCGCGAGGTGGCGCAGGTAGAACGCGGCGTGGCCGGGGTAGAGGTAGATGGTGCAGAGCGTGAGGCCGCCGAGGACGGCGACGAGCGTCGCGCGGGGTACGGCCCGCAGCGGCGCCAGGAGCTCCCTCACGGCAGCCACCCGGCCGTGCGATACCACGCCAGCGTCTGCCGCAGCCCGTCGGCGAGCGCCCAGCGCGGCGCGTAGCCGAGCTGCGTCCGGGCGCGGCTGAGGTCGAGGGGCCAGCTCGCCCACAGCTCCGGCAGCTTCTGGCGGGTGAGCATCGCCGGGTGCCCGCGCAGCCGCGCCGCCGTCTCGGCGCCGAGGGCCGCCAGCGTGAGCAGCGCGCGCGGCACGGCGAGGTCGTGGGGCCGCCGGTCGAAGAGCGCGCACGCGAGGGCGCCGACGGCGCGGACGGTGGGGTTCTCCGACCCGCCCACGAGGAAGACCGAGCCCGACGGCACGGCGGCGACGCTCGCCCGCACCAGGCACTGCGCGACGTCCTCGACGTGGCAGAGGTTGACCACCTGGTCGCGCCCGGCGAGGAGCGGCACCAGCCCCCAGCGCGCCGCCTGGAACACCGGCAGCAGCTCGCGGTCGCGCGGCCCGTAGACCGGCGGCGGCCGCACGATGACGACGGGCAGCCGGTCGGCGGCGGCGAGGGCGCGCCGCTCGCCCGCGAGCTTCGAGCGGCCGTAGTCGCTGACCGGCCGCGGCGCCTGGTCCTCGGTGAGCGGCGCCCCGTCGGGCGGCGGCCCGCACGCGGCCACGCTCGAGACGAGCACGAAGCGGCGCGGCGGCTGCGGCGCCGCCCGGCACGCGGCCACGAGCGCGGCGGTGACGCCGTCATTGGCGGCCATGAACTCGGCGAGGCCGCGGGCGCGGACCGCGCCGCCGACGTGGAACACGGCGTCGTGCCCGGCGACGATGCCGGGCAGCGCCGGGTCGGCGCCGGCGAGGTCGGCGCGGACGATACGCACCGCCTTGCCGTCGAGCGCGCGGGTGTCGGTGGCCGGCCGCGCGAGACAGGTCACGCGGGCGCCGGCGGCGAGGAGCGCGTCGACGAGCGCGCCGCCGACGAAGCCGGTGGCCCCGGTGACGAGGGCGGTGGCGGGCACGCCGGGGCTGACGTCGTCCATGTCGCGCTCCCTCCTCTCACGGCCCGAAGACGAGCCGCCCGAACCGCGGGGCGTAATGGAAGTTGCCGCGGCCGAGCAGCGGCGACCAGGCGAGGGCGTCGCGCTGACCGTCGCGGAAGCTGTAGACGTTCGCGCGCCAGACGTCGCCGGGCCGCGGCGGCACCGGGCCGCGCGCGGGCGCGACGGCGCTCCATGGCAGCGCGAGCTCGAGCGCGTACCAGCCGCGGTGGACGCGCTGGCCGTGGCGGATCGGCGGGTCCCAGTCCTCGTGGCCGAAGCGCGCCGGGCGGCCGGCGGCGTCGCGGGTGATGGGACGGTTGTAGTCGTCGAAGCGGGTGGTCCAGAGCGCGCCGCCGGTGTCGAGCTGGATCTCGAAGTAGTCGCGGTTGTCGCCGGGGTCGCCGGGCTGGAGCATCAGCTCGACGCCCGACGAGCGCGCCCACACGTGCGGGTCCACGGCGCCCGCCGGGAACGGCGCCTGCGGGGCCGGGTCGTCGATGCGCGCCGCGACGTAGAGGAACTGATCGTCGTAGGCGAGCCACGCGGCGCCCTGCACGCGGGAGCGGGATTCGGGCTGGCCGGAGCGCGGGTGCACGAGCGCGAGGGTGCCATTTCCGGCGCCGCGCCACACCGCCTCGTCGAGCACGCCGTCCACGCGGATCGCGCCGGGCGCGACGCGCGCGACCTGCAGCTCCGGCAGGACGCCGTCGCCGCGGTCGCGGACCGGGATCGGCGCGTGGTCGGGCGCGCGCCGGCACGCGGCGGCGCCCGCGGCGGTGAGGACGGCGAGGGCCAGCGGCGCGAGCCGGGGCATGCGTGACTCTATCATGGCTCTCCGCGCTCGCGCGACGGCGCCCGGGTGCGGCCGCTGAGGTATGATGCGCCCATGACCCGCTCCCCCGCGCACGCCCTGTTCGCCGCCCTCGTCTCGGTCGCTCTCGGAGCCGCCGCGTGCGGCTCATCCTCGCCCGCCGCCACGCCCGACGCGGGCGCCGAGGCCGCGCCGGCCGCCGACGCGGCCGTGCCCGACGACGCGCTCGGGGCGGACGCCGGCGGCGACGCCCGCGGCGACGGCGGCGCCGCCGGCGACGGCGGCGCCTGGAGCGTGGTCGTCGTCGACGAGCAGCCGAAGTTCAAGTCTCGCGCCGCGATCGCCATGGCGGCCGACGGCACGGTCCACCTCGCCTACAACCTCGCGACCTCGGCCGACGGCTGGGGCACGCCGAGCGTGTGGTACGCGCGCGGCCAGGGCGACAGCTTCACGCGGACCGAGGTGGCGCCCGCCAACGCCGTCAGCAACGAGTACCCCGTCATCGTCCTCGACGGCCAGGGCGCGCCCGTGATCGTCTACAACCGCTACGACGCCGCGGCGGACCGGGTCGACCTCTGGGCCGTGCGCGGCGACGGCGCGGGCGGGTTCGTGGCGCCGCTCGACCTGACGGCGGCCGGCGGCGTGGACGCCTACGCGCCGTCCGCGGCCGCCGCCGCCGACGGCACCGTCCACGTCGTCTATCAGCAGCGCGTGGGCACCGGCGGCGCGGCCACCTACTCGCTCGGCTACGTGACGCTGGCCGCCGGCGTCGCGGGCCCGCCGGCGACGATCGCGCCCGTCACCGCGGGCTTCAGCCTCGACCCCGACTACGATGTGGCCGTGGCCCCGGACGGCGCCGTGCACGTCGTCTACTGCCAGCCCGGCACCGGCGGGCTCAACAACGTCCTCTATCACACGGTGCGGGCCGGCGGGACCTGGAGCGCCGCCCAGCCCCTCACGCCGGCGGACCAGGACGTCTGGGGCCCGAGCCTCGCGGTGGACGGGACCGGCGCCGCGCACCTCGCCTGGGTCGAGGGCCCCGACTGGAGCACGAAGACGCTGCACTACGCCCGGCGGACCGGCGGCACCTGGCTGACGCCGCAGCCCCTGGGCGCCTCGATCGAGGACCGCGACTACTACCTCGGGCTCGCCGTGGAGCCGGCCGGGACGGTGCACCTGGCCTTCACCCGCTTCTACGGCGGCAACGCCGACGTGCTGTACCTCACGGGCGCGGCCGGCGTCTTCGCCGGCGAGGTGCGCCTCACCACGACCGCCGACGGCGACGAGAGCGCGCCGGCCGTGGCCGTCGCCGGCGGCCACCTCGCCGTGTCGTACGTCGAGAACCTCGCCGCCGCGCCCGCCGGCAAGCTGTACCTGGCGCGACCGCGCTGAGCCCCGACGGTCGACTCCGTTCATGCGCGGATTGACACTCCGGGGCGGGTGTCGGAGCATGGGCGGGCCCGTCGGGCGTTGGTGGAGCGGCGGGTAGGAGCGCTGTGCCCGTGGTGCCATATCGCGCTTTGCTCGCGTGCGCCTTCCTCGGCGCAGGACTCGCGGCGTGCGGCGGCCGCAACGATACGAACGACCGCGTGGACTGCATCGCCGACGGGACGTGCGAGTGCCGCCTCGTCACCGACTGCCCCGACGGGCAGCACTGCCGCGACGGGCGCTGCGTGACGCTGCAGCAGGACGCGGCGGTGCCGCTGCTGCCCTTCGCCGCCCGGTGCCAGGCGGATGACCAGTGCGCCTCCGGGCACTGCCTGCCGCCCGGCCCGGGCAACGGCGGGGTGTGCACGATCGAGTGCGTCCCGGGCGAGCTGTGCCCGCTGAGCTGGGACTGCAAGGCCGCGGGCGCCGTGCGGCTGTGCGTGCCGCGCATCGATCGGCTGTGCCAGGTGTGCACCGCGGATCAGGACTGCAACGCCGCCGGCGACCTCTGCCTGGACGTGGGCAGCGCGCGCGCCTGCGGCCGCGACTGCTCCCAGGCGGACTGCCGCCCGGGCTACGCCTGCGCCGACGTGCCCGGCGCCGACGGCGGCCTCCGCGGACGGCAGTGCGTCCCCGTCGGCGGGACCTGCGATTGCCGCGCGGACTCGGTCGGGCTCACCCGCGCCTGCACGAACGCGAACGCCTACGGCACCTGCTACGGCCACGAGTCCTGCCGCGCCGATCGCACCTGGTCCGCGTGCGACGCCCGCACCGCCGCGCCCGAGGTGTGCGACGGGCTCGACAACGACTGCAACGACCTCACCGACGCCGCCGACCCCGGCCTGGACGTGTCGCAGCTCGAGGGCTACCCGAGCTGCCGCCTGGGCGCCGGCGGCGCCTGCGTCGGCACCTGGGGCTGCGCCGCCACGGACGGCGGCGTGGGCTGGACCTGCAACGCGCAGGCGCCGGAGCCCGAGACCTGCAACGGCCGCGACGACGACTGCGACGGCGTCGTCGACAACGGCTTCGTCGACGCCGACGGGCGCTACGTGGACGTGCACCACTGCGGGGCCTGCGGCGCCGACTGCGAGGCGGTGATCCCCGACCTCGCCCGCGGCGCCGACGGCAGGGTGCGCCCCGGGGCGGTGGCCTGCGAGGTGCACGACGGGGCGCCGGCGTGCGTGCCGCGCCAGTGCGCCCCCGGGTTCTTCACCTACCCGGCCGCGTCCCCCGTCCTGTGCCAGCGCGCCGTCAGCTCGCAGTGCCACCCGTGCGAGAGCGACGGCGACTGCTTCGCGCCGTCCGACCGGTGCGTGCCGCTCGCCCACGACCCCCACCCCGCGTGCGCGCAGGGCTGCGGCCTCGAGGCGCCCTACGCCGGCTGCACCGGCGCCGTCGGCCAGCGCGGCTGCTGCCCCCAGGGCCACACCTGCGAGGCGGTCGCCGGCGCGCGCCTGTGCGTGCCCGCGACCGGCACGTGCGCGTGCACCGCGGCGCGGGCCGGCGCGACCCGCCCCTGCTTCAAGTCGTCGGCGACCCAGACCTGCCTCGGGCTCGAGACCTGCGGCGCCGCGGGCTGGTCGAGCTGCGACACCTCCGTCACCGCCAAGGAGGTGTGCGACTACCAGGACAACGACTGCGACGGCCACGCCGACGAGCCGTTCCTGAACCAGCACGGCACCGGCACCTACGACCTCGACGAGCACTGCGGGAGCTGCGAGGCCAACTGCCTCGTCATGTGGAGCAAGGCCATCCAGCACGCCGTGGGCGGGTGCGTCTACGCCGGCGCGCCGCCGCGCTGCGCGATCGTCGCCTGCACGCAGGAGAGCATCGCCGGCGGCGGCGCCTGCCAGCGCGACCCCGACTGCGGCGCCGGCCGCTCCTGCCATCCGCTCTACCGCCAGTGCGTGCGGAGCTGCGCCTCGAGCGCGGCGTGCGGCGGCAACCCGTGCGTCGACGGCTACTGCACCGTCGCGTGCTCGTCGCACGCGCAGTGCCAGGCCACGCTCGGCGCGCCGTCGACGTGCCAGGGCGGCACGTGCCGCGTCACCTACCAGTTCCACGACGTCGACCAGGACGCGACGAACGGCTGCGAGTGCCCGGCCGCGCTCGGCGCCGCCGACGCGCCCGACGTCTACCCCACCTACCCGCAGGCCGGCTGGCCCTACGTCGACCGCGACTGCGACGGCGTCGACGGGGCGGCCGCCACCTCGCTCTTCGTCGCGGCCGGCAGCGCCGGCGGCCAGGGCACGCGGGCGCACCCCTTCGCCACCATCGGCGCGGCCCTCGCCGCCTGGGATCCCGCGCGCCACACCGCGATCCTCGTGGCCGCGGGCAGCTACCCCGAGCAGGTGATCCTCACGAACGGCGTGAAGCTCTACGGCGGGTACGCGCCCGGGTTCGCCAGCCGCGACGTCGTCACGAACCCGACCATCATCGAGGGGCCCGAGCCCGACTTCGCCGACCCCGCCATGCGGCCGGGCACGGTCAACGCGACCGGCATCACGCAGTCGACGGTCCTCGCCGGCTTCATCGTGCGCGGCTACGACGTGACGTATCGGCCCGCGGCCGGCGGCGCGGGCCGGAGCACCTACGGCATCTTCGTGCAAGACTCGACGAGCCAGCTCGTGATCGCGAACAACCGCGTCGCCGGCGGCCGGGGCGGCGACGGCGCGCCCGGGGCGCCGGGCGCCGAGGGGCCGAACGGCGGGCCGGGCGGCCCCGGCCTCGTCGCGCGGGAGTGCTCGAGCATGAGCTGCGCCGGCGACGCCCAGCCGGGCGGCCGCGGCGGCGCGAACGCCGCGTGCGGCACGGCCGGCCACACCGGCGCCGGCTCCAAGGGCACGCAGAGCCCGCAGGACTACCAGTCCGGCGGCCTCGACGGCGCCGGCGGCTACAACGGCAGCTACGTCGCGGACCCGGACAAGCCCGAGAAGTGCAAGGCGGTGTGCCAGATGCCCATCCCCGGCATGACCGGCGCCGACGCCCAGGCCGGCCCCGACGGCGGCAACGGCAGCGGGGGCGGCGGCGGCGACGGCGTCGCCCGCATCGTCGACGGCGAGTACGCGACGAACGGCGCGCAGAGCGGCGCGGCCGGCGGCCACGGCAGCGGCGGCGGCGGCGGCGGCGCGGGAGGCAGCGTCCCGAATTTCACGCCCGCCGACTCGACCTGCACGGTCCTGCACCTCATCGGCGACCTCGGCGCCTCCGGCGGCGGCGGCGGCGCCGGCGGCTGTGGCGGCCGCGGCGGCCAGGCCGGTGGCAGCGGCGGCGGCTCGTTCGGCATCTTCGTGGTCTTCTCGTCGACGCCGACGTCACGCCCGGTGATCCGCGGCAACCACGTCGACACGGGCATGGGCGGCTTCGGCCAGAGCGGCGGCACCGGCGGCCAGGGCGGCGCCGGCGGCCTCGGCGGCGCCAACGGCCTCTCGACGTCGGACACGTGGTGCGCGGGCGAGGGCGGGCGCGGCGGCCGCGGCGGCGACGGCGGCTCCGGCGGCGGGGGCGGCGGGGGCGGCGGCGGCCCGGCCTACGGCATCGCCGGCACCTTCCTCGCGACGAGCGGCTATCAGCAGGACAACGGCTTCGGCCCGCTGCCCGCGGGCGCGGCCGGCGCGCCCGGCGCGGGCGGCTTCTCGCCCGCCGGCGCCGACTGCGGCCCCGGCGGCGCGTGCGACGGCGCGGAGGGCGCGCCCGGCCAGGCCGCCACCTTCCAGGACCTCGGAGGTGCGCCATGACCGCTTGGCGCAGTAGCTCGGAGCGGCAACAGGGAGGCGGGGAGACGGGGAGTCAGCTCTCTTCAAACCAACATCCGTCTCCCCGTCTCCCCGCCTCCCTGTTCAATTCCTTCGCAGTGCTCGTGCTCGTGCTCGGGGCCTGCGGCCGCACTTCGCCGCTCCTCCCCGGCGGCGGCCCGTGCGCGGCGAACGCCGAGTGTCCCACGGGCTTCGTCTGTCTCGATGGCCGCTGCGTCACCGAGGGCGGCCGCGACGCCGGCGCCGACGCGCCGCCGCCGCTCAAGGCCTTCGGCGAGCCCTGCGACGCCGGCCCCGAGTGCCAGAGCGGCTACTGCCTGGCGGGCCCGCGCGGCGCGTTCTGCTCGGTGCGCTGCCAGCGCGCCTGCCCCGTCGGCTACGACTGCAAGCTGGTGCCCGACCCCAACGGGACGCCGGGCCTGCTCGGCCTGTGCGCCGTCGGCGAGGCCACGCTGTGCCAGCCCTGCACCGACGACCGCACCTGTGGCGCGAGCGGCGGCGACCGCTGCCTCTTCGTCGCGAGCGGCGGCCGCTGGTGCGCGCGCGACTGCTCGTTCGACCCCTGCCCCGACGGCTACACCTGCGGCGGCCAGGCGCAGTGCGTCCCGACCGCGGGCACCTGCGAGTGCACGAGCGACACCATCGGCATGACCCGCGGCTGCAGCGCGACGAGCCTGTACGGCACCTGCGCCGGCCACGAGGCGTGCCTGGCCGGCGGCTGGGGCCAGTGCTCGGCGCCGCTGCCGGCGCCCGAGGCGTGCAACGGCCTCGACGACGACTGCAACGGCCGGATCGACGACGGCCTGGAGCCGCGGCCGTGCAGTCGCTCGGCGGGCGGGTGGACCTGCCACGGCACCGAGACCTGCCGCGGCGTCGACGGCTGGGGGTGCGACGCGCCGCTGCCCGCGGCCGAGGTGTGCGACTACGCCGACAACAACTGCGACGGCGTGGTCGACGAGGGCTTCGTGGACGCCGCCGGGCGCTACGTCACGAAGGAGCACTGCGGCGGCTGCGGCAACGACTGCCTCGCGCTCATCGCGCACGCGGTGAGCGCCGACTGCGTCCTCGACGACGCGGGCCAGCCGGCGTGCCGCGCCACGGCCTGCGCGCCGGGCTTCTTCCCCTACGCCGGCGGCGCGCTCTGCCTCACGCTCCCGGCCAACCTGTGCCAGGCCTGCACCGTCGACGCCGACTGCGTCGGGCCGGGCAGCCGCTGCCTCGACCTCGGCGGCGAGCGGGCCTGCGGCCGCGACTGCGCGGCGGGCTCGCCCTACGGCGCCGCGTGCCCGGCGGGCTACGCCTGCACCGCCGGCGGCGGTGGCAGCCAGTGCGCGCCAGCCTCCGGCACCTGCGCGTGCACCGCGGCCCACGCCGGCGCGATGCGCGCCTGCTCGCTCGCCACGTGCGGCGGGTTCCAGACCTGCGGCGCCGCCGGCGGGGGGTGGGCGTGGAGCGCCTGCGACGTCGCCACCTACAACCCCGAGATCTGCGACGCCATCGACAACGACTGCGACGGCCGCATCGACGAGGGCTTCCTCAACGAGGCGACCGGCAAGTACGACCGCGACCACGACTGCGGCTTCTGCAACAACGACTGCGCCAAGTACTGGTCGACGACGGTGCAGCACGCGACCGGGGTGTGCGACGCGGCCCCGGCGCGGCCCGTGTGCCGCATGCAGTGCCTGCCCGACTGGGTCGACGTCAACGGCGATCCCGCCGACGGCTGCGAGTGCCACAAGCTCGCCGACGACGACCCGCCCGACGAGGGGCCCTACCCCGTCCCCGGCCAGCGCGCCGTGGACGCGAACTGCGACGGCGTCGACGGCGTCGCCGCCCAGGCGCTCTTCGTGTCGGCCATCGCCGAGCCGGGTGGCGACGGCACGATGGCGCGGCCCTTCCGCACCATCGGCGAGGGCCTCGCGGCGTTCCCCACGGCGGGCAAGCGCTACATCCTCGTCGCCGAAGGCACCTACCGCGAGGACGTCACGCTCGCGGCCGGGGTGCAGCTCTTCGGCGGCTACGCGGGCACCTTCCGCGCCCGCGACGCCCTGCTCCACACCTCGATCATCGCGGGCCAGCCGCCCGCCGGACCGATGTCGGGCCCGCGCGGCGCGGTCCACGCCGAAGGCATCGCGGCGGCGAGCCCGCGCACGGTGCTCTCGGGCTTCACGATCCTCGGCGCCGACGTCACGGCCGCGACCCCGTCCGACCAGGATGGCACGGCGAGCGTCGCCGTCTACGTCAAGGACTGCGGTCCGGGGCTCACGCTGTCCGACAACGAGATCGTCGCCGGCCGCGGCGGCCACGGCGGCCGCGGCTCGACGGGCGCGCGGGGCTTCGGGCGGCAGAGCTCGGCCGAGCTCGACGGCGCGCCCGGCCTCGACGGCGGCCGCCTGCCCGCGCCGTGCACGTCCCTGAGCCGCGCGGGGGGCCCCGCCGGCCGCAACCTCCACTGCGGCGACACGAGCGCCGCGCCCGGCGGCGGCGCCACGTGCCCGCAGTTCAACTGGACGCCGCCGAAGATCGGCGGCCAGCAGCAGTACCTCCCGCCCGAGGGCCGCAACGGCGCCGGCGGCTACGACCTCAGCTTCGACGACAAGAGCGGCACGTCCTGCTCGCACATGACGCAGGGCACCGCCCCGGGCACGCTGTCGAACCACAACGGCAAGGACGGCCAGGCCGGCGGCGACGGGCCCGACGGCAGCGGCGGGCCCGGCTGCCAGGCCGCCTACGGCAGCCTCGCCGGCGGCCTGTGGGTGCCCGGGAGCGCCACCAGCGACGGCGCGGTCGGCCAGAACGGCGCCGCGGGCGGCGGCGGCGGCGCCGGCGGCGGCGTGGCCGCGTTCCTCAGCGGCTGCGGCACCGCGGGCTGCTGCCCCTCCTTCGAGTACGGCGCCACCGGCGGCGGCGGCGGCGCCGGCGCCTGCGGCGGCGGCGGCGGCCGCGCCGGGCGGGCGGGCGGGGCGTCGATCGCCGTCCTCCTGGTCTTCGCCGCGCCGCCCGCGCCCGGCCAGGCGCCGTCC
Organism: Polyangia bacterium; assembly: GCA_036504295.1. Taxonomy (GTDB): domain Bacteria; phylum Myxococcota_A; class Polyangia; order JACRCY01; family JACRCY01; genus DASXVK01. Next base: position 42,590 of record DASXVK010000745.1, read on the forward strand.
ATCACCGCGAACCGCATCCAGCGCAACTTCGGCGGCGACGGCGGCGAGGGCGGCTTCGGCGGCCTCGGCGGCCTCGGCGGCGACGGCGGCTTCGGCGGCGACGCGACGAACTGGAGCGGCTCGAGCGGCGGCAAGGGCGGCGACGGCGGCAACGGCGGCGCCGGCGGCGGCGGCGGCGGCGGGTGCGGCGGGCCGTCGTTCGGGATCCTCGCCTACAACGCCGGCGGCCCCGGGTACGAGACCGCCAACGAGCTCGTGACCGACGAGGCCGCGCTCACGGGCGGGCTCGCCGGCCCGGGCGGCAGCTCGACCACCGTCGCGGGCCACGGCGCTCCCGGCCGCGACGGCGCCGGGGTCAACGTCCTCTACCTCCGACCGTGCAGCGCCGGCTGCCCACCCGCGTACCGCTGCGACCCGAACGGCGTCTGCGTCCCCGGCTGACGTGCCCCTGCCCGTGCCCGTCGAATAATCCAGAGTTGCTGCTTGGCCGGATCCCGGTCACACTCGATCCGCCCCGGAACGCCGGCCGCGGCGGCGCGGCCCTCGTGGTGCCGGGGGAGGAGGCGAGGAATGCGGCGCTGGGTGACGACTGCGGTGGTGGTGGGGCTCGGGGTGTGGGCGGGTTGCGGCGACACGAGCCAGGCGCCCGTGACGGGGCAGAACGACGCGGCCGCCCAGGACGCGCCCGCGGCCGCCGATGGGCCGGGCGCCGGCACGGACGCGGCGCCCGCGGTCGACGGCAACGCCGCCGCCGACGCGACCCCGGCGACGGATGCCGCGCAGCAGCAGGACGCGGCCACGCAGAACGACGCGGCCACGCAGAACGACGCCGCCACGCAGAACGACGCCGCCACGCAGAGCGACGCCGCCCCGCAGCAGGACGCCGCCCCGCAGCAGGACGCGGGCGCCGCCTGCATCCCGGCGGTGGCGACGCTCCCGCCCGGCCAGCACAACGCCGGCGCCGACTGCCTGAACTGCCACAAGAGCGGCGGGTCGGCGAGCGCCTTCCGCTGGACCGTCGCCGGCACGCTCTACACCACCGCCGGCGGCGGGACCGCGGTGTCGGGCGCGACCATCCGGGTGACCGACGCGAACAACCAGGTGCTCGACCTGGTGACCGCCAGCAACGGCAACTTCTACACGCTGACGCCGGTGGTGCTGCCCGTGCACCCCGTCGCGTCGAAGTGCCCGAGCACTGCCCAGATGAGCAGCGCGGCGACGAGCGGGAGCTGCAACTCCTGCCACGGCAGCGCCTTCCGCGTTCACCTGCCCTGAAAAAACGCGACGAGCGGACCCGCGCGCCCGCGCCATCTCATCAGGACACTGCTGGTGGGAGGCGCTCCGTGTCACTCGTTCAGCTCAGCATCAAGGACAAGGCGGCCGGCTTTCGCAAGTACGTGACGGCCCGGCTCGAAGGCCGCCTCTACAGCATCACCCTCGAGCTCACCCGGCGCTGCAACGCGAAGTGCGACTACTGCGGCCACTGGCGCGAGCCACACCGCCACGAGCTCGACGCCGCCGGCTGGGTCGACGTGGTGCGCCGCTTCGACCCGCTCAACGTCACCCTCTGCGGCGGCGAGCCGCTCATCCGCCCCGACGCCGTCGACATCGCCCGCGCCGTGAAGCACCTCCCCGGGTGGCGCTACCTCTCGATCATCACGAACGGCTGGTTCCTCGACGAGCGGCGGGCCGGCGCGCTGCTCGACGCGGGCATGGACCAGATCAACGTCTCGCTCAACTGGCCCGACGAGCGGCACGACGCCGAGCGCAAGCTCAAGGGGCTCTTCGGCCGCATCCGCGCCATCGTGCCCTGGCTCGCCGGGCAGGGCGCGAACGTCCAGCTCAACTCCATCCTGATGAAGGACAACCTCGATCAGGTCTTGCCGCTCGCGCACCTCGCGGAGTCGTGGGGCGCCAAGATCACGTTCACGCTGTACAGCGAGCTGCCCGCGGCGAACCGGACCCACCTCTTCCCCCCGGAGCTCCTGCCGAAGCTCGAGTCCGTGTGCGAGGAGCTCCGGCGCCTCCGCGCGCGGGGGGTGGTCGCGAACGAGGACTGGTACCTCGAGCGCGCCCCGCGCTACGCCGCGGGCGAAAAGATCGGCGGCTGCACCGCCGGCAAGCGCACGATCCACATCACCCCGGCCGGGCTCGTGCGGCCCTGCGCGGAGCTGCCGACCATCACCCACTACCGCGACTACGATCCCGCCAAGCAGCCGTGGACGACGTGCCAGGCGTGCTTCCAGGCGTGCCGCGGCGAGGTCCAGGCGCCGATCACGCCCGCGCGCGTCGTCGGCTACCTCACCGGGCACTGAGGCGAGCCAGGCCGCGTCCTCCGTCGGTGGCAAGCATCGTATCCGTCGGAGGATTCGCATGCATCGTGCCGTATCCCTGGCCGCCGTCGCGCTCATGGCCGGCGGCGCCGGCTGCGCCCACCAGCAGGGGGCACACGCCGCGTCGCCGCCCGCCGCCGTCGCAGCGGCCCCGCCCCGCGCGGCCCCCCCGGCCGGGCCGCGCCTCGTCTGCCCCACCCGCCTGCCCGGATCGCAGGTCAGCGTCGAGGACGTGCCGGACGGGGTCGCGATCGGCCTCACCGCCCCGCCCGAGCGCGTCGACGTCGTGCGCGCGATCGCGCACGTCATCGCGGCGCGCTACAACCACCGTGACGAGGTCGCGGCGGAGGACCGCGAGCCGGACGACGGCACCGGCGGCGGGGGCAGCGGCGGGGGCGGCAGCGGCAGCGGGGAGCCGGACCGCGCCCCGCCCGCCTCGCAACCCGGCGGCACCCACCGGGAGGCGATCCCGTCGTCACGCGCCATCGCCCAGGACATGCAGGCCGGCGCCCGGCTGCTCTTCCTCGCCAAGGACCCGTCGCAGGCGACGGCGCTGCGGCGCGACGTGCGCGCCCACGTCAAGCGCATGCGCGCGGGCGCCTGCTGGACGAAGCCGCCGTCGGGCTGACGCTGGCACGCATCGAGCTCTGGATGGCATCGAAGCGCGGGGGGAGAGGAGCGCTGTCGTATGCGGATTCGGTGGTACATTTCTGTCTTCGCGGTAGTGGCCGGGTCGGCGGCGGTCGGGGGGTGCTACAAGAACCCCCCGGTCAACCTGATCTCCACCCAGAGCGTCACGCCGGGGCTCGCCACGAGCCCGACGCTGGTCTGCCCCACGCAGATCCCCGGCTCCAAGATCACGATGACCGAGATCCGGGGCGGCGTCGTGGTCGACCTCACGGGCCCGATCGAGAAGGTCGAGGCGCTGCGCGCGATCAGCCACGTGCTGGCCGCGCGGTTCAACACCCCCAACGGGGAGGCTCCGGGCCTGCGGGCGATGGAGCAGATCCTGAGCGGGGCCGGCCCGGGCAGCGGTATGGGCGGCACCGGCAGCGGCAAGGGCGAGAAGCACAAGATGCACACGGGGGAGCCCGAGGGCGAGGGCGGCATGACGGGGTCGGGCGAAGGCTCGTCGGCCTCGCAGAGCGCCGAGCCCGTGAGCGTGCCGCCGGCCCGCGCCATCACCGAGGACCTCGCCGAGGGCAGCCGGCTCATCTTCGTGCCGACCGATCCCAACCAGGCGAGCACGCTGCACGTCGAGGTCCGGCGCCGCGTCGAGCACATGCGCGCGGGCAACTGCAGCTTCGCGCAGCCCGGCCTGGACACCCCGTACTGATCTAGAAAGGGACCCTGGGAGGGTCCCTTTGACCCCCCGCGCAGAGTGCTGGCAGGCAAAGCCCGCCAGCACTCACGCGTGACCCCCTTTCACAACTCTGCCCAGAAGTGCTAGGTTCCCCCCGTCACTCAACGTCGAGGGGTAACCAATGCAACGGCACTTCGTACTCGGACTCTTCCTCGCAGTCTCGCTGACCATGGCCGCCTGCGGCGACAGCGGCACCACGCCCCAGAAGGACGCCGGCACCACCGACACCAACATCCAGCTCGACGCCCTGCCGCCGAGCGACGCGAGCCAGGCCGATGCGAAGCCCGACGGCGGCCAGAAGCCGGACAGCTTCGCGAACGCCGCCGCGATCACCCTGAACGACACGAACGGCAAGTCGGGCAGCATCAGCCCCGCGGGCACCGTGAACTACTACAAGTTCGAGGGCACCGCCGGCACGTGGATGTTCCTCTACACCGACGCGAACCCCAATGACGACCCCACGATGGTGGACACCGTCATCCAGCTCTTCGACTCGAGCCAGACCATGATCGCCGAGAACGACGACGCCGTGCCGCGCGTCAACACGGACTCCGAGATCATGATCAAGCTGCCCTCGACCGGCACCTACTACGTCACGGTGCAGGAGTTCTCGACCTGGGCCGGTGACCCGCCCAAGGGCGGCCCGACCTTCATCTACAAGCTCTTCGCCATCCAGCCCGACGCGGTCCCCGGCGTCGTCGAGGAGACCGAGCCGAACGACACCGTCGGCGCCGCGACGCCGATGACGTACCTGTCGAGCGCGACCGCCACGGCGAAGGGCGCCTTCATCCTCGGCAGCTTCGCGAGCGGCACCGACGTCGACATCTACAAGTTCACGGTCCCGGCGATCCCCGACGGCGGCGTCGGCACCATGTGGAACGTCAGCTTCGACATCATGCCGGCCGGCGTCAACGGCTACGGCGCGACCAACCCCGTCGGCGAGGCCTACATCACCGACGCGACCGGCGCCACGACCATCGCGAAGATCGACAACTCGATCACCAAGGCGCCGTTCGAGCTGCAGCCGCCGCTCGCCGCCGGCGACTACCTCCTCTACGTCAAGCACCCGGCGGCCGCCGCGGGCGCGAACGACTTCTACGTCATCAAGCACAACATGTTCGCGCAGGACAACCCGGTCGAGGCCGAGGGCACGGCCACGGGCGTCAACGACACGCTCGCCACCGCCCAGGCCCTCACTCTCGCCGCCACGGGCACCGGGTCGAACGCCGCCTTCATCCTGGCGTCCCTCCCCGCCGGCGACGCGGCCGACTACTTCAAGATCAACGTCGCGAACGCGACCGACGTGATCTCGCTCGTCTGCGGCGCGGCCCGCAACGGCTCGGGCATGACCGGCCTCAACGTCAGCGTGCACAAGGCCGACGACACCGTCGTCACCGGCGGCACGGCGACCGAGGTCCTCACCGACGACCTGCGCATCAACAACTTGGCCGTCGGCGCCGCGGGCGACTACTACATCAAGCTGACCCCCGGCACGCAGGCGGCCGGCGTGACGAGCAGCTTCGTCCGCTGCGGCTTCTACGTCTCGCCGCCCCCCGCGCCGTAGTCTCCCCGTCATTCTCCGCCTCACCCCGCGCGGCCTCGCTCCTCGGAGCGCAGGCCGCGCGGCTCTTCTGGGCTGCCCGCACCCATCCCTCGTCGTGTACTCTAGGCGGTCAGGAGGGCCGAGCCATGCGGCTACGGATCGCGGTGTGCGCGCTCGTCCTGAGCGCGGTCGGGTGCGGCAGCGAGGCCACGCGGCTGAACGTCGTCGAGTGCGCGCCGCCGGCGCCCCCGGCCGAGGCGGTGGTCAAGGCGGGGCCGCAGCCGGGCGGCCTCATCCTGCCGGGCGGCCGCGCGCTGACCCCGGCGGGGCTCCACACGCCGGTCGGCGGCTTCCCCGTGGACGTGCGCGTGAGCCCGCGCGCCGCGGTGGCGTACGTCGGCAACAGCGGCTACGCGAAGCGCGGCCTGCAGGTGGTCGACCTCACGAGCGGCGCGGTGCTGCAGGACCTGCCGCGGGCCGAGGCCTTCCTCGGCCTGGCCGTGACCGCCGACGGCGGCCGCGTCTACGCCGCGGGCGGCTACTCGGGCCTCGTCGATGTCTACGACGCCGCCGCCGACGGCACGCTCACCCACGCCGCCGCCCTCGACCTCGGCGGCTTCCCGGCGGGGCTCGCGCTGGCGGCGGACGACGCCACGCTCTACGTCGGCCAGTTCGGCTCGAACGGCCTCGCGGTCGTCGACACCGCCAGCGGCACCGTCACGCGGACGATCAGCCTGCCGCTGCAGGCCTACGGCGTCGCGCTCGTGCCGGGCCGCGCCGAGGCCTACGTGACCCCGTTCGGCGACACGCGCATCGCGGCCGTCGACCTGGCCGCGGCGCAGGTCGCGGCGGTCATCGACGCCGGCGCCGGCAACCCCCTCGGCGTCGTCGCCGCCCCCGACGGCGGCCGCGTCTACGTCTCGGTGGCCGACGGCGACCGGGTGCTCGCCATCGACACCGCCACGCGGACCGTCGCCGCCACCGTCGCGCTCGGCGACCCGGCCCTCGCGGACGCCGACGGCGCGCCGCTGCCCGGGGTGAGCCCGACCGGCCTCGCCCTCGACGCGGCCGGCGGGCGGCTCTACGTCGCCCGCGCGGCCGACAACGCCATCGCCGTGCTCGACGCCGCGACCCTCGCCCCGCTCGGCGCGATCCCCACGGGCTGGTACCCGAGCGCCGTCGCGCTCGACGCCGCCGGGGCGACGCTGGTCGCGACCAACGCGAAGGGCCTCGGCACCGGCCCGCTCGGCATCTACGGCATGGGCGACGAGAGCGGCAAGGAGCTGATGAACGGCTCCGTCTCCATCGTCACCCTCGCCGGCTACGACCTCGCCGCGGGCGCCGCCACGGTGGACGCCAACCTGCACCGCCCCGCCCAGGTGTACCCGTACAGCTGCGCCGGGAGCGCGGTCGTGCCCCCGACGGCCGGCGGCCGCACGCCGCCAGCGGCCGGCGGCCGCACGCCGATCGAGCACATCGTCCTCGTGGTGCGCGAGAACAAGACCTACGACAGCCTCCTCGGCGACCTCGGCGTCGGCGACGGCGACCCCAGCCTGGCGATGTTCGGCGAGGACGTGACGCCGAACATCCACGCCCTCGCGCGCCGCTTCGCGCACCACGACAACTTCTACAACGACGGCGAGACCTCGGTGCAGGGCCACCTGTGGCTCACGTCGTCGTTCGTCAACGACTACATGGAGCGCATCTGGCTCGAGGACTACCGCGGCCACGGCTTCGGGGACCAGTCGGTGCAGAAGGCCGGCCAGCCGGACTTCGGCACCTTCTTCACGCACCTCATCCGGCACGGCGTGAGCTTCACGAACTTCGGCGAGGTCGTCGGCTCCTTCGGCGAAGAGGCGGGCGACTCGGTGATGAACCACACCGACCTCAACTACCCCGGCGTCTTCTTCAACACCGACGTCCCCGACGAGGAGAAGGCGCGCTACGCGGCCGAGGCGCTCGTGGACCGCGGGCCGTTCCCGCAGTTCGTCTACGTGCTGCTGCCCAACGACCACACGCACGGCACCTCCCGCAACTCGCTCACGCCGGAGGCGATGATCTCCGACAACGACTACGCGACCGGCCTGCTGGTCGAGCGCCTCAGCAAGTCCCGCTACTGGGACTCGACCGCCATCTTCATCGTCGAGGACGACCCGCAGCAGGGCGCCGACCACGTCGAGTACCACCGCTCGATCTGCGTCGTCGCGAGCCCCTGGGCGAAGCGCGGCCACGTGAGCCCGGTGCACACGTCCTTCCCGTCGCTCTTCCGCACCTTCGAGCTGATCCTCGGCCTGCCGCCGATGAACCGGTTCGACGCGCTCGCGACGCCGCTGTGGGACGCCTTCGGCCCGACCGCCGACTTCGAGCCCTACACCGCCCTCCCGCGCACCGTCGCCGACACGCGCAACCCGGCGGGCGCGCCCGGCCAGGCGCTCTCGGACCGCATGGACTTCAGCGGCCCCGATCGCAACCCCGACCTGGGCGCGGTGCTGTGGTGGGCCCGCCGCGGCGCGCCGCCGCCCGGGTCGCGGGTGGCGCGGATGCTCGCCGGCGAGGTGCCGCCCACGACCGTCGCCGCCGCCGCCGCTGACGCCGACGGCGACGGCGACGACGAGCGCGAGCGCGACGTCTACGACCGCTCGTGGCGCCGGTTCGAGGCCTGGCTCGCGGCGCACCCCGGCGTCAAGGCCGACCTGCGGCCGCGGCGCACCCGCGCGGGCGCGCTGCCCCGGTAGCCGCGAGCGCCCGGCCTGCCGCACCGCATCCAAGCCTGAGCAACGCACGGAGGACGGCGATGCTCGGGATCCTGGTGGGGATGCTGTACGCGAACGCGGGCGAGTGGCTGCTCCACAAGTACGTGCTGCACCGCCTGGGCCGCCGGCGGGGCAGCTTCTACGCGTATCACTGGCACGAGCACCACCGGAACGTGCGGCTGCACGGGCTCGTCGATCCGACCTACACGCGCTCGGTCTTCGGCTGGCACGCGCAGGGCAAGGAGGCGCTGTCGCTCGTCGGCCTCGGCCTCGCGCACCTGCCCCTCGCGCCGCTGGCGCCGCTCTTCACCGCGACGGTGCTCTACAGCCTCGTCGACTACTACCGGAAGCACAAGCGCGCCCACGTCGATCCGGCCTGGGCCCGGGCGCGCCTGCCGTGGCACGTGGACCACCACCTCGGGCCCAACCCCGAGGCGAACTTCTGCATCACGCGGCCGTGGTTCGACCATGTCATGGGCACGCGGGAGTTGTGGGTGGGCACCGCGGCCGAGGCCGCCGCGGCCCGCGCTGCAGCGTGAGCGGACGAATGGCGCCGCGCTGAACGCGCCGCGGCGCAATCGAGACCCTCGACGGGGCCGGCGGCCGCGAGCGCGCCTCTAAGGGACATGAGGACGAGGAGGCGGGTCGCGTTCGCGGTCGCGGGGGCGGCCATGCTCGCGGGCGCGGCGGCGCTCGCGCAGTCGGTGCTGCAGCTGCCGAGCGGCTCCGGGTCCGTGCTCACGGCGCCGAGCGCGCCGTCGACGGTCCTGAGCGCCCCCACCGGGCCCGCGCCGCAGGGCCCGCCGCCGGCGGCGGGCGTTCCCCCACCCGGGGCCGCGGCGGCGGTGGCGCCGCCGTTCGGCCCGCCGCCCGCTCCCGGGGTGCAGCCGCCGGGTCCGCCCGAGGCCACGGGGGTCGGCCCGCCCGCGGTCCCGAGCGAGACCCCGGTGCTCCCCGAGGCGACGCCGGTGCCCCTGCCCGTGGCCCCGATCCCCGCCGGCCTCTCGCCGCTCTTCTACCCGCCCCCGCCCGTGGAGCCGGCCCCCGGCGACGCTGTCCCACCCGCGCCCGAGGATCCAGCCCCCGGGGACGCCGTGCCCCACGTGGCCGGCGAGGCGGCTCCCGGCGAGGCCGTGCCGCACGTGCCCGGCGAGGCGGCGCCGGGCGACGCCGTGCCGCCCGCGCCCGGGGAGTCCGCTCCGGGCGAAGCGGTGGCGCCGGCGGGCCCGCCCCTCGGCGCCCCGCTGCCCCCGGCGGAGGCGCCCGCGCCCGAGGAGACCGGCCCCGGACAGCCGCCGCTGCCCCCAGCCGAGGTCCCGGGGCCCGAGGAGGCGGCCACGCCCGCCCCCGGCGCACTCGCCCAGGAGCTTGGCCCCGCCCCCGGCGAGACGCCGCCCGCCCCCGGCGAGACGCCGCCCGAGCAGGGCGCCGGTCCGGCGCCGGC
>DASXVK010000746.1:0-2891 GCA_036504295.1 Polyangia bacterium
AGCCGAACTCGGCCGCGGGCAGCGCGGCGGCGGCGCGGCTGACGAGCAGGCGCGGCGGCCGCGTGCTCTCGGCGGCGACCACGAGCGGCTCGTCCGGGAGCCAGTGGGCGGTGAGGGCGCCGATCGCGAGCGCGACCCGGAGCTGCTCGACGTGGGCGAAGGGCAGCGGCGCGGTCGCGGGCTCGACGGGCGGGCCGGGCGGCCGCAGGCTCTCGGGGGCGAGCCCGGCCAGGCTGGGAGCGAGGGCGCCGAGCACGCGGCGCAGCGGGCCGCGCATCTCGGGGTGGACGGCCGCGCCGCGCTGCAGCTCCTCGGCGCTCGCGGCCGGCGCCGGCCCGAGGGCGGCGAGGCGCGCCGCGGCCGGATCGGCGGGGTCGAGGAACGCGCACACGGCGTAGTGACTCCGGGCCCGCGCGGCGGCGCCGCGCTGCTCGCACAGGCGCGCGAGGAGCCGCCGGCAGGCGGCGTCGGCCGGATGGGCGCGCAGGTAGTGCCCGAGCTCCTCGGCCAGCGTGTCGGTCACCCGGTCGCCGCCGGCCGCCGCGAAGAGGCCGAGCGGGCCGTCGAGCAGCTCGACGGCGCCGCCCCCGCGCGCGAGGCAGCGCGCGGCGTGCACGAGGTGCTCGCGCAGCGCCTCCGCGTCGAGGGCGACCCGGCCGAGCCGGCCCGCGGCGGTGGCGAGGTCGCGCGTGGCGAGCACCGTGCCGAGCGCGTAGCGCATGGCGAACGCGGCGCTGTCCGCGAGGGGCGGCCCGAGCTGGCTCAGCTCGCCGCCGACCTCCACGACGCCCTGCCATTCACCGGCGCTCCAGTAGTGGTCCACCACCCGCCGCAGCGTCGGCACGTGCTGGGGGGCGAGGTCGATCGCGCGCAGGTAGCAGTCGCTGGCGCGCGCCGGGTCGCCGAGGCGCCGCCGGTAGATCTCGCCGCGGCGGAACAGCAGCTCGGCGCGCATCTGCGGGTCCGCGACGAGGAAGCCGAGCCGCTCGAGACACCCGGCGGCCCGCTCCCACTCGCTGAGCTGGGCGTACACGGCCGCGCCGAGCTCGAGGGCCGGCGCGCAGTCCTGCTCCTCCGCCAGGACCAGCTCCAGGTAGATACGCGCCACGCCGGGCTCACCCGCGCGGACGTGCAGCTCCGCGAGCTGCCGGCGGACCTCGACCCGGCGCTCGGTCTCGGTGAGGGGGAGGAGCCGCTCGACCTGCCGCAGCCACTCGATCGCCGCGCCGCGATCGCCGCTCAGCAGCGCGAGCCGCGCGAGCGCCTCGCGGGCCTCGAGCTGCGCGGGGTTCGCCTCGGCCGCGGCGAGGTACAGGAGCTGCGCGTCGGCGTGGTCGCCGGCTGCCTCGCTGAGCTCGCCGCGGCGGCAGGCGAGGGCGTCGGGCGGCAGCCGCGTGCCGCGGTCGCCCAGCAGCGCGTAGAGGTCCCGGGCGCGGGCGAGCTCGTGGCGCCGGTAACACAGGTCGGCGAGCCCGTCGAGCGCCGGCACGCTGCCCGGGTCGTCGGCCAGGGCCGCCTCGTAGATCGCCGTGATCGTGTCGACGTCCGCCTGGCGCTCCTCGAGGAGGAAACCGAGCTCGCAGCGCAGCGCCGCCCGCTCCCCGGGGCGGTCGCTCGTGTCGATCCGCCCCGCCAGGACCGCGAGCAGCTCGTCGGCGGCGCCGCGGACGGTCGCCAGGCGGCGCAGGTGCGCGAAGGCGAGCGCGTCGCCGGGCCGCCGCGCCCACAGCTCCCGGCAGCACGCGAGCAGGTCCGCGTCGTCGCCGCGCTCGGCGGCCGCCTCGATCCGCCGCCGGAGCGACACGACGGTCGCCTGCGGCCGCGTCTCCTCGTCGAGCGCCCGCACCGTCCGCACGACGGCGCTCTCCATCTGCGGGAGCGCCTGCGGCTCCGGCTGGGGCTGCGCCTCCGGCTGCAGCAGCGGCACGGGCTGCGGCCCCGGCTCCGGCGGCGGCTCCGGCGGCAGCAGCGGCGGCGGCTCCGGCGGCAGCAGCGGCGGCGGCGGCGGCTCCGGCGGCGGCGCCGGTTCCAGCTGGGGCGCCGGCTCCGGCGACGGCGGCGCCGTCGCCGCGTCCAGCGCCGCCAGCCGCGCGCGATCCTCCTCCGTCGCCTCGCCCGTCCCGCACACCGCCCGCAGCGCCGCCGCGGCCTCCTCGGCCCCGCGGGCGAGCTCGGCCACGGCCCGCAGCGCCGCCGCCCACCCGGCCCCGCTGCCCAGCTCCTGCGCCGCCTGACGGTACGCCTCGCGGGCGCCCGCCCGATCCTCCAGGCGCAGCCGGAGCGCGCCGAGCCGGCCAAGGGCCTCGCCGCGCGCGGCCCCCGCGGGCAGCACCTCGACCAGCCGGGCGCACGCCGCCGCCGCCTCGCCGACGTGCTCGCCCCGCGCGGCCAGGTCGACGAGCCGGCCCAGCAGGCCCGGGTCGGGGTGCTCCGCGACGGCCTGGGCGAGCGCCTCGCGGGCGCCGTCGAGGTCGCCGGCGTCGTCGAGCAGCGCGCCGCGGGCGGCGAGCAGCTCGGCGCGGCGCGGGGCGGTGTGGGCGCGCTCGGCCAGGCGGCCGTACAGGTCCGCCGCGCCGCGGCCGTCGCCCTGGGCCCGGCGCAGCGCGGCCAGCGCGGCCAGGGCCCGCTCGTCGCCGGGCGCGAGCTCGAGGATGGCCTCGAGGTGGCGCGCGAAGGCGGTCTCGTCGCCGCGTCGGAGCGCGACGCGGGACATGCGGTCGAGCAGCCCTCGGCGCTCGGGCGGAGCCGCCCTTGCCAGCAGGCGCGCGAGGAGATCCCCGGCGCGCGCGAGGTCGGCCCGGCGCTCGGCCAGGTCGGCCGCGGCGGCGAGCGCGGCGGCGTCGTCGGGGTCGATCGCGAGCACCGCCTCGAACGAGAGCGCGGCCGCGGCG
>DASXVK010000747.1:0-8992 GCA_036504295.1 Polyangia bacterium
GTCTGGGCGCGACCGACCCCAGTGAACCTCCCCGCCTCCCCGCCTCCCTGTTGATCCGTCCTACGCGGTCTCGGTGCGCGCGGCCGGGGCCTCGATGATGCGCAGGAAGATCTCGACCATGCGCGGGTCGAACTGGCTGCCGCTCTTGGCCCGGATCTCCGCGAGCGCGTCGGCGTGGGACAGGGCCTTGCGGTAGGGGCGGTCCGACGTCATCGCGTCGTAGGCGTCGCCGACGGCGATGATGCGGGCGCCCAGGGGGATGGCCTCGCCCGCGAGGTGGTCGGGGTAGCCGGAGCCGTCGTAGCGCTCGTGGTGGTGCCGGACGAGCACCTGCACCTCGGCGAGGAAGCGGATGGGCGCGAGGATCGTCCCGCCGAACTGCGGGTGGTTCTCGATGATCTTGCGATCGTCCTCGGAGAGGATGTAGGGCTTGTTGAGGATCGCGTCGGCGACGCCGATCTTGCCGATGTCGTGGAGCATGCCGGCGTGGGCCAGGATCTGCCGCTGCTCGGGGCCGAGCCCGAGCTCGTCGGCGATCTTGAGCGCGAAGGCGGTCACGCGCTCGGAGTGGCCGCGCGTGTACGCGTCGCGGGCCTCCAGGGCGTAGGCCAGCGAGCGGATGGTCTCGAAGTACGTGGCCTGCGTGCTCTCGAAGAGGCGCGCGTTCTCGATCGCGATCGCCGCCTGGCTCGCGAGGGTCTCGAGCATCCGGCGGTCCTCGTCGGAGAAGGCGTCCACCGTGTGGCTGCCGATCTCGAAGATGCCGATCGTGCGCTCGCCGATGCGCAGCGGGGCGCTCGCGATCGAGCGCAGGTCGGCGGCGTCGACCCCGACCCCGGCGCGGTCCACGGCGCGGACGTTGAGCTCCTGGGTCTCCTCGTCGACCAGCTTGATCGCGCTCGTCGAGGAGCGGACGATGTCGCGCGCCATGCGCACGATCGCCTGCAGCGTCTCGTCGAGGTCCAGGCTCGAGGTGATGGTGCGCGAGGCCTCCTGCAGCGTGAGCAGCTCCCGCACGCGCCGCTCGAGGTCGCGGTTCGCGGAGGTGATCTGGGTGCTGAAGTCCGACAGCTCGCGGTTCATCCGCGTGATCTCGACGAGGTTGTGGCGCAGGGTCGTGTTCGCGCGGTCGAGCTCGCCGTAGAGCTCCGCGTTGTTGAGCGCCGCGGCGGCCGAGAGCGCGAAGGTGGCGAGCAGCTCCAGGTCCGGCTCGCTGAACGCGCCGGGCTTCGTGCTCTCGGCGTCGAGGACGCCGATGACCCGGCCCCGGGCGACGAGCGGCGCCGCCATCTCGCAGCGGCCGCCGCGCACGCCCTCGACGTAGCCCGGCTCGAGCGCCACGTCGCGCACGAGCCGCGCCTGGCCGGTCCGGGCGACCGCGCCGGTCACGCCCTCGCCCACCTTGAGCGTGAGCGTGCCCATGACCTCGGGCTTGTAGCCGTGGGCGGCGCGGACCTTGAGGCTCTGGCCGTCCTTCGACGTGAGCAGGACCGCGCAGCGCTCGAAGCGGAGCGCCTCGTGCGAGAGGCGCAGCACCTCGCCCAGCAGCTCGTCGACGTCCAGCGTCAGCGCCAGGGCGCGGCTGCACTGGTTGAGCAGCCCGAGCCGCTTCACCTTGGCCTCGAGGCGGGCGTGGTAGCGGGCGTTGCGGATGGCGGTGGCCGCCATCAGGGCGAAGCCGGCGAAGAGCTCGAGCTGGAACCCGTCGAACGCGGCCGTCGCCGTGCTCTCGGCGTCGAGCACGCCGATGGTCTCGCCGTCGAGCACGAGGGGCGCGGCCATCTCGCTCCCGCCGCCCTGGGAGCCCCGGATGTAGCGCGGGTCCGCGGTGACGTCGGTCACGAGCTCGGGCCGGCCGCTCGCGAGCACGCTGCCGGTGACGCCCTCGCCCGGCTGGATGCGCAGCTCCCGCACCACCTCGTCGCGGTAGCCGTGCGCGGCCCGCACCGCGAGCCGCCCGTCCTCGTCGCGCAGCAGCACGGCGCAGCGCTCGAAGCGCAGCGCGTCATGGGCCAGCTCGAGGACGCGCCCGAGGACGGTGGAGAGGTCCAGGGACGAGCCGAGCTCCCGGCCGCAGCGCACGAGCAGCGCGAGGCCGTCGGCGCGGCGCCCCATCCGCTCGAGCAGGCGGGCGTTGTGGATCGCGGTCGCGGCGTGGGCGGCGAAGGCCGCGAAGAGCTCGAGCCGGGCGGCGTCGAACTCGTCGCGCCGCTTGAGCTCGGCGTCGAGCACGCCGATGATCGTGCCGTCGAGCTTGAGCGGGACCGCGATCTCCGACACGGCGCCGGGCACCCCGCCGATGTAGCGCGGGTCCGACCAGACGTCGGCGACGGACAGGGCCTCGCCGTGCTCGGCGACCCAGCCGGTGATGCCCTGCCCGGCCGCGCCGCGGAACGTGCGCACCACCTCGTCGTCGTACCCCCGGGCGCGCGCGATGCGCAGCGCGCCGTCGGGCTCGATCAGGAGCACCGCGCAGGTGTCGACGTGGAACACCTCGTCGACGAGCGAGAGGATCCGGTCGAGCAGCGGCCCGAGCTCCCGCTCGGTGTGCATGGCCCGACCCGCCTCGTTGAGCAGTCTCAGGTCGCTCGCAAGCTCGGGCACGACGGCTCCTGCCAGTGGCCGCCCGCGGGTGGGGGGCGCGGGCGCCGGCCCCCGAACCTTAACGCGAAACCGGGCCGAGGGGGAAGTGCGCGGTCGCGACGGGGGGCGCGCGGGCCGCAGGCCGTCGCCGAGACACCTGGGATGCCCTCGGGACGAGGCGTTCAGTCGCGGCCCTCCGTCGACGGCCCGGGGTGCGCATCGGGGGCACGACGGGGAGGTGGAGCAGGACTGATGGGCGTGGCTCCCCCTTGGGCTGTGGCCAAGCGAACACCTCGCTGCTTACCCAGGCGGGATATGACGGCTCTCAGCTGCGACTCGGTGCGGCTGGGCACCTCCAGCTGGTAGTTGCACATGCTGGGGATCTGACCCACCACGCGCCCTCCGACCGATCGAGCGAGTGCGTCCACCCGCTCACGCGTCGTGCCTGGGGCCATGGTGAGGTCGACCCGGTTGATCGGGTAGGCGTAGCCCGGGGGGATCATCTTGGGGTCCGGCTGAGCGTCGTAGCTGCCACCTTCCTCGATGAATTGCGCGGGCACGCCCGGCAAGGGCCCGGCCGTGCACTCGCGCCGGCAAGCCGCCGTGGCCGACGAAAAGACGATGAGGCACCCCAGAAGGCCGACCCGCGCCCGGCAGCGTCTCGCTGCCGCCAGCGTCGTCGGACTTGGCGCCATGGCCATGGCCGCCGTTACCATGTCCGGTCGCGGCGTCAAGGACGGCGCCAGCGCCGCCGTCGCTCTGCACGGGACTGCTGGTCTCGCCGAAGCCGTCGCAGCTCCGCGTGACGACGGTGCCGCCATGCGTGAGGTGCAGACCCTCGCCGAGGTCGAGCGCCCGCGCCGTCTCCCAGACGAGCATCTTGCGCTCGAACGGCTGCCCGCGCACCTCGTCGTCGCTCAGGGGACGCCCATGCTCTCGTTCAGCACGAGGGCGACCTCGCGCACCGTCCGCGGCGCGGCGGCGGCGAGCTGCCGGGCCGCGCCGCAGTCCGCGTCGAACCGGCCGTCGAGCGCGGTCACGGCGCGGATCACGAGCACGCGCTGCGCGGCCACGCCCAGGTCAGCCAGCGACGGAAACGCGGTTGCGTCAACGGTGCCCGCAGCGATGGCGTCGAGCAGGCGGAACAGCGCGCAGCTCACCTCGCCGAGCGCGAAGGACGCCGCGACCGCGGCGCGGAGGTCGGCGGGCGGAGTCGTCGCCGGATCCAGCCCCAGATATGCCCCCAGGTCGGCGATGAGCCGGTCCACGGGCAGGGCATCACAGGCGGCCGGGCTGCAATCGAGCGGGGGCGACGTCGCGGTGGCCGGCGTCCCCCCCCCGGACACTGCGCGCTGGATCTTTCCGACGCAGCCACCCGAGACTGCCACGACCACGAGCACGACCCAACCCGCGCGAGAAGCTGCTCCAGCCCGCATGCGACCCCCTTTTCGTGCGGCATGGGGGACGGCTACCCCCACTTTTGAGTTAGCTCTTAACAAACATTACTGTCAACATGATTACTGTAAGGCGAATTATGGCGAATCGTCGAACAGCTGCGCCGGTCCGCGTCTCGGAGCCGCCCCCATCCGCTCGCCCGCCCGCCGGGGTTGCCGCCGAGGGTTGCCGGCCGGCGTTGGCCCAGCTCGCGTTTCTGGTAGACTGCACATCATGCCGCTGTCGAAGCTGGACCCGACCGAACGCATGCGCCTGATGCGCTTCGTCTGCTCGTTCGCCTGGGCCGACATGGAGATCACCGGCGAGGAGCGCACGCTCATCAAGAAGATGGTGAAGGCGCTGCACCTCGACGCCAAGGAGAAGGCCCAGGTGGAGGGCTGGCTCGAGGTGCCCCCCACGCCCGACGAGGTCGACCCGACCACCGTCCCGCGCAAGCACCGCGAGTTGTTCCTCGACGCCGTGAAGGCCATCGTCGTCGCCGACGGCACGGTCACGGCCGAGGAGCGGGCGGACCTGGCGCTCTTCTCCGAGCTGCTGAAGTAGCGCGGGCGGCGCCTGACGCCGCGCCAAGGGGGGCAACCATGGCGAGCGCGACGACGCTTCTGGCGCTGGCCGAGCGGTTCCGCTCCGGGCGGACGGGCTGGCAGCTTTGGCATGCCGTGATCGACTGCGGAGCTCCCGTGCGCCTGACATTCGCCGGTCGGCGGGTCCGCTGCGTTCGGTGGCCCCGACGATACGCGGCAACTGACGCCATCGAGATCCCCGCCGCGGGGGCGGGCCGCAAGTCTCCGGCCTTGTCAACGACCCCGGCGTTCGACACACTGAAGCCATGACGCGCCTGGCCGAGATCGAGGCGGGCCTGCGGCGGGTGCTGGCGGGCCGGGAGGACGTGCGCTTCGCGCTGCTGTTCGGCTCCGTCGTGACCCGCGGGCCGGAGGCCGCGCGGGATGTGGATGTGGGCGCGGCGTTCACCGTCCCGCCGTCGCTCTGGGAGCTGGGCCGGCTGGAGACTGAGCTCGAGCGGGCCATCGGCCGGCCGGTCGACCTCGTCGATCTCGACCACTCCTCGACGCTGCTGCGCTGGGAGGTGCTGCGCGTCGGCCGGGTGCTCTGCCAGCGCGACGCGGCGGGGTTGGTCGCGTTCCGCGCGCGGGTGCCCCTCGAGTTCTTCGACCTGAAGCCGTTCCTCGAGCGCCAGGCCCAGGGCCTTCGACGCGTGCTGGGGGTCGCGCGATGACCCAGCTCGACCTGGTTCGCGAGAAGGTGCGACGGCTCCGGCACGTCGTCGAGCTGCTCGTCTCCGGCCTCCCCGGCGAGGGCGCCGTGCTCCAGCGCGACGAGGACCGGCTGCATCTGGTCTCGTTCCGCGTCTACCTCGGGCTGCAAGAGGCGCTCGACCTCGCCTCGCACGTCATCAGCGACGAGGGGTGGGGCCCGGTGTCGAGCCTGCGCGAGCACTTCGACGTCCTGGCGCGGCAGGGTGTCCTCGACCCACAGCTGGCCCAGGAGCTCGCCGCCGGCGTCAAGATTCGCAACCTGATCGGGCACGCCTACGGCGACATAGACCCGGTGAAGCTGCACGCCGCGGCCGTGCTGCTTCCCGCCCTCCTCGACCGGTTCTGCGCCCAGGTGCTCGCGTTCGCCGAGCAGGCCACGCCTCGCTGATCACGGGCGGGCGCGGAGTAGGCGCCGCGGCGCCCTACCCCTTCGTCATGTGGAGCTGGTGCTCCACGTAGTACTGGATCGCCGTGCCCGCCGCGCCGCCCAGCGCGAAGCCGAGCGCCAGCTTCCAAGCGGCGCTGCTCTCGAAGAACTTCTGCCGCGCCTCCGTCCACGCGCCCACCTTGATCGCGTCGATCGCGAAATTCGTCGCGTAGAGCTCGGTGCTCTCGAGCATGCGGTGCACGAGGAACAGGCCGAGGGCGGCGCCGAGGGCGAAGCCGATGAGCTTGAGCACGGCGCTAGTCTAGCAGGCCTCGGCCCGCGCCTCAGGTCTTGTTCTCCTCGTCCTCCACGACGATCAGCCCCTTGCGCAGCGCGAACTTGAAGAGGTCGGTGCGCGAGTGCGCGCCGATCTTCGCCATCAGGTTCGTGCGGTGCACCATCACGGTCTTCACGGCGATCTCGAGCAAGCTCGCGATCTCCTTGTTCGTGAGGCCCTCGGCGACGAGCTTCAGGACCTGCTTCTCGCGGTCCGACAGCCGCTCGTACGCGTCGCCCTCGGTCGGCTTCTCGCCGCCGAGGTAGTCCTGGATGACCGCGCCGGCCACGGCGGCGTGCAGGAACGTCTCGCCGCGCGCGACCGCCCGGATCGCCGAGATGATCTCGGTCACGACCGCCTTCTTGAGCACGTAGCCGGCCGCCCCGGCCTTGAGGAACCGCAGCACGTACTCCTTGTTGTCGTACTGCGTGAGCACGAGGACGCGCACGTTCGGCATCAGGCGGCGGATCTGGAGCGTCGCCTCGTACCCCCCGAGGCCGGGCATCGAGATGTCCATGAGCACGACATCGGGCTTGAGCTCCTCGCAGCGGGTGACCGCCTGCGCCCCGTCCTCGGCCTCCCCCACCACGACGATGTCGCCGGCGGCCTGCAGGAGCACCCTGATGCCCTCCCGCAGGATGGCGTGGTCGTCGGCGATGAGCACACGGATGGACATCTAGGCCTCCGGACGCGCGGGCGGCACCGGGACCCACGCGCGCACGCGCGTGCCCTGCCCCGGCGTCGACTCGATGGTGATCTGGCCGTCGCACAGCTCGATGCGCTCGCGCATGCCGAGCAGGCCGAGGCCGCGGCCCGTCATGTCGCGGTCGACGCTGCCGCCGGCGCCCGCGGGGTCGAAGCCTCGCCCGTCGTCGACCACCTCGATCACGACGCGGTCGCCGGTGTACTCGACGAGGACGTCGACGTCGCTCGCGTCGGCGTGGCGGGAGATGTTCTGGATCGCCTCCTGCGCCACGCGGAAGAGCGCCGTCTCGACCTCGCCCGGGAGGCGCCGCTCCTCCCCGACCTCGCGCACGGTCACCGAGAGGCCGCGCTCCTCGAGGCGCTCGGCGCACTCGCGGATCGCCGTGCGCAGGCCGAGGTCGTCCAGCAGCGAGGGGCGCAGGTCGTGGATGAGGCCGTGCACGCCCTCGAGCGTGCGGGTCGACAGCGCCCGCGCCTTCTGCAGCGCCTCCCGGCCGCGGTCGTCGCCGCCGGTCGCGGCCGTCTCGACCAGGATGCCGAGCGCCGTGAGGAGCTGCGCGGTCTCGTCGTGGAGCTCGCGCGCGATGCGCTTGCGCTCCTCCTCCTGCGCCGTGATGACCTTGCGCAGCAGCTCGGCCTTCACCGCCTCCTTGCGCCGGAGCTCCTGGTACAGCCGCTCCAGCTCCGCGGTGCGCTCGTGGACGCGGGCCTCGAGGGTGCGGTTGGCCTCGCGCACGCCGTCGAGGGATTGACGAAGGCGCTCGCGCATGGTCTCGAAGACCTCGGCGAGGCGGCCGATCTCGTCGTCGCCGAGGGCGGGCACCGGCCGGGTCAGGTCGCCGCCAGCGATGCGGCGGGCGCTGCCGGTGAGCACCTTCACCGGCCGCACCACGCTGCGCGCCATGCCCCACGAGAGCAGCAGCCCGAGGCTGACGATGAGCACGCCGAAGGTGACGTAGCGCGACCGCACCCGGCGCGCCGGCGCCAGCGCCTCGGAGGCGCGCTGCCGCATCGTCACGCCCCAGGCGGCGGCGCCGAGCGGCGCGAACGCCATGATCTCGTCCTCGCGGTGCTCCACCGAGCGCCGCTCCACCCCGTGGCACTGGTGGCAGGCGCCCACCGACGTGCGGCGGTCCTTGATGAGGCCGGCGATGACGCTGCGGTGGTCGTTGAGCTCGGCCACGTTCTCGGGCTTGGTCGAGGCGATGACGATGCCGTCCGCGTCGAGCAGGTCCATGTACGCCGAGCTGCCGACGTGGATCGTGGTGAGCGCGCCGCGCAGCCCCTGGGCGGTCGGGTCGATCTCGCCGCCGACCACGCTGACGACCTTGCCGGTGGGATCCCGCAGCGGGACGATGACGTAGACGACGCGCCGCCGCGCGGGCACGGTCGCGGTCACGCCCGAGAGGACGGGCACGCCCCGGCGCAGCGCCTCGGTGACGACGGCGGGCACCTCGCGGTCCGCGTGGGCCACCCCGGGGAAGCGCACCCGCTCGTGGCCCGTGGCGTCGGTGAGGAAGACCGCCTCGAACACGGAGTGGCGCAGGGCGTTGCGCAGGGCCTCGCGGGCGGTGGTCGGGTCGAGGCGCTCGAGATCGGTGGCGAACTCGAGCTCCTGCAGGTACTGCATGTTGGTGCGGATGACGTGGTCGAGGTGGTCGGCCGCCGCCTGGGCCAGGGCGAGGCGCTCCGAGAGCGCCCACTTCTGCGTCTCGCTGACCGAGATGAGCCCGGTGAGGCCGAGCACGGCGGTCACGCCCGCGCTGAAGAGCGCGATGACGGCCGCGATGCGGTTCGCGAGCGAGCCCTTGCCGATCACCTGGCGGCCTCCGTGACGACGCGTGGCCGCATCGCCGTGGCGATCCGGACCAGGGTCTCGGGCGCCTCGGGGCCGGCGAGCAGCAGCCGCCGCGCGCCGCGCTGCCAGCGGAGCTCCGCGGTGCCCGCCCGCACCTCGAGCCGCGCGGTGCCGTCACCGACGGCGACGCCGGCGCGGCGCACCACCCGCCCCGCGGGGCGCGGCGCGGGTGGCTCGGCGCCGATCGCCTGGGCGATGATCAGGCCGCCCGTCCCGTCGCGCCGCGGCACCTCCATCGACACCCACGGCGCCGGCCGCCGCCCGGCGGTGAGGAGCCGCGGCGGCCACGCGAGGGCGTCGGGGAAATAGGCCGGCAGCAGCAGGCGGGCGCCCAGCACCTCCTCGGCCTCCTGCATGGTGCGGCACGGGTGCGGCCGCGGATCGGGCCGGCCGATGAGGGGGAGTTGGCC
>DASXVK010000748.1:0-11378 GCA_036504295.1 Polyangia bacterium
GTGCCGAGGTCCTCGGGGCAGTAGTAGTACTGGGGACACTGGTCGTCGCCCTGGCACCGGGTGCCCCCGGCCGCCGCCCCGTCGCCCTCGAGGTCGCGGAACTCGAAGGGCCCGGTCACCGCGCGGCTGATCAGGCTGGGATCGACGCCGTCGCCGATGATCTCCGTCTGGATCGGCTTGCCGAACATTCGCTCGCCGCCCCAGGCGCGGGCGGGGAAGGCGATCTTCATCTTGGGGAAGGCCTCGCGGACCTCGGGGCGCGCGCGCAGCTTGCCCGCGACCGCGTCGTCGAGGCGCGGGCCGCCGCCGCCGAAGAGCGCCGACAGCGGCGAGTCCAGGCTGGCGCGCGGCCGGACCACCTCGAGCCGGTCCGCCGGGAAGACCTGGCCCAGCACCACCCGCGAGATGCCGCCGGCCAGGGCCAGCAGGAAGGCGAAGGCGGCGACGCCGACGGCGATGCCGAAGGAGCTCAGGGCGAAGCTCGCGCGCGACCGGCTCACGTTCTGGCCGACGAGGCGGCCAAGTCGCGCGAGCTTCATGCCGCCGCCCCGCCGTTCGTGACCAGGCGGCCCTCCTCGAGGCGCACCACCGGGCCGCACGCGCGCGCGATCCGCTCGCGGTGCGTCACGACGACGAAGGTGATGCCGTCCTCGCGGTTGAGGCTGACGAAGAGATCCGTGATCTGCTGCGCGGTCGCCGCGTCGAGGCTGCCGGTGGCCTCGTCGGAGAGGATGATCTCGGGCCGGTGATACAGCGCGCGCGCGATGGCGACGCGCTGCTTCTGCCCGCCGGAGAGCCGGGTCGGGGGGTCCCCGGCGCGCTCGCCGAGCCCGACGCGCGCGAGCACCTCGTCGGCCCGGGCGAGCGCCTCGGACCGGCCGCGCGCCCCGTCGGCGAAGAACCACGGCAGCGCGACGTTCTCGCGGCAGGTGAGGTGCTCGAGCAGGTGGAACGCCTGGAACACGAAGCCGAGGCGGTCGCGCCGCAGACGGGCGAGCCCGGCGTCGCTGATGCCGGCGAGGTCGTGGCCGCCGACGAGCGCCCGGCCGCGGAACTGCCGGTCGAGGCCGCCGATGATGTTGAGCAGGGTGGTCTTGCCGCAGCCGCTCGGTCCCACGATCGACACGTAGTCGCCGCGCTGGACCTCGAAGTCGACGCCCCGCAGCACTGGCACGTCCTCGTACGTCTTCTCGACGTGCTCGAGACGGATGATCGGCTCGGCGGGCATCGGGGCGCGTTATACCACCCGCCCCCCCGAGGCTCAACCTCGCGGCGGCCGCGGCCGCGGCGGCGGCGGCAGGCGGCCGTAGCGCTCGTAGTCGAGGCAGGCGATGGTGCCGCCGACGGCGGCGAAGGGCGGGAAGAAGAGGCCGAGCACCGGGACCAGCAGCATCAACGACACGGTGGTCCCGAAGCCGAGCGTGAAGGCGAAGTTGTGGGTGAGCAGCCCCCACTTGCGGCCGAAGGGGAAGCGCCGCCGGGCGAGCGCGTAGTCGTGGTAGTCGTAGCCGAGGAAGAAGGCCGACACGGCGCCCCCCAGCACCGCGAAGAGGATCGACCCGATCCCGGGGATGAAGAGGCACACGAGCCAGAGCGGGGCGAGGATCGCGATCAGCAGGAGCAGCTTCATGCTCTCGTGAGCGACCGTCACGACGGCGTTGCGCAGGAACCGCGCCAGCGAGAACGGGAGGGGCTTGTGGCCGGCGAGGAGCTCCTCGGTCTTCTCGGAGAGGAGGTCGTTGAAGGGTGAGGCGAGCAGCGCCTGCAAGATGAAGAAGAGCGCGTACCCGAGGACGAGCACGGCGAGCAGGATGAAGACGTACAGCACGTACCAGAGCACCCGCAGCCCTAAGCCCTCGGGCCGTCGCCAGATCCAGGCCACCAGGTCCGGGTAGTAGTGCCAGAGCCCCACCCCGATGGCGGTCATGATGAGCAGGTTGAGGATGAAGGGGATGATGCAGTAGCGGTACAGGGCCGGGTGCGCCGAGATGAACCGCCAGCCCAGGAAGGGGTAGCCGAGGGCCCGCGAGAAGCGCGCGAAGGCGCCGCCGGCCTGCGGATCCGGGCTGCGGGCGAGCTCGGCGTGGACCCGCGCCACCTTGGCGGCGACGGGCGAGAGCGGCACGGGCGGCGCACCGGGCGGGCCGCCAGGAGTCCAGGGCTGATTCATGGGGCGCCTCGCCCCCCAGTCTAGCAAAAGCGGTGCGGCGAGCGCGGGCGAACGATCACTGCCCGGGGCGCGCGAGTTCCTTGGTAGGCTCGAGTCATGACGCACCGCACACGAGGGTGGGGCCTGCTCGTCGCGTCGCTGCTGCTGGCCGGGGGGTGCCGCGCCCCTGGGCCGGACCCGGCGCCGGCGGGGGCCGCACGCGCCGCGCCGGCGCGGTATGTCGCCGTCACCTCCCCCGCCCGCCTGTCCGCCGCGGCTGATCGGGGGCAGATCGAGCCGCGGGCCCGCCTCGCGCTCGACGAGATCCTCGCGCGCGACCCGGCCGCCTTCGTCCTCATCGACGCGCACCACGGACGGGTGGTCCACGCCGTCGGGCAGCTCGCGCCGCACTCCCCGGCAGCGGACCCGGAGATCCTGCGCGAGTTCACGGGGCGCGCCGCGGCCCTGCTCGGTCTCGCGCGGCCCGACCTGAGCCTCGCCCAGGAGGGCCGGCCAGTCGAGGTGTTCGGCGCGCGCACGTACCGGCTACGGCAGGTGGTCGCGGGCGTGCCGGTGCTGCGCCGGTCGGTGAAGCTCACGCTCGATGCCCAGGGCGGCGTCACGGTGATGAGCGGCTTCACCGGCGACGACCTCGGCGCCCTGCCCGCCCTGACCCCGGCGCTCCGGGCGGCGGCCGTCGAGGCGAAGGTCGACGGCTGGCTGCGCGCGCACCACCCCGGGGCCGCGGTCGAGGACAGCACGCCGCCGGTGCTCGCGCTGCTCGCCGGCGACGCGCGTACCCCGGCGCGCCTCGTGTGGCGCCGCAGCGTGCTCGCCGCGCTCGCGCTGGACGCCGCGGGCGCGCGGGTGCGCCGCGCGCTGCTCCTCTCGCTCGACGCGCACTCCGGCGAGCTGCTCGATGTCACCGACCTCACCCGCAGCTGCACCGACGGCGCCACGGGCACGGTCGTCACCTCCTCGGAGCAGGTCCGGATCGGGCTCGCCGGCGGGAGCCCGACGACGCGCAGCATCGCGACCTGCCGCTCGAGCCTGAGCGGCGACTACTACCTCGAGGACCACCGGCTGTCGTCCCAGCTCCACGTCTACGACGCCAGCGGCTACACGGACCCGGGCACCGCCGGCACCTGGTTCACGGCCTGCCAGGAGCCCGCCTGTTACACCGTCTCGCGCGGCGACAACACCTGGCCGGGCGCGACGTACGCGGCCTCCGACTACCGCAACGCGCAGAAGGTCCTCGACGTCTTCAAGACGGTCTACAACCGCGTCGGCGCCGACGGCAGCGGCGAGAACCTCATCATCGCGAGCGGCGTGCAGGAGGACAACGCCACGTCGATGGGCATCTATCGCACCATCGCCTTCGGCCCGCCCGTGCCGGCGCAGAACAAGCCGTCGTACGGCGTCCTCGACGTGGCGGGCCACGAGTTCGGCCACATCGTGAACTGGCACGCGTGGGTCGGCCTCTTCGACGCCGGCTTCGAGGGCAGCGTCCACGGGGTCGAGGGCGCCATGGACGAGCACCTGGCCGACATCTTCGGGACGGTCGTCAATTATAACGGCGCCGACGAGGGCTGGCTGCGCCAGGTCCGCTGGATGCACGCCGCGGAGCGGTACTACGGCGCCAACTACCCCCACCGCAACGACGCGAAGTTCTGGAACACGATGACCACGAACCGGAACTACTACAAGGGTCTCGACGGCAGCACCCCGCGCGCCCACGTGAGCCAGATCTACGTCGGCGCGAACGACGGCGGCGGCGTGCACACGAACGCGGTGCTCCTCGGGCGCGCGGTGTACCTCTTCACCGAGGGCGGCGCCGTCAACGCCACGCCCGACGGCACGCCGCTCGCGGGCTGGCCCGCCGGGGGCCCGACGCACGTAGTCGAGGGCATCGGCATGGAGGGGATGCAGTGGATCATCTACCAGGCGGTCGTCACGTCGTCCCTCGCGACCCCCGGCGGGACCTACGGGTTCGGCGACATCACGCAGGCGGAGCAGAGCTACGCCACGATGAAGGCCGAGCTCGAGCGGATCGCGAACATCGAGTACGCCTCGTGCCTGCCGCTCGTCACGACCTACGGCTGGCCCGCCTCGACCTGCATCTCGGTGCGCAACGCCTTCGCGGGCGTCGGCCTCATGGAGGGCGACGTCGACTACGACGGCGTGCTCGACGGCGAGGACAACTGCCCGACCGTCGCCAACCCGGGTCAGGCGGACGCGGACGGCGACGGCCGCGGCGACGCGTGCGACAACTGCCCGGCGACGCCGAACGCCTCCCAGGCGGACGCCGACGGCGACGGCGTGGGCGACGCGTGCGAGGCGGCGAACGGCGCCGGGTGCAGCGCGGACGCCCCCTGTCTCAGCAACCACTGCGTCGACGGCGTGTGCTGCAGCAGCGTCTGCGACGGGCAGTGCGAGGCCTGCGACGTCGCCGGCCACGCCGGCGCCTGCACGGCCGTGACCGGCGCGCCGCGGGGCGACCGGGCCGCGTGCAGCGGCGGCGGCGGCACCTGCGGTGGCCGCTGCGACGGCGTCACCCGGCTCGCGTGCACCGCGCCGGGGAGCGAGACGCCCTGCGGCGCGGCGACCTGCGCGGGCGGCGTCGAGACGCCCCGCGGCGCCTGCGACGGCGCCGGCGCCTGCGCCCCCGGCGCCGCCCACGGCTGCGCGCCCTACGCGTGCGGTGCGACCACGTGCCTGACGAGCTGCAGCGGCCCGGCGGAGTGCGCCGCCGACGCCGTGTGCCGCGCCGGCGCGTGCGAAGGGGACGGCCCCGCCCCCGACGACGCTGGCGTCGCGGGTGACAGCGGCGCGGCCGGCGGCGACGCGGGGCGGGAGCCCGCGAGCGCCTCCGCTGGCTGCCGGGCAGCCCCGAGCGGTGGCGGCTCGGCCGCGGGCGCGCTGGCGGCGTGCGTCATCGCGCTCCGGCTGGGCTCCGGGCGTGGCCGCACCCGACGGCGAGCCGGGAACGCCGCCTACGGCCAATCTGGTCTCGAGTAGCCCGCGGCCGCTGACGCCCGCCGCGCCCGCCCCACGCAACCCCCCGCAGTCCCGGCCGATACCCTCGGCGAACGCCTGGAAGGAGGCCCCCGATGCCCGTCACGCCGATCACCGCCACGCCTGCCCTGCCGCCGTCGCCCGAGCTCACCCGCGTCCGCACCAGCGTCAGAACCGGCCCGAGCTTCGCCGATGTGCTCAAGGGCGGGCTCGGCATCATCCTCACGGGCGCCACCGCGGCCGCCGGCCCCGTGGGCGGCGCGCTGCTCGCCTCCGCCGTCCGCACCGGCGGCACCCCGACGGCCGCCCCCGGCGGCACCGCGGGCAGCGCGGCGTCGGTGCTCGGCGGCGGCGCCGGCACGGGCGCGGGCGGCAGCGACGGCGACATGATGTCGCAGATGCGCGACCTGCAGGCCCAGAGCCGCGACATGAACCTCGAGATGCTCGCGCTGCAGGAGCAGGTGCAGCAGGAGAACCGGCGGTTCTCGACCGCCTCGAACGTGCTCAAGGCGCGCCACGACACGGCCAAGGCGGCCATCGGCAACATCCGGCCATGAGGCGCGGCCGCGCGGCCGGCGGCGCGTCGCCGCCGCAGGTGCGGTCGACGCGTTCCGGTGGTAGTGTAGGCAGGCTAGCCCGCGCGGCCCACGCCGTGGAGGGTTGAGATGAGGATCACGGGACCGGGCGGAGGCGTGCCCCCGCCGCCGATTGATGACGCAACGACGGGCGCGACGAAGCCGGGCTCGGCCGCGGGCAAGGCCGAGTCCTTCGCCCGCCAGCTCGACGAAGCCGCGCCGGCGGCCGGCGCGGGCGCCAGCGCGGCGCCAGCGGGACCAGCGGGCGCGGCGCAGGTCCAGACGCCGTCGGGGGTACAGTCGGTCATCGATGATCTGCGCGCCGGCCGCATCAACGCCGACCAGGCCGTCGAACGGCTCGTCGACGAGACCGTGTCCCGCGGCGTCGGCCGCGCGGCGCCCGAGGCCGTGCGGCAGCGGCTGCGGGTGGCGCTCGCGGACCTCGTCGCCGCCGACCCGCACCTGCGCGATCTCGTCGGACGCATGGAGCGCAAGCTGACATGAAGTCGATCACCAGCGGCCACCTGCTCGTCGTCGTCCTCGCCGCCGTCGTCGCCCTCCCCGCCCCGTCGCGCGCCGCCGAGGGCGGCGGCAGCGTGGCCGTGACCGTGTTCCTCTTGCCGCACCCGGGCGTCACCGATCAGCACGCCGAGCAGGTGATGCGCGCGCTCGAGGGCGGCCTGCGCAAGAACCAGCGCCTCTCGGTCAAGGACTCGAACAAGCTCCTCGCCGACTACGCGGGCGAGGTGCCGACGGACATCATCGCCAGCGCCCGCAAGCTCCTCGGCGAGGGCCAGCAGGCGATGCTCGAGCTGGACACGACGGTCGCGATCAGGAAGCTCACGCAGGCCGTCGAGGCCCTCGAGACCGTGCTCCCGTTCATCCAGAAGAACGAGCTCGCCGACGCGATGATCGGCCTCGCCGTCGCGCAGCTCTCGGCGGGCGAGCGCAAGGCGGGCAAGCAGACGCTCCTGCGGCTGCTCACGTGGCGCGAGGGGATGACCTACGACACCGAGAAGCTGCCGGGCCGCTACCTCGACGTGTTCGAGGAGGCCAAGCGCGAGATCCGCAAGCGCGCCCGCGGCATGCTCGAGATCCGCTCCAATCCCGACGGCGCGCAGGCCTACGTCGACGGCAAGTACGTCGGCGTCACGCCGGCCGCCGCCGAGGGCCTCACGGTCGGTGAGCACTACATCACGCTCAAGAAGGAGGGCTACCAGAAGGTGCTGCTCAAGGCGCCGGTGAGCGCCAAGAAGCAGGAGTCCGTCACGGGCGAGCTGAAGCGCAGCGAGAAGTACAAGCTCGTGCAGGACTCCCTGCGCCGCGCCCAGGGCGCCGTCGAGCAGGTCGTGGCGGACGCCGGGATGGTGGACCTCAAGGCCTTCCTCTTCATCGACCAGGTCCTCTTCGTGCGCCTCACCACCGCCGGCCCCAAGATCCACCTCGACGCCTACCTCTACGACCTGCGCTCGAAGCGCCGGCTGAGCGTGGTGCGCCGCGACCTCGACCCCGCGGCCATCGACGCCGCGGCCACCGGCACCGGCATCGCCGAGAACCTCTACCTCAACGTGCCGTACGACGGCGCCCTCGTCGCGCCGCCCGACGAGAAGCCGCCGGAGCGGGTCAAGCGCCGCGCCTTCTACACGCGCTGGTGGTTCTGGACCGCCATCGGCATCACGGCGACCGCCATCGCCGTGCCGGTCGCGCTCGTGCCCGGCGAGGGCGCCCGCGCCCACGAGCCCTTCCGGCGCGTCGACGTCAGCCTGTATTAACCTCCGCCGGTCGGCGGCTCCTGCGGCCGGTGCCGCTCCATCAGCTCGCGCGCCTCGGGTGAGAGGAACACGCCCTCGAGATCGAAGCCGGCGAGCGCGCGCGCCAGGAGCACGACGCGCTCCCCCGGGCTGGCGCGGCGGTCGATGATGACGCGCCACTGCCCGCGGACCTTGCACAGGCCGCCTTGGCCCATGCCCTCGCCGCTCAGGGCGTCGTACTGCACCTTCACGCCGGCCTTGTCGGCGGCGGCTTCGAGCTCTTCGAGGACGCGGTCGAACTTCATGGCGGTTCCATCAGCGCGCGGGCCGCTGGCCGCAGGGGAGCACGATCCGGAAGGTCGTGCCCGCGCCGGGTGAGGAGTGGAACTGGATGTCGCCCTGGTGCTTCTCGATGATGTTCTTGACGATCGAGAGCCCGAGACCGGTGCCCTTGCCGTCGGTCTTCGTGGTGTAGAAGGGCTCGTAGATGCGGGGCTGGTCCGACTCGCTGATGCCGATGCCGTCGTCCTCGATCTCGACGACGACGCAGCCGCCGCCGCCGTCGCCGGTGCGCACGGTGATCGTGCCGCCGACGTCCTTCATCGCGTGGCTCGCGTTCGTGAAGAGGTTGATGAGCACCTGCTGCAGCTGCGCGCGGATGCCGTAGACCGGCGGGAGCTGCGGCGCGAGCTCGCGGGCCGCCTTGGCCTTGCTCTTCTTCAGCACGTGCTCGCAGAACGAGAGCGACTGCTCGACCACCTCGTTGACCGACAGGAGGTCGTACTGCTCGCCGGCCGGCCGCGCGTAGGCGACGAGGTCGCGGGAGACGCGCAGGATGCGCTCCGACCCCTCGAGGATCTTGTGCAGCTTGACCACGTCCTGCGGGTCGCCGCCCTCGCGGCCGAGCTTCTTCGCGAGGTAGTCGGCGTAGACGATGATCGACGTGAGCGGGTTGTTGAGCTCGTGCACGACGCCCGCCGCGAGCTGCCCGAGGGTGGCGAGCTTCTCCGCCTGGATCACCTGCTTCTGCAGCGCGACCAGCGCCGTCTGGTCCTGGCCGATGGCGACCACGGTCTCGACCTGGTCCGTGAGATCGGTGAGCGCCGTCGTGCTGAAGCTGGCGCGCACCATCGCGCCGCGCGCGACGGGCATCGCGACCTCGATCGCGGCGCGCTCCTCGCCCCGCATGGCGCTGTCGACGAGGCGGGCCAGCTCCTCCGCGCCGTGACGGGTGAACCACGCCCGGAGGTCTTGGCCGAGCACCTCCTGGGCGGAGAAGCCCGTGAGGCGCGCGAGCGCCTGGTTGAAGATCGTCGCCCGACCCGTGGCGTCGGTGGCGAAGATGAGCGCGTTCGCGTGCTCGACGACCCGCGCCAGGTAGTCGCGCAGGTGGCGCGTCTGCTCCAGGAGGTGGCCGTTGCGCACGGCGCTCGCCAGCTGGTTCGCGAGCGAGATGAGCACCGGCTCGTCGCCCGCCGGGATGGCGCAGCCGGCCGGGTACTCGACGTTGAGCACGCCGAAGAGCTTCCCGGACGCGACCAGCGGGATCGACAACCCCGCCTCCGTGCCGTGGAAGATCGGCTCGTACGCGTCGCACAGCCGCACCCGCGGCGAGGTGCTGACGCGCGGAGTGAGCCGGGTCTTCGTCAGGGCGGAGGGCTTGAGGCCGAGCGGCAGCTCGGCGGCGTCGGGCCGGAGCTCGCCCTCGGCGAAGAGCTCGGACAGCGCGAGCGAGCCGGGATCGATGAGGCGCAGGCACACCGATCGCCCGGGGAAGAGCTCGGTGATGGCGCGCAGGAAGCGGCCGCACAGCTCCTCGCGGTCGCGGTCCAGGCTGGTCTCGCGCGCGAGCGCGAACACCACCTCGAGGACGTGCTGCGGCGTCGGCTTGCGCAGCCCGCGCCGGCGCGGGGCCGCCGCGTTCAGGCTGGGCCCCGCCTCCTCGAGCTCCTGCTCGGTCGATCGCGTGAGCGCTGGCGGGCTTTGCCTGCCAGCGCTCTGCGCGGGGGGTGAAAGGGACCCTTCCAGGGTCCCTTCTTCGGTAGTCTCGTGTTCCATCGTCATTTACTCGGTCGCCTTGTCGAGGTCGAGGATCTGGGTCGACCCCACGTAGGCCTTGGTCTCGTAGCGGGTGATCTTGCCGATCTTGCGCACGATCTCGGCCATGCGCTCCGACTCGCGCAGGATCGTATCGAGCGTGTGCTTGTGGGGATTGTCCGCGCCCATCCGGCGGTTGAGCAGCTCGATGCAGCCCATCACCGACGTGAGCGGCTGGTTCAGCTCGTGAGCCGTGGTGCCGGCGAGCTCCGCGATGAGCGCCTGCTTCTCGCTCACCACGAGCTTCTCCTGGGCGGCCTGCAGCCGCGCCTCGATGCGCAGCCGGTCGCGCATGTCCGAGAAGATGCCGACCGTCGCGGCCTCCACGCCCTCCTCGTAGATGATGGAGGCGGTCATGCTCACCGGGATGACCTCACCGTCGCGGGCGACGAGGTTCTTGCGGCACAGCTCCAGCCGCCCGACCCCGCCGTGCTGCGGCGAGCGCAGCTCGAGCATGACCTCGTCGGCGGCGCCCTGCGGGTAGAGCTGCGCCATGTTGAGCTCGCCGATGACCTCGTCGGCGTGGTAGCCGGTGAGGCGCTCGGCGCCCTTGTTGAAGAGGATGATGCGCCCGCCGATGTCGGCCGAGACGATGGCGTCGACGGTGGAGTCGATGAGCCGCTCGAGAAAATCCTTGGTCTTGGCGAGCTCGTCCTGCAGCGCGCGCGCCTCGGTCACGTCGCGGAACGCGAGGATCGCGACCGCCTGGTCGGCGAGCACGGAGCTCGTCGCGCAGCTCACGATGAGCGGGTCGCCCGAGGTGGTGAGCAGGTCGAGGTCGAAGTTCTGCAGGTTCATCCCCGCCGCCACCTGCCGCATCGCCTCGGCCAGGGCGCGGCGCTGCGGCTCGGCGACGAGGTCGCACAGCGAGCGGCCGAAGAGCGCCTCGCGGGCGTAGCCGGTGAGCTGCTCGGCCGCCATGTTGACGTAGATGAGCTGCCCCTCCGCGTCGGTGACGAACATGGCGTCGGTCGTGCTCTCGAGGAAGTCGCGGTACTTCTCGAGGGCGCGCAGCCGCCGCTCCTCCTCGTAGCGCGCCAGGCTCAGCCGGCGCGTCTGCTCCCGCACACGATCGAAGATGTTGGTGCCGCGCAGCCCGAGCGCGACGAGGTTCGCGAGCAGCCGGCCGCCCGCGTACGGCGTGTTCGGCGGGAGGCGCGCCGCGGTGAAGCGCAGGAGGATGACGCCGAGCGCCTGACGGCCGTCGCACAGCGGCAGGCAGACGAGGGAGCCGATCCCGCGCGCGGCGACGTCCTTGGCCCAGGGGCCGAGGAGCGCCGACTGCGCGGCGTCCTCGACCACGCAGGTCTCGCGGGTGAGGCGCGCGGCGCGCACCTCGGGGTACTTGTCAGTGTGGATGGCCAGCTTGGTCACGCCCGGATCGTCGCTGGCCGCGAGCACGTACATGAGCTCGGTGTCGTCGCCGAACAGGATGACCGAGCTGTGGTCCGCGCCGAAGAGGTCGGTGGCCCGAATGACCACGTCCTGCAGCAGCTCCATGATGTCGAGGCCGGAGGTGAGCAGGTTCGCGACGTCGCCGAGGATCTCGCGCTGTCGCTGGGCGGCCTCCGCGTCCACCGGTCCTGGCATCCGCGCGCGGCCCATGGCCGCGACGCGGGCGCACAGCTCGATGTCGCTGACCGGGACGGGGACGACCTCGTCGGCCGTGCCGGCGAGCTCCGCGGGCAGGAGCACGCCGCCGAGGTCCTCCGGCACGAAGACGATGGACGCGGTCCGCGAGAGCGCGCCGGCGTCGCGCGCGTGCTGGCAGGCCTGCAACGCCCGCAGGCC
>DASXVK010000749.1:0-20440 GCA_036504295.1 Polyangia bacterium
CCGGCCGCCCCGCCGCCGGCGGCCGGCCCGAGGCACGCGCCGCCCGAGGGGCAGTTGCGCACGCCGAGCGTGGGCGCCGGCGCCGGCAGGGCCGGCGCAAGCCCGCCCGGCGCCGCCGCCGGCTGCAGCGACTCCTTGGTCAGGATCGTCTTGCGGTCGCCGGTCTGATAGACGAGCAGGACGGCCACGCCCACGACGAACATGATGACGCCGAGGATGAGGTACACCTGCTTGCCCGGCCGCGGCCGGTAGTAGGAGTACTCGTCTTCCTCGGGCGGCGGCACCGGGCCGGGCGCCTCGTCCTCGCGCAGGTCGTCATCGATCGTCATCGTCCTACTCCGTTCTCGACGCCCAGAGGCGAGCCCCTGCGAGCCTCGTGGTTGTCAGGCGGCGCCGGTGCGAGATCGGCCGCCAGTCCCACCTCCACGTGGCGGCAGCTCGTGCAGGCGAGGCAGCGCACGCACTCGCCCGAGCCGGGATCAGCGGCCACGGCGTGATCCACCGGGCACACCGACTGGCAGCGGCCGCAGCCGCGGCACGCGGGCGCCACCCGCAGCCGCACCAGGCTGACCCGCGCGAAGAGCGAGAAGATCGCGCCCAGCGGGCACAGCGCGCGGCAGAAGGGCCGCTTGCTCGCCACGATGAGCACGAGCAGCGCGACCAGGATGCCGACCTTCACGGCGAACAGCATGCCGGTCGGGCTCGCGAGCGCTGGCCGGCCCGCGGCGTCGACCGGATCCCAGGCCACCCAGGGGATGCCGGCGGTGAGCGTGCCGACCGGGCAGAGCTGGGAGAACCACGGGACCTGCGTCAGCAGGGGCAGCGCGATCACGAGCACGACCAGGGTGGCGTACTTCAGGTAGCGGACCTCGCCGGGGAGGCTGATCTTCGGGCTCGGCAGCTTGTAGAGCAGGTCCTGCACCAGGCCGAAGGGGCACAGCCAGCCGCAGCCCATCCGGCCGAAGATCGCCCCCCAGAGGACGAGGCCGCCGAGCAGCAGCCACGGCACCTCGCGCAGGGTCATGAAGTGCTGCAACGCTCCGATCGGGCACGACACGATCGCCGCGGGGCACGCGGTGCAGCTCATCATGGGCAGGCACACGCCCTTGAGCGGCCCCTGGTAGATGGCGCGCGTGGCGACGACCATGAGGTACCCGTGCCCGAGGAGGGCGCCGAGCCCCTGCGTGATCCGTCGCAGCCGATCGATCCCCATCGTTGGCTCTCTCGGTCCGCGCGGAGCTCACGGCCCCCCGAGCTCGGCCTCCCACCGCAGCGGCGCCACGGCCATCAGGCCGCCGCAGGCGGGGCACTGCGGTTGGCCGGCCGGGGTCCAGCTCGGCATGCCGACCGCGCCGCAGCTCGGGCACACGTACTGCCGCCCGAGGCCGGGCCGCAGCAGCGCCGGCGCGGTCGCGGCCGGCGGCGCCGGCGACGGCAACGCCGCCGGGACCACCGCGTAGCCGTAGCCGTACGGCGCGGCCGGCGCGGCCGGCCCGGCGGCGTACGGGTAGGCGTAGCCCGGCGGCGCGCCCACCGGGGCGCCCGCCGCGGCCGGCGTGTAGCCCGCCCACAGCATGTGGCCGGCCTCCTTCATGTCGCTCGTCCACTTGTCGAGGCCGACGAGCCACACGTAGGGGACGGTCACCACGACCATGACCCCGAGGATGAAGCCGACCGAGTAGAGCAGCCGGCGCGGCTCGGTGCCGAGGTACTCGCGGATGAGGCTCGGCCGCCCCGGCGCGTACGGGTCCGCCTCGTCGTCGTCGCCCGGCGGGATCACCTGATCCCGATACAGGCCAGTCATAGCGCCGACCCGTTCGCCAGGGTCTCGTTGAGCTCGCCGCCCGCCGCGCCCGCGGCGATGGCGAGCAGCCCCAGCGCGACCAGCACGAGCGCCGGCCAGGCGTCGCCGAGCCTTGATCCTCCTCTGCGGTGCAGCACGGTGTCCTCCTCTCTTCAAAACCCCTGGGAGGGTCCCTTTGACCCCCCCGCAGAGTGCTGGCAGGCGGAGCCCGCCAGCACTCACGCAAATTCTCAGCGCGCGCCCTGCGTGAGCAGCACGCGCGCCCGGTTGCTCGCGATCGCGAAGCCGATGCCGACGAACGTGGAGTTCATCGACAGGGTGCCGACGCTGATGCCGACCACCTCGCCGTTGATGTTCACGAGCGGCCCCCCGGAGCTGCCGGGGTTGAGGCGGGCGTCGGTCTGGATGAGGTCGTCGAAGACCCGGCCCTCGATCGCGAGGCGGCGGTGGTTGCTGCTGACGATCCCCGACGTGACCGACTCGGCGAACCCGTACGGGCAGCCGAACGCGAGCACGAGGTTGCCGATCTCGAGGCGGTCGGAGTCGCCGAGGGGCGCCGCCGGGAGCGGCACGCTCGTGACCACCCGCAGCAGCACGAGATCGCTGTCGCGATCCTCGGCGACGCGGTGGGCGCGCAGCACCGCCTGCTGCTGCGTCGTCACCCACAGCTCGCGCTCGCCGCCGACCACCTGCTGGGTGGTGAGCACGTAGCCGCGGGGATCGATGATGACGCCGGCGCCCACGCGCGTGTTGCCCTGCAGGTAGGGGTCGACGAAGCGCGTGCCGGAGGTCGGGGAGACGTGGTTCCCCTGGGCCGGCCGCGCGATGCTGACCACTGCCGGGCGGACCGCGGCGATGATGCGGGCGAAGCCGTCCCGCACCCCGCCGCGGGCGAGGGGGGCGCGCGCGCCGATCGGAGCGGGGAAGGCGACGGCGGTGGCGGCGGCGGCCGGACCGCGGCGCGGGCCGCCGAGGTTCGCCCACGCGACCCCGGCGACGACCGCGACGCCGGCGACACCGGCGAAGACGACCGCGAGGCGCGGCAGCCGGCTCATGCGCGGGCCCTCCGGAGCCACAACCACGCGGCGCCGCCGGCCGCGCCGAAGCAGCTCACGGCGAGGAGCAGGCCGTGCCAGAACGGACGGTCGCGGCGGCCGAGGATCGCCGCCGAGGGGCGGAACGCCGTCGCCGCCGCGCGGTACGCGACCGGGGCGGCGCCGGCCGCCGGGGCCTGGGCGCCGGGCGCCGGCGCGGCTGCGACCGGGTCGGTGAGGAGATGGCAGGTCTCGCAGTCGCCGGCGAAGGGGTGCGGCATGTCCTGCGCGATCGCGATCGGCAGCTTGGCCCGGAGCGTGTGGCAGTCGGCGCACCCGCGGGCGAAGGGGTGCGGGCGGCGCTGGCCGATGCTGATGGGATCGCGCTCGAACGCGGCGGGGCGGAGCCCGGGCGCGCGGCCGGCCTGCGCGACGAACGCCCGGACCCGCCGGCTCGGGATGGCGAAGGCCACCCCGGTCGACGCGCCCTCGGGCGCGAAGATGGCCGTGGCGAGGCCCACGACCTCGCCGCGCAGGTTGAGGAGCGGGCCGCCCGAGTTGCCCTGGTTGATGGTGGCGTCGGTCTGCAGCATCTCGGGGTAGCTGCGGCCGCCGATCGTCAGCGTGCGCCCGGCGTCGCTCACGATGCCGAGGCTCGCGGAGTGCGGCAGGCCGAGCGGCGTGCCGATGGCGATCACGCGGTCGCCGACCTGCACCAGGCTCGAGTCGCCCAGCGTCGCCGTCGGGAAGGGGCCCCGGCCCCACAGCGCGAGGAGCGCGAGGTCCTGCTCCGGATCGGTCGCGACGACGCGGGCGAAGAAGCGGGGCGCGCCGCGGCGCCAGACCACGACCTCGATCTCGGCGGCGCCCGCGACCACGTGGTGGTTCGTGACGACCAGGCCGCGCGGGTCCACGATCACGCCCGCGCCGGTGCTCTCGACGGGCGGCCCGCCCGGCGCGCCGTGGCGCGCCTGGATGGCGACGACGGCCGCGCGCGCGGTGGCGATCGCGCCCGCGAGCGCCTCCTGCAGGTCGACGAGACCGCGGGCAGGCTGCGCCCCCGCCGCCGCCGGCACGGCGGTGACGAGGGCCGCGAGGGCGAGCCGGGCGATCACCAGCCCCCCACGGCGACGGGGGCGCCGGGCGCGGCGCGGCGCAGCTCCAGCTCGGGACCGCGCCAGGCCTCGCGCGGCGGCCAGGCGCGCAGGTCCTCGGCGCGGCGCGGCCACAGGTCCTCCGGCCGCGGGGGCGGGACCGCGGACACGACGGGCACGTCCCAGGCGGCCGGGCGCGCGGGGCGGACCGGCGCCGGCCAGGCGCCGTGGGGCGTCCGCTGCCAGCCGAACGTCGCCTGCGCCTGCCACCCCGGCGCGAGCCAGATCCCCCAGCCGGCCGGCTGCCCGGGCGCCGCCGCCGCCGGCGCCGCGGGGGGCCAGGCCGGGGCCGCCCAGCCGCCCTCCCACGCCACGCGGCTGACGGGCAGCCGCTGCTGCATCAGGCGGCGCTCCGCGGCGGTGGTCCCGGGCGGCGGGATCGACACGTAGAGGTGCCGGCCGTTGCGCAGGATGTCGACGAGCGCCCCGGCGGCGTCCTTGGTCGCCTCCTTCAGCTCGGCGATGGAGCGCGTCGCCTTGCCGTTGACGGCGAGGATCACGTCGCCCGCGACGAGGCCCGCGTCCTTGCCGCGGCCGTCGGCGACGTCGTCGACGAGCATGCCGCGCACGCCCGGGCCGGCGTTCGCCTCCTTCGCCGCGGCCGGGGACAGCGCCACGATGTCGAGCCCGAGCCACGCCACCTCGACCTCGACCGAGGCCTCTGGCAGCGGAGCGGGGCGGCTGGGCGGCGCCGGCGGCGGCGCGGCGGCGACGAGCTCGACGTCGCTCACCCGACCCTGGCGCCACACCGTCGCGCGCACCGACGAGCCGGGCTGCGCCTCCTCGAGCGCCTTCTCGACGTCGGCCGGCCTGGTCACCGCGTTCCCGGCCACCTGCCGCAGGAGATCCCCGCGCAGCAGGCCCGCCTGCGCCGCGGGGCTGCCGGCCGCGACGTCGCTCACCACCACCCCGGAGCGGGGCAGGCCGAGCCGCTTGCGCATCATGCTCGTCACCGGCTGGACCGTGAGGCCGAGCCACGCGGCCCGCGCGGCCGGCGTCACCGCGGCCGCCAGGCGCACGTCGCTGCCGGCGCGGGCCGCCTGGCGGCGGCCGGTGCCGAGCCAACCGAGCAGCGCGACCATGAGCACGATCCCGGCGAGGGCGCCGAGGACGGCCAGCACGTGCAGGGGGCGTCCCATTGCTTCTCCTTCATCCGCGCGGCCGCAGCGCGGGCCCCGGCGCGACCGGCGCCGCGAGCGCGCCGACGGTCGAGGCCTGCAACCGGCCCTGACCGTACAGGCTGATGGCGTCGCCGACCGTGCCCGTGACCCCCGCGAACCCCATCAGGTTGAGCTGCGTGAGCGCCTGCAGGCCGGCCGGCGAGATCCCGCCGGCGATGGCGGCGGCGGCGCCGCGGTCGACCAGGAGCTGCACCACCCCGAGCTCGCCGCCCTCGCGCCCCTCGCCCGGGTTCGGGAGCGCCTGGGCGCGGCCGGTGGCGACGTCGTAGAGCACCAGGTAGGGGCTGCGCCCCAGGCTCGCCGCGACGGGGAAGCCGAGGCCCGGCCCCATCGCGCCCACCGCGACGATGCCGCGGGCGCTCGGCGCCGGGGGCGCGGCCACCACGGTCGTGGCCGCGGGCACGAGCGCGCCGGCGCGGTAGCTCTCGTAGACGCGGGCGACGGCGCCGAACGCGCCGGTGTAGATGGTGACCCCGCCGCGGCGCAGGGTCTCGAACGCCCCGGGGCCGACGTTGCCGGCGATCACGACGGACACGCCCTGCCCGAGGAGCAGCCCGGCCGAGGCCTGCCCGCGGCCGAGGGCGGTGACGCTGGGGCTCTGGAGCGCGACCCAGTCGCGGTCGCCGTCGCGGACGAGGAAGTAGGCCGCGCCGGAGAAGACCGGCGCCACCTGGGCCCGCAGGTCGGGCGCGGTGACGGCGATGGCGATGCGGCCCGGCACGAGCGCCGCGCCCCGGGTGGGCGCGGGCGCGGTCACCGCGGCCACCAGCGTCGCGTCCGGCGCCGCCCCGAGGTCCGGCATGCGCACGAACACGTTCTTCTTGCGCTCGCCGCGCTGGATCTGGAGCTTGACCTTGCCGCCGCCCTTCACCGCGCGCAGCGCCTGGCGCACGTCGGCGGCCGACTTCACGGCGACGTCGTTGATCTTGAGGATCGCGTCCTCGACCTTCAGGCCGGCCAGCGCCGCCGGCGAGCCGGCGACCACCTCGGTCACGAGCGGGCCCTTGACGCCCTCCATCTCGAGGAGGTCGGCCTGCTTCGGCGTGAGCGCGTCCACGCGCAGCCCGAGGAGCGAGCCGGCCGTCGGGCTCAGGCGAGTGAAGGCGACGGGGGCGGCCGTCGCCGCCGCCGGCCCGGTGTACTGGTGGCACTTCCCGCACGGGCCCCAGTCGGGGTGCGTGAGCTTCGCGCCGCGCGCGATCGGCGGCGCCGTCGCGACCGGCATCGCGCCCGTGCCGCCGCCCGCGGAGCGGACGTCGTGGCAGCGGGTGCAGTGGCCGAAGTCCTTGTGCGGCGCCGGCTGACCGGCGACGATCGGCGGCGCGGTGGCGACGGGCGTCGTGCCCGCCGGGGCGGCAGCGGGGCGGGGCGGAGCGACCACCAGGTCGTGCACCGTCCACCCGACCGCGCCGACGATCACCAGCGTCGTCACGACGATGAGCGGCCGGAACCAGGGCGCGCAGAAGACGCGCTCGCTCGCGCCCGGGTCACGCATCGTCCGGCTCCAGTTGCCCCGGCGCCGTCGCCGGCGCGCCGCGCCGCGGCTCGTCGTCCGGCCGGCTCGCGGGGCGCAGGTGCACGAGGATGTCGCCGGGGCGCTCGACGGTCCGGCGCACGGCGGCGACGACCTGGCGCCGCAGCCGCTCGCCCGCGGCCAGGGTCTGGTCGCCGTCGGTGTGCACCTCGACGTCGACCCACACGCGCTGGCCGATCTCGCGCGACCGCACGCGCCCGAGCCCGCGCACCCCCGGGACGCCGAGCGCGGCGGCCTCGATGCCGCACATCACGTCCACCTCGAGGGAGCTGTCGAGCAGCCCCTGCCCCGCCTCCCAGATGCCCTTGAAGCTCGAGTGCAGGATGAGCGCCGCGACCAGGACCGCCGCGAGCGGGTCGAGGATGTGGATGCCGAGCTTCGCGCCGAGGATGCCGGCGAGCACCGCCAGCGAGGAGTAGACGTCGGCCCGCTTCTCGGTCGCGTTGGCGACGATGGACGGGCTGCGGAGCTGGCGGCCGGCGCACCGCGACTGGCGGTACATCATCTCGTTGATCACCGCCGAGAGCAGGGCGCCGAAGATGGTGGCGACGGAGGGGCGGACCTCCTCCTTGTCCACGATCATGTGGACCGAGTCATACATGATGAAGCCGCCGGCCCCGAGGAGCAGCGTGTAGATGCCGACCGCGACGAGGAACTCGACCTTGCCGTAGCCGTAGTTGTGGCGCTCGTCGGCCGGGCGGCGCGCGACGCGCAGCCCCACCAGGAGCAGGCCCGAGGAGAGCAGGTCGGCGAGCGAATGGATGGCGTCCGCGACGAGCGCCTGGCTGCCCCCGGCCACGCCGAGGAAGCCCTTGATCGCGGTGAGCACGAGGTTGCCGCCGACGTTGACGGCGCCGATCGACCGCGTGCAGGTCTGGCAGGCGCGGTACCGCATGGCTCAGCGCTCGCGGCCCTCCATCAGCTCGGCCGCGATCTCGCGGTCGAGGTGGGCGGTCTGGGCGAACAGCAGGCCCCCGGCCACCACCACGCCGAGGAGGATGACGAAGCCCAGCAGGATCATGCGCAGACCCTCCTCATCCCGGCAGCCACATGAACACGTAGTGCCCCTTGAGCAGGGCGTAGAGCAGCACCAGGAACGCGAGCTGCTGCGTGTGCAGGACGTAGAGCCCCTTGCGCACCTTCGGCGGGTAGCGGAACTTGAGGAGGAAGCCGCCGATGGTGAGCACCCCCATCACGTAGAGTGACAGCCACAGCCAGTTGTTGGTCCAGCTCGTCGTGTAGCAGTGGAAGCAGGCGGCCACGAACGCGGCGGTGTTGAGGTAGCAGTGCCACCGCACCATCCAGTTGTAGTAGGCCTGCACCCCGCGGAACCGGAAGTGCTTGCGCAGGCGGTTGGCCGGGACGTACGTGTTCGCGGCGACGAAGAGGAAGACGCAGAGGTTCCCGGTGCGGGTGGGCCAGTTGTAGTCGGTGATGTAGGTGAGCCCGAGGCTCGCGGCGATGACGGCGGCCCACGTGAGCACCTTCGCGACCACGCCGCGCTCCGGCACGCGCGGCAGCGGCGCCGGCGCCGGCCGCCGGGCCGCGAGCGGGGCCAGCATCGCCGGGCTCATCGGTAGGTCACCGGGGCGAAGCGCTGGGCCGCCGGGTCCGCCTCGAAGAACGGGATGTCGCGGAACCCGAAGACGCGGCCGAAGAAGTTGCCGGGGAACGTGTCGAGGTGGTGGGTGTAGCGGTTCGTGGCGTCCACGTGCGCCTGCCGCACCTTCGCGAGGTCCTTCTCGACGTCGACGAGGGCGCCGATGACGGCCTGCAGGTTCTCGCCCAGGCGCACCTGCGGGTACTGCTCGGCGATGGCGAGCAGCTTCGACAGCGGCAGGCCGGCGAAGTCGGGCAGCCCGGTCAGCGCGGCCGCGGGGGGGACGAGCGCGGCCGCGGCCGGCGCCGGCGCCGACGTGGGCGGCTGGCCGGCGAGCGCGACGCGCTGCTCGGTCACGTTGCGGAAGACGGCGGTCTCGTGCTTGGCGTGGGCCAGCACCGTCTGCTCGAGCGCGCGGGCGAGGTCGGCCCGCCGCTGCACCAGGGCCTGGACCTTGGCGCGCGCGGCGAGCGCGTCGGCGTGGTCGCAGACGAGCAGGTTGTAGTAGCGGATCGTCGCGCCCAGGAGCACGAGGAGCAGGACGATGCCCGCCCCGAGCCACACCTGGCGCGGGCGCTCGCGGTAGAGCTGGACGAGCCGGGCCCGCAGCGTGAGGCGGCGGCGCGGCCGCGCGCCGGGCACGGGCCGCGGCGCGATCCGCGCCGGCGGCGCGCTCGCGCCGCCGACCATGGCGCGCAGGATCTGGGTCACCGCGCTCATGCCGCCGCTCAGACCTCGTCGTCGTTCTGGCTCTCGAGCTCGAGCACCCGCTTGAAGCACACGACCGCCTCGGGGTGGCGGCCCGCGCTCTCGTAGAGGAAGCCGAGCTGCTGGTGGTAGCGCACCTCGTCGGGCGCCAGCTCGGCGGCGGTCACGAGCGCCGCGATGGCCTCGTCACAGCGGCCGGCCTTGTCGAGGAGCAGCCCCCGGCGGTGGTGGGCGCGGGCGTTGCGCGGGTCGATCGCGACCGCCTGCTCGAAGCACGCGAGGGCGCCCTCGGCGTCGTGCTGGCGCAGCAGGCACAGCCCGAGGCGGAAGTGCGCCTCCCCGAGCCTGGGCTTGAGCCGCACCACGGTGCGGAAGGCGTTCGCCGCCCGGTCGTGCTGGCCCTGGCTGACGTAGATCTGCCCGACCTGCAGGTGCGCGTCGGCGTCGCGCGGGTTGAGCTTGATCAGCTCCTGGTAGGCCGCGAGCGCCTTGTCCATGTGGCCCTTGAAGCGGGCCGCGCGCGCGAGGTTGGTGTAGATGCGCGCGAGGTCCTTGCGCTCGAGGGCGAAGCGGCGGTTGTAGAACTCCACGGTCTCGGTCACGAGCCGCCCGAGGAGCAGCATGGCCGAGTGCATGAAGAAGTCGCCGCCCACGGGCGACACGCCCGCGTGCTCGGCGGCGGCCGGGTCGTGCGGGTCCGGCTCGCGCGGCGCCCGCCGGGTCATCTCGATCTGGGTCACGTCCTGCGCGCGCTCAGCGGCTGCAATGGCCATGGTCACGTCTCCTCGAGCAGTTCGGGATCCTCGTCAGCCTCGGGGGCGGGGGCCGGCGTGCCGCGGCCCAGGGTGCCCGCGACGATCGCCAGCAGCCCGCCGACGGCGAGCACGAGCGAGCCGCCGCCCTTGAGGCAGTCGAGGACGTAGTACCACTCGTCGAAGATCCCCCAGATGCCGAGGGCCACGAAGAAGAGGCCCAGGATGATGTGCATCATCGGATCACCTCAATCGGTTGACGCCGCTCGCCACCGCCACGCAGCCCGCGCCCACCATCGCGAGCGGGAGCGCCCCCTTCAGGAAGTCGATCACGGCGTAGTACTCGTCGTAGAAGCCGTAGATCGAGAGGCTGAGCAGCACGAGGCCGAAGACGATGTGCCCCGCCGACGGCCTGACCCGCGCCATGCCGGCGATGACCGCGACCAGGCCGATGAGCGCGGTGATCGGCTGCATCGCGCCCTTGAGAAACTCGATGGTGACGAAGTACTCGTCGTAGATGCCCCACAGCCCGACCCCGAAGGCCACCGCACCGCCGAGGATGTGTACCGGCCGCATCATCGCCCTCAGCGCGGCTGTCCGGCCGTGACCCAGTCCATCAGCTGCTGGGCCTCGGCGGGTGAGAGGAAGTGGCTCATCGGACCGCCCGGCTGGATCATCATCAGGAGCAGGCCGCTCGACGCGTAGCTGCGCAGGTTCTGGTAGGTGGAGAGGTTGCGCAGCGAGCTGCCGTGGCAGCGCAGGCAATTGCGCTGGACGATGTCGCCCACCGGATCGCCGTACGTGGGGAGCATCCGCGCGCCGGTCACGGCCGCGGCGGGCCGAACGCACGGCGCGGTCTGCGCGGCCACGAGCTCGCCCCGGGCGGCCGCGGCCGCGCCGGGCGCCGGCGCCGCGGCGGCGGGCGGCGCGGCGCCGACGCGCACGCCGGCCATCATCGCGCGGCCGCAGGCCGGGCACTTCAGGCCCGGACAGTAGAGGTGCCCGTCGTTCGGCACGCGCGTGCCGCAGGCGGCGCAGGCGCAGGCGCTCGACGCGCCGGGGCGCTGCGGGATGAAGTTGACGGGGCGGATGGGCAGCGGCGCCGGCATCGCGGGCGCGGTCCCGAAGGGCGCGCCGAACGCGCCGGCGGCGGGCGGCGCGAGCTCCGGCCGCTCGCGCGGCTCCAACGCGGGCGGCTGCGCCGGGGTCGGCGCGGGCGCGGGCGCCCAGGCGATCGGCGGCGGGGCGGCCGCGGCGGGCGCGGCGCCCGGGCCGGCGGACATGAAGTAGAAGCCCGTCTTCAGATCGGTCCGGCAGCGGGGACAGCGCAGCTCCTCGCAGTCGCCGCCCGCCGGGCGGCTCTGGACCGCGCCGCAGGTGGGGCACACGCAGGCCACGAGGGCGGGGCGGCCGTCGGCGAGCACCTGCATCTGCAGCGGCGCGCCCGCGGCCGCGGCCACGGCCGGCGTCTTCTTGCGCGCGGACGCGATCGCCCAGATGCCGACCGCCAGGGCGAGCACGACGACCGTGACCACCATGGTGCGGCGGGCGCGGCCGCGCTCGGGATCGTTGAAGTACTCGGTGAGGCGCTCGTTCATGGGTGCGGGGGTACCGGTCCCCGGCCCTGCTTGAGCAAGCGGCGTGCCGGCGCGGTGCGCGCGAGGCCGCGAATGTGCGCCGCCAAGACGTCGAGATCACTGGGGCCGGCGCGAGCGTCGCCGCGGCGCCGGACGGCGCGCCGGGCGCGATTTCCCGCGTCGGCGCCGCCAGTTCCCGGGGCTCCGGCGAAAAGGCAATCGATTCTGGGGGGTTGCGCCGTTCGGGAAAAACGCCCGACAGAAACCGGCGGCGGCCCTGCCGATCAGGCGGGTGTTTATCCGGAAGGAAAGGGGGATCGCAGCAGGTTGCGGGGTGCGGCGAAGCGCGCGCGGAGCGGGGCCTCATCCGTCCGCCGCGCTCGAAGTGCGAGCCACCACTGTCAGCGATGACCTTGGATAACAGCACGACCCGGTGGACGACGTCCGTGGGCCAAAGCGTCAACGATGTGTCGAAGCTGTACCCCACCGCTGAAGGGTCCGGCGCGCCTCGCTCGATGCTGCCGGTCGCGCGCCGTCGCGGCCGCGCTTGCGGTCGTGCTCCCGACGATGTACACGTACATCATGCAGCGCACCCAGATCTACCTCAGTGAGGATGATCACCGACTCCTCGAGAAGCTAGCGCGGGAATCCGGCCGGACGAAGTCGCAGCTCATCCGCGAGGCGATCGCGCGGGCGTACCTTCACGAGGAGAGCCCCGATCGCCTCCTCGGGGCGCTCCGGGCCTCGGCCGGCGCGTGGCGGCGCCGCGTGGACGGGAAGCGCTACGTCGAGGGTCTGCGCCGCGGGCGCCTGGCCCGCCTGCACGGGGTCGACGAGTGAGGCTGCTCCTGGACACGTCGGTGCTGATCGA
Source organism: Polyangia bacterium (assembly GCA_036504295.1). GTDB lineage: Bacteria > Myxococcota_A > Polyangia > JACRCY01 > JACRCY01 > DASXVK01. The sequence continues at coordinate 12,216 of DASXVK010000749.1, forward strand.
CCACCTCCGCGGCCACCGCCCCGCGGTCGCCCTGCTGAGCGCGGCCGCCGAGCGCCGGGACGAGCTGTGGAGCGTGACGGTGGTCCGGACCGAGATCCTGGCGGGCATGCGCCCGCGCGAGCGGACGGCCACCCACGCGCTCCTCGCCGCGCTCCGCTGGCAGGACGTGACCGTGGAGCTCGCCGATCGCGCCGGCGAGCACGCCGCGCGGCACCTCCGCTCCCACCCCGGCGTGGACACGGTCGACTACCTGATCGCCGCGGCCGCCGAGCTCCTCGAAGCCCGGCTGCAGACGCTGAACGTGAAGCACTTCCCGATGTTCCCGCACCTCGCCCCCGCGTACCGGTAGGGCGCGGCGACTTGGTCTACTCGCCGCAAGCCTCGGCGCAGCGTAGCCGGCGCCCGCGCGCTCAGCCAGGCCGGCAGCAGCTTCGCCCGTACAGCCGCATCTCCGCCGCGGCTACGCACCCGCGCTCGACCAGCCGGCTCGGCTCACTTGAATATGGCTATAGTCGAGCGGGGGCGACTCCGGTCGTCGGCGGCGCGTCCGCGCACAGTGGGACGGCCAGCAACTGACGAGCCGAGAGCGCCGCCGCCGGGCGGATGCCCAGAGCAGGACGACTCCCGACGGGAGCGGGCGGTACGCGACCGATGACGAACAAGTCACGTGGGCCTGGGACGGCGTCTGCGTCGACGGCGTCTGCTGCGACACGGACTGCGGCGGCACAGCGCGGTGTACGTCATCGCCAGATTCGCTTCCGAGATGTGCTCCGGTTCGATGCGCATCTCAGGATCGCGGCGCGAATCGAGGGTGGGTGGTCCAGCAACGGTATGAGCCTTCCTCGGTCGCGCTATCGTCTTCACGCGCGGTCACGGAATCAGCTTCGTGCCCAGCGGGATCGACGCAGGTCCGCCATCCCACCTGAGCTGCTGGTGGGACGCGGATGTGGTGCCGGTGGTCGTGGGTGGCGCGACGACCGTCGTGACGGCGGTCTCCTGCAACGGCGTGGGCGACACCACGCTCGCGCTCTGGGCCGCTGTCGCCCACCCGCTCCGCCGAGCGGCCAAGAAGCTCACGGCACGGTGAGCGCCTTGTGCGTCGTCCACCAGCTGTCGCACAGCCGGACCTCGAGCGGCTCGCCGGGGAACGCGAGGTCCCGCACGTGCTCCCCGACCTCACGGAAGGTGGCGACCATCTCGGCGTCGTCCCAGATGCCGTCCTGGACGATGAACGCGAGCGCGCGGCGCGGCGCGCGCCCGGTGAGCTTCACGTCGGTCTCGTTCACGCCGTAGCCGCGCTCGCGCAGCGCCGTCGCGATGCGACGGGCCTCGTCCTGGGTCCCCCCGTCCTCGTAGTAGACGTGCACCTGGCCCACGGTGACACGCTCCTGCAGGCGGTCGGCGAGGCTCGCCGGGCCGGCCAGTTCGATGGCGACGATGACGCCGACGAGGGCGGCGAGGGTGCCGACCAGCGAGAGCACGGCGACCGCGGCGACGCGGCCGTGCGACGGCCGCAGGCGCGCCTCCACCCGCGGAAAGAGCCACACCGCGAGCGCGGCCATGAAGCCGGTGTAGATGAACGGCAACCAGCTGTTCGGGATCCGCGCCGGCAGGATGAACGCGAGCGCCATGATGAGGACCGTGCCGGCGGCCCCCAGGACCACGGCGAGCCTCCCCGCCCCCGGCCGGCCGACGCGCCGCAGGTTGGTGTGGATGAGCCACGCCCCGGCGAAGGGGCCGCCGACGAAGGTCGCGGCGGCGATCTGCCCCCGGGTGTAGAGGCTCGGGCCCGCCGGCGCGGGCGGTGCGGCCCACGGCGGTGGCGGCCCGTCCGGCGCAGGCGCCGGGCCATACGGTGGCCCGACCGGCGCCGGGTGCTCGGGCGCCCCGTTGGGCGGGCGTGGCGCGCCCGGCAGCGGCGGGCCCGTCATCTCAGTCGCCTCCCGCAGCAATCGAGCCGAGTGAGCAGCGTCGGCATCTCTCCTCCGTCGCGAGCCCGGGCGCAATGGAAGCACCCATCCCCCGCCTCCGTCAAGGAGCCGCGCTCCGCGCAGCGCCGGGCGCCCGCACGGAGCGCTCTCCGCGCGGCCGCGATGCGGGCCGGCCTAGCTGCCGCCGGCCAGCGCGGCGCGAAAGGCCCGGACCGCCTGCATGGCGGTGGGTCGGTCGAGGAACGACGCGAGCAGGTCGAGGTCCAGCCCCGGCAGGCACGCACTCGTCCTCGTAGGCTCGTGGTGATCGTCGCGCAGGACGTGGATCTCCAGCTGGCCGTCCTGCCACACCCAGACCTCGGGGATTCCGAGCCGCCGGTAGATCTCGAGCTTATCGATACCGCCGCTCGTCCAGATCACCTCGATGGCGAGGTCGGGGCGGTCCCGGCTCTGATCGCTGCCGACGATGTAGCACTCGTCCGGCTCCACGCCGCTCTGCCGGAGCGGTCGCTTCAGCGTCCAGCTCCCGTACGGTGAGAGCTCGAGATCTCGCGCGAGCGCGAAGGTCTCCACCAGCCTGCCGAGATACGACTTGATGCGCTCGTGCTCCTTGGAGGAGCTCATGAGCTCCATCGCTCCGTCGAGGAAGGAGATCCGTGGCGCGGAGACGTCCCCCCGCAGCGCGAGCTGGGTCTCGTAGTGGGACCAGGGCACACCGTAGAGGACGACCCGCTGGTCGGCGGTCGGCACGTACTCCCCGGGTGGGATCGGCCGCGCGATGTTCATGACTCCATTCTTAGGCTGCGCCGCCACCTCCCGCAAGCTTCGCGGCCCACGGACCACTCGGCCGCACGGCGAGGCGCCGGCGGCCTCACGCTCCGCGGCCCCGCAGGCGGCGGGCGCCGCCGAGCAGGAAGAAGCTCGGATCCGGCGTGAGCCAGAGCACCCGCAGGCCGAGGCCGGCCTCGCGCAGGTGGGCCGCGATCGCGGCCCCGGCGAGCGGCGTGCCGCCGCCGAGGATGGCGGCCGCGGCGCACGGGGTGCCGCGCCGGTCGAAGTCGTCGGCGAGCGCCTGCCGCGCCACGCCGCTCACCGCGTGGGCGAGGTCGGCGACGGCGCGGTCGAGGATCGCGCCGACGTCGAAGGTGCGGCCCGCGATCGTGAGGACGCGCCGCGCGGTCTCGAGCGCGCGGATGACCGCGAACTCGTCCTCGACCAGGCCCTGCTCTTGCGCGTCGCGCAGCACCCGGCGCACGCAGTCGGCCAGGCCGAGGCCCTCGTGGTCGCGCTGCAACGCGCAGCCCTCGGGCCCGACCACGGCCAGCTTGGTGCGGAAGTAGCCGACGTCGACGAGGAGCGTGCCGCCGGCGGCGCACACGTCGGGGGGCAGCGCGGCCGCGGCGCAGGCGGGCGCGTCCAGGATCCCGGGGCGCAGCGAGAAGCGCAGGCCCCGGCCACGCGGCGCCCGGAAGGTCCCGGTCGCGATGGTCATCTCGCCGGCGATCTCGGCGGCGAAGGCGGCCGTCACCTGCGCCTTGATGCCGCTGTCGACGACGAAGGTGAGGTCGATGACGCCGGGCGAGGCACGCGAGGCGATGAGCGCCTTCTGCGTGAGGGGCTCCAGGACCGCCGGGCTCGGCGCTTCGCCGAGCACCGTGCGGTCGGCGCCGTAGGCCGCGGCGAGCCAGCCCGCGAGCGTGAGGCGGGTGCGCGGCGCCGCCCGCGCCTGCCGCAAGAAGGCGTCGGCGCCCGGGTACGAGCGCGCCCGGGGCGCCTGCATCGGATCGAACCCGGCGGGGCGCACCATCGCGCCCGGGCCGCCGAGCAGCAGCTCGTCGGCGCCGCCGGCCGCGGTCCCGATGAGCGCGTGCGCGACGGCGCTCGGGAAGCGCAGCACCGCCGGCGGCGCGGGCGGGGCGAGGAGCAGGCCCTTGGTGAAGAGATCGCCGAGATCGAGGAGCAGCGCCGGGGCGCCGGTCAAAACTTGACCTGCTCCAGCTTGCGGCGGCGCGAGCGGTAGTCGGCCACCGCGCGCGCCGCGGGCGCGGGCGCGGCGGTGACGACGAGCGGCGCGGCCGCGGCGGCGGACGCGGGCGCGGCGGCGGTGGGCGCGGGCGCCGGCGCGGGCCCGGCAAGCGGCGCGGGCGCGGCGGCGAGCGGCAGCCGGGTCAGCATGTCCCGGAACGCCGACTCGACCCCGCGGGCGAACTGCGCCGGGATGTCGGCGGCGAGCCGCTCGAGCAGCCCGCGCATGTCGGCCCCGGGCTCCGGCGCCGGCGGCGGCGGGGCCGGCGGCGCCCGGCGCGTGAGCAGCTCGTCGAGGAGCGCCGCGGGCGTCACGCCGGCGGCGGTGGCGGCGGCGCGCAGGCGTTCGAGCAGGGCGATATCGTCGAGACTGACGGAGACGACGGATGAACAGGGAGGCGAGGAGACGGGGAGGGATGACGGGTTCCGATCCGGATCCGGACCAATTCCAACCTCCCCGACTCCCCGTCTCCCTGTGAATCCGTCCTTCGGAGTGACCGCCGGCGCCGGCACGTCGAGCGCGCGCGGGGGCCGCCACTGCGCGAGGCGCGCCACGAGCAGGGTCAGCTCCGCGATCCAGCGCGCCGCGAGCCCGCGGTCGCCGTTGTCGCCGTAGAAGACCACCGCCGCCCCGGGGACGGGCGCGACGAAGGCGCGCGCCGGCGGCGTGCGGCCGAGGTGATCGTAGAACCGCCGGTGCGCCGGCGTGTCACCGACGGGGCCGAGGAAGTAGCCCCCGTGCAGCGCCGCCGCGGCGAAGGCGCAGCCCGGCTCGACGGGCAGCAGCGCCGGCGCGGCCGCGGCGCCGGCGGAGCCGCGCCATAGCCACGGCGCCAGGCCGGCGTCCGCGCGCCGGCAGAGCGCGCCGTGCTCGAGGTACCGCGCGGCGTGGCCGAGCAGGACCTCGGCCGCCGCCTCGAGGGTGGCGGCGGCCGCCATCTGCGCCGCCACCGCCGCGGCCGCCGGGGCCGCGCGCCGCCGCCGCAGCCGCTCCTCGAGCGCCGCGGCCCGCGCGTCGAGCGCGACGCCGTACACCGCGGCCCGCGCGACGGCGAGGTAGTGCGCCGGCGCGACCAGCTGGCGCGGGGCGAGGCCGAAGAGCTCCCGCAGCTCCTGCTCCCACCGCGGCGGCAGCGGGCTCGCGACGAGCGCCACGAGGCCGCCGTCCTCCTCGCGCACCGGGCACAGGCGGAACGTGGCCGCCACGCCCGGCGGCACCCGCGCCGCCACGGCCGGGTCCGCGCCGGTCGCGTCGGCGGGCCGCGCCGCCGGGAGCCCGGCGGCCGCGGCGAGCGCCGCGCCGAGCGACTCCTCGTCGAGCAGGTCGAGCTCGAGCAGCGCCGTATCCAGCTCGCCGCCGCCCTGCTCGGCGTGGCGGCGCGCCTGCGCGAGCGCGGCCTCGTCGACGAGGCCGTCGCGGACCAGCGCGCCGCCGAGCGGCTCCATGCGCCTAGCCCGCGCTCGCGTCGGTCACCACCGACCCGATCGCGAAGGACGGATCCACGTCCTCCCCGCGCTCGACCGCGACCTGGTCGCGCGCGAGCAGCATGAAGCCCGCCGCGTTGACGTAGCGCGGGTCGACCGGCAGCGCGTCCTCGCCGACGATGCGCTCCTTCGCCATCGCCTCGTCCCACCCGAAGTACTCGGTGATGCGGCGGGCGAGGCGGCCCGAGAGGAGCCGCGCCCCGCCGCCGACGAGGGCGAAGTAGTCGAGGCTCACGCCGCGGCTGCCGAGCGCGCCGACGTCCTGCCGGATGCGCGTCATGATCTCGTCGGCGAGCGCGTCGCACTCGCCGTCGAGCATCGCCTGGAAGTTGAAGACCCCGGCGCCGGGCACCTCGATGTCGCGCTGGCCCGCCGCGAGCTTCTCCATGATCCGCTGCTCCTGGACCTTCACCTTCTGCCCGCTCCGCTCGAAGATGGCGCGGCTGATGTTGCGCGTGATGGCGTGGATGCCGTTCGGCGCCGAGTCGGCGAGGGCGATGTCGGCCTCGTTCTCCACGATCGGCAGGTGGATCCACGTGCCGTGGCCGACGTCGACGACGTAGGTGTTGTAGAGCTTCATGCCGAAGCGCGAGAAGAGCAGCACCATGTAGGCGCCGTAGGCCTGGAACTGCACGACCGAGAAGGCGAGCTCGACCTGCTCGACCCGCTCCTCGCCGGTCGCCAGGTTCTTGGCGCGGATCGGCATGAAGCGCCGGTCGCCGTCGGTCTTGAGGCGCGCGCGCACGTCCTCGAAGAGCAGCTCCGAGGTGCGCTCGCCGGACTTGATCGGCACCCCGAAGCCGAGCGCCACCCGCCCGAGCGGCTGTCCCCGCTCGACGCCGAGGAGGAAGAGCCCGGCCTGCAGGCCGAGGTAGGCGTCGTCGAAGTTCTGGACCACGCCGCCCTCGGTGTACCACTGCGGCCGCTGCGAGCTGCGCGTCATCGCGCCGACGTAGCGCCAGCAGCTCCGCCGCTCGTCCCAGAGCGCGAGGTTGCGGACCCACCGGTGGTCGTTCGAGCGGTTCATGCGCCGCCAGCTCTGCTCGAGCTGGTCGGTGAGCGCGTCGCCGGCGACCGACGAGAAGCACACCACCCGCTCGCCGTCGCAGAACTTGCTCGTGGAGGTCCCCAGGTCCCCGCCCACCGCCACGACTCCTTCGTAGGTCTCAGCCATCGTCGTCCTCGCTCGTTCGGCCCCGGTCGCCCTCGGGCGCGGGGCGGGTCACGTCCTCACGGTGCGCCCGCGCCGCCCGGCCGCCGGGGCTCCCGGCGCAGCAGGCGGTTCTCCACACGGAGCAGGGCGGCGGCCCGCGCCAGGTGGCGGATCTGCTCCTCGAGACACGCGCGCTCCTCCTCGGCCAGGCCGAGCTCGCCGTGCGCCGCATCGAGCGCGGCGGTCAGCCGGGCGCAGCGCTCGGTGAGCGCCGTCGCGCCCGCCGCCTGCTCGGAGACCTGGCGCTCGAGCGCGCGCCGCTCGTCGCGCAGCGCCCGCAGCTCCGCCGCGGCCTGGTCGCCCTGGCCCGCGCGCGCGCCGAGCCGCGCCGCCTCGGCGAGGAGCTGGTCGCGCTCGCGCTCGACGGCGTGCCGCGCGGCGCTCTCGTGCGCGAGCGTCGCGCGCAGCTCGCGGCAGGTCGCGGTGAGGCGCTCGAACTCCGCCACGAGCGGGCCCAGCGCGCGCCGCGTGGTGTCGCGCTCAGCCGACATCGCCGCCGTCCCGCCCGCCGGGGCTCACGAGGAACTCGGCGCCCAGCGGATCGTCGAGGTCGCCGTCGCCGAGCACCGCGGCCGCGGCGGGGGCCGGGGCGTCCGCGAAGCGCGCCGCCGCCCACTCCCGGCGCAGCCGGGACGCCGTCTCCCGCCGCGCGGCGACGGGCGCGCCCGGGTCGACGCCGCCGACGTCGAGACCCAGCCGGCCGAGCGCCCGCGCGGCGGCCGCGCCGATCGCCGGCGCCGGGTCGACCAGCGCGCGGATGAGCGGGAGCACCGCGGCGGGATCCTGGCTCGCGGCCGCGGCCTCGATGGTCGAAAGCCGCACGCCGGGGTCCGGATCCCGAAGCCCCTGCCCGATCCGGGCCGCACGCCGCGGCGCGCCGCACTGGAGCAGCACGCCGACGCTGAGGCGGCGCACGGCCGCGGACGGGTCGGCGGCAGCGAGCTCCTCGAGGCGCGGCACCGCCGCGCTGCTGCCCGCGGCGGCGCGCACGGCGTGCAGCCGCACCGCGGCGTCCGCGTCGCCGAGCGCGGTCGCGACGAGCGGGCTGCCCCGGGCGGCGGGGCCCATGCGGCGCACGGCGGCGACGATGGCCCGCCGCTCCGCCGGGTCCGCGGCGCGCGCCACGATCGTGAGCACCGGCAAGGCGGCCGGGTCAGGCGGATCCCCGAGGTGCGCGAGGGCCTCGAGCCGGACCTCGCGGCGCGGGTGCGTGAGCGCGGCCAGCGCGCGGCGCAGCTCCTGCGAGGGCTCCGCGCCCTGCTCGAGCGCCCGGATCGCGCGGCGCGCGGCGTCCGCGGCCGGGTGCTGCGGGTCAGCCGGCGCCGGCCTCTCGCCCCCGCCCTCCCCGGCCTCCCCCTCCCCGGCCTCCCCCTCCCCGGCCTCCCCCAGGAGCTGCGCCGTCTCGGCGCAGAGCCGCGCGCAGCCGCGCACCCGGTCGCGCAGCTCGCCCGGCCGGCCAGCCAGGACCGCCTCGAGGTTCGCCAGCCGGGCATCGAGGGCGCCGAGGCGCTCCAGCAACGGCGCGCGCCCCCCCGTCGGCGCGGCGGGCACCGGGTCCGGCGTGATCCGCC
>DASXVK010000750.1:0-2325 GCA_036504295.1 Polyangia bacterium
CCGACGCAAGAACGCTCCCGCCTTCCCGCATCCGCCCACCGGTCCGGCCCCTCGGACTCGGCCACCGTCTCAGGCGTTCCCTCGCGGGTGCAAACCGGCGAGCCGCGGGCGGGGAATCACGAACGAGCGTGCGAGCCTACAAGAGCCACGACCGCCACACCAAGACGGTCCTCGACATCCTCGCGCTCGACGGGACGCTCGCGAGTAAGCCGGTGCCCCATCGCGCCACCCTCGACCGCCACCTGCGGCGGCGCGGCGCGAGCCGCCGCCAGCTCGCCGTGCTCGGCGAGAAGCGCACCATCAAGATGGTCGTCCCGACCTTCGGCAAGCTGTGGGTCGGCGACTACCACCACGGGCCGCTCGTCCTCGGGCCGGACGGCACGCCGCGCACCGCCAAGCTCGGCGCCTTCATCGACCACGCGACCCGCTACCCGGTCGCCGACCGCTACTACCTCAGCGAGGACCTGCTGTCGCTGCGCGACACGCTCCTGCGCGCGCTGCTCCTCTGGGGGGCGCCAGAGAAGGCCTACACCGATCGCGGGGCGGTCTACCGCGCCGAGCAGCTGGCGTACTCGCTCCTCCGCATTGACTGCCACCTCATCCATTCGCGCGCCTACTACTCGCAAGGCCGCGGCGTCATCGAGCGCTGGTGGCAAATCGCCGACCAGTTCGAGCAGGAGGTGCGACTCCGCGATGAGCTCGTCACCATCCACGAGCTCAACCGCCTCTGGGAGGCGTACCGCACCCGCCGCTACCTCGAGGAGCGCCACAGCGAGCTGGGCCAGACCCCCCTCGAGGCCATCGCGGCGGTCGTCCCCAAGCCGCTCGACCCGCAGGTCGCCCGCGAGCTGTTTCTCGTGCGCGTCGATCGGCAGGTCCACCGGCATGACGCTTGCGTCGCCGTCGAGGGCCGGCGCTTCCTCTGCGAGTCGTTCCTGCGCGGCCAGAAGGTCCAGGTGCGTTTCGACCCCAGCGACCTCAGTGCCGTGCTCATCTTCCACGACGGCGTGCGCGTCCAGCGCGCCCTGCCGCAGGTGCCCAACGCCACCCCCGAGCCGCACCCCGAGCCCGCGCAGGTGCGCCAGAGCGTCGACTACCTCGGCCTCGTGCGCGACGACTACGACCGTAAGCTGCTCGCGCACGCACGGCCACTTGCCTATGCCCAGGTCGCCCCCGACCCGCGCTTCGACGCCACGTGCTTCGTGGACGTCGTCACGGCGCTCGCCGGCCTCGACGGGCGCCCCGCGACACGCAAAGAGCTGGTCGCGTTCTTCGAGACGTTCCAGCCGCTCGCCGAGCCGCTCGTGCGCATCGGCACCGAGCACGCCGTCCGACTCCACGGTCGCGGCCGCCATGTCCGCGTCTACCTGCACGCCATCCGCACCCTGATCCTGGCGCACCTCAAGCAGCGCCCCACCCCCGAGGAGGACACCTGATGAGCCGCCTGCTGCAGCACTACGGTTTCACCCGCCACCCCTTCGGCCGCAGCGCCCCCAAGGAGGCACTCCTGCGCCACCGCGGCTTCGAGGAGGCCCTCAGCCGCCTGCAGTTCACCGTCGAGCTCGACGGCCTCGCCGCCCTCATCGCCGACAGCGGCTGCGGCAAGAGCCTGCTGCTCGGCGAGCTCGGCGACCAGCTCCGCCTGCAAGGCTGGGTGGTCCACTACGTCGCCCACACCACCGTCGGCCCCTTCGGCCTCGTCAACGTCCTCGCGCGCAAGGCCGGCCTGACCCCGCGTCGCTCCCGTGGCGAGACCGCCATGGCGTTGTGCGAGACGTTGCTCCAGGACGAGCGTCGACACCTCCTGTGCGTCGACGAAGCGCACTGCCTCGCCGACGATACCCTCGAGGACATCCGCCTGCTCACCATCGCGGATTTCGACCGCAAGAGCCCCTTCTTGCTGCTCCTCGCCGGCCAGCCCGCGCTCGATGATCGCCTCGCCGACCCCACCCACCATGCGCTCGATCAGCGCATCACCACCGTCGCGCGGCTCGCCCCCCTGGCCGGCGACGAGACCCGCGCCTACCTGACCCAGCGCCTCACCGCCGCGGGCGCCAAGGAGCCGCTCTTCGACGACAGCGCCGTCGACGGCCTCTTCGACGCTACCGCCGGCGTGCCCCGCCGCATCAACACGCTGGCTACCGCCGCGCTCATCACCGCCGCCGCGCGCCACCGACGACGGGTCTCAGCGCCGCCACGCTGCCTGATGGCTTGACTCCGTTTCCGCGCCCACGTTCGGCGATGGAATAGCGAAACCCCCCTCGAGAAACTTGACCCCAAGCTCCCGAGAGGGGTTCCCTCCGTGGTTGCCGCCTCGGAGGTGTC
>DASXVK010000751.1:0-36959 GCA_036504295.1 Polyangia bacterium
GGGCGCCGCGAGCGGCTGGCTCGTCGCCGTGGTCGGCCCGGCCGCGCGGCTCGACGCCGGGGCCCTCGCGGCCGTGCGGACCGCCGCGCTCGTCGCCGTCGCGCTCCTCTGCGCCGGCCTCGGGCACGGTCGCCGTCGCCTCGAGCTCGTGTGGGCGACCTACGTCGCGCTCGGCGCCGCGGCGCTCAAGATCCTCGTCCAGGACGTGCCCAACGGCCGGCCGGCGACGCTCTTCCTCGCCCTCGGCCTCTTCGGCGGGGCGCTCATCGTGGCGCCGCGACTGGTGCGCCGGCGGGCGGGGGAGGCCGGCGGCGGAGCAGCCCCGAGCTGAGGGACAGTCCCCAAGGTCTAAGGAGCCATCCCGCGTCCGTCGCTCAGCGCGGCCGGGAGGCCGTGCTGTCACTGGCTGCCGCTCTCGTGCGCATCGGGCATGGGTAATCTCTCCACCCCTGGGCGATGAGCGGCCTGCAAGCAGGCGTCCAGCCCTCGGAGATCGGACGCCCCGGGATGCTCGCGTCACCCAGGAACCGGGGAGCGCAACGGGGACAGCGCATCCATGAGGGTTCACCGGGCCGCGCCAAGGCTCGGCGAAACCCGAGATGCGATTTCGCGGCGACGCCCTCCTGCTGGAAGACGGCGTCGAGGGATACGCGGGCCGCACCGTGCTGGTCTGGGGTCACCTCGACTGCGCCTCGGATCGCAGCAGCCAGATGGAACAGCCCCTGAAACGGGTGAATGCTGGCAAGGACGGCCTCACATCCCTGGCCAATTGCGCAGCGGCTCACCCCGGTCGGCGGCAGCGACGGTCGAATCGTGACAAGGAGCATGTATGGGTGACTGACGGCTTCGTCACCGTCCGATCCGACGGTCACGGTCAGCGCCGCCAGCGTGTCGCGCGGAGTGCTGCTGACGCACGCGAAGCCGCTGAGGTCAACGCGCTTTGCCCGCGTGTGCCGCAACCCGGGGCCGGTGTACTCGTAGCCAACGAACTTCAGCGGGGGCACAGCCCTGTTCACGTTCGGCACACATCCGCCATCGGGCTGGGTGAGGAGTTCTCCCGGTGACCTCGCTCCAGCGCCTCCTGGCGCGTCGACCGCGAGCTTGGTCGAGGGCCCTGCCATGGGGTGGGCGGAGCGGTCACTGCCGGGATCATGGCCCTGCACGCCTGGAGCGCGGACGCAGCCGGGCGCGGCGGCAAGAAGGCATACGCTGACTGGGAGGGCCAAACGGAGGCGTCCTCGCCCGGCGCCAAACCGTCCGCGCATTACTCAAAGCCTATCTCGGCGCCGCCCGTCCAGTCGCCGTAGTAGCGCTGCTCCCAGATGAAGCCCAGATCCCGCGTGCACTCGGGGCCGTCAGAACCGGGACGACAGGCGACCTCTTTCCCCCGTCCCGGGCGATTACCAGTCAGGTAATGCACGAACTCGTGCAGCACCTTGCTTTCGAGCAGGTTTTTGGTGCTGCAGCATTCGTCCAGGTAGTGAGCTGACATCGTCAGGTAAGGCGAGTTCCTCGTATGGCAGCCGTAGACGCCACCATCTGGGCACTTTCCCACCTTTATGATGGGTCCACGACCCGATGTCAGCGCACCTTTGATGCGCCTCGCCGACGCGTGGGTCACTTCGCCCAAGGTCTGATTCAGAAAACTATTGGCCGCGAGCTTTCCGGCCTGCTCGCTGAACCATTTCCGTAGGCATGCATAGCGTGGGTTCTTTGCGGTCCTGGGATCGAGTCGGAATAGTCCATCCGGGTCGATCCATGCCAATGGCGAGTTATCAACGTATGAGTACGGGTGGCCTTCAACCGCTTCCAGGAGCAGTGGGTCCGCCTGCATATACCGCCCGATCGCCGGGTCATAGTACCGATGGTAGTTGTAGTACGGACCGGGGCGGTTCGCATACGACTTCGCGTTGTCGTCGTACTGGCCTGGGAACCGCCAAGGGTTATCGGCGTCGGGGTACCTTTGGGTAATTCCGGACACGCCAAAGGCGTTATATCGGGCGCTCCAGACCAAGTCCGCCGTGGAGTTCGTCATCGCCTGGGGTGTGCCCAGGAAGTCGTTGTGGTAGTAGTATACCTTGGTTGGCGAAAGCGTCTGCCAGCAGGACGGCACGCTCACGTTGCCGACAGTGTTCGTGCAAGTGCTCGTCGCGAACCGTTCCTGCGCCAGGAGCTCGCCCGCGAGATAGTAGAAGTTGCGGACGATGACATCCGTCCACTGGCTCCCGGTCCAGGACGTGCCGATCTCCGTAAGCAGGCGGTCATCCTTCCCGTAGCTGTAGAGCCAGCCCGCGTTCTGCGATACCCCCAGCCTGCTGACGCGGCGCCCCTTCCAGTCGTAGTCGAAGCGCCACATCGCGACGAAGTTGCTGCCGACGCAGGGGTTCACTGATGTTGCAGCGCTGCCCATTTGCTGCAATCGGCCCCAGTCGTCGTAGCGATAGCACCACTGGGCCGTGTAGGATACCGTCCCGTCGCGCTTGCAGGCGTTCGCCACCGTGGTTGCGGTGCCAGGGGCGCGGACGGCTTCCCACGTCAGATTGCCGCTTGCATCGTAGTCGTAGCACACCTCTTCCGTCGACGATTTCGCCCAGTAGAGACGGTCGTTCGCTGCGACCTCCCCCAGCTTGCCTGTGCCGTCCTGGGCGTCGGTGACCGCTCCGGCGGAGTCGTAGACGTATGCGGTGGGCGTGCATGAGCTCGTGCCGCAGACCCGCTGCTGCACCCGATCACCGAGGCTCAGCCACTCGAGTCCCCCGTCGCCGTCGCCGTTGAAGCGGAAGTAGGTGTTCCCGGCGCCGGCACTGTTGGCTGCCTGCGTCCTCGCGAGCCGGCCGCGCGTGTCATAGGTGTACGTGTAGGGCCCGTCTCCCGCTCCGGTGATCGATGTCGGCCGGCCTTGCCAGTCAGCTTCCCCGTGAGTCCGCTGCAAGATGGTGAAGGGTCCGCTGATGGCCGTGATCGCGCCTGGCAGCCCTGCCTGGGTGCCCCCCGTGCCGTCCGTCAGCGTGCGGGTGAGCGTAACGCCATTGCCGTACGTGAACCCCCGGACCCGCAGCCCGGAGTGCCAGACGACATTGACCGCGAGAGACAGGCCATACAACATCGGGTCCACCCGCCCCAGCTGCGTCACGCGGGCCGGGTTCGCCGAATCGACCGTCGGCCGGAGCCAGCTCCCGTCGGGGTACCCGATGGGCTCCGGTCGCGGGTCGAGAGCCGCCTCATACCGGGTCGTGTAGCTCCTGTGCGTGCCGTTCTGTCTCGCCTCGCTCAGCAGATGACCTTCGGCGTCGTAGGCGAAGGTAGTGGTGCCCGCAGTGTCGGTGACCTGGTGCAGCCGCCCCCGACTATCGCCTGTGGTGTCATACCAGTACGTGACCGAGCCGCCGGTCCCGCCGGTTTCCGAGAGGACGCGCCCCAGTGAGTCGTAGGTGTAGGTGACGGTTCGCCCGATGGCGTCCACGCGCTTCTTCACGCCTCCGCGGGCGGTGTACGAGTAGTTCGTGGCCCCGCTGTCAGGCGCGGCCGCGATGAGGAGGCGGCCGAGGTCGTCGTAGAGGTACGTCGAGTTGCGCTGAGAAGCGTCGGTCACGGAGGTCAGGTTGCCCAGCAGGTCGTACCCGTAGCTCACGTCGGCCACGGCCGTCGAGCCGTCCCACTGGGTCGCGCTCACCCCTCTGTGCCAACGTAGCTGAGACACCGGCCTCCTCTGAGTTTAGTGTAGAGGGCGGGAAGGCACTCCCGCATGGGCAAGGCAGAGAAGAGAGAGAGGCCCCAGTTGCGCGCGGTGGAGAGCAGTAGCCCACCTTCGGAGTCCAGCACCCCCTCGGTCCCGGGGGCAGTTGGGGCGCGCGCAGCCACGCCCCCGTCGGCGTCGAGCTCCACCGCCATCTCTGGGGCCGCTGGCGGGCGCGCGCCGACGCCGATCGTCCCGGACCCCGAGGTGGTCGAGCGCCCCGTGCGGCGCACCTTCACGGGCGACTTCAAGCGCCGCATCGTCGAGGAGGCCGACGCCTGCCGCGAGCCGGGCCAGGTCGGCGCGCTGCTCCGGCGGCACGGGCTGTACTCGTCGCACCTGACGACGTGGCGCGCGCAGTACCGCCAGGGCGCGCTGCGCGGCCTCACGCCGCGTAAGCGCGGCCCCAAGGCCGAGGCGAAGAATCCCCTCGCCGAGCGCGTCGCGCGGCTGGAGCGCGAGAAGGCGCGCCTGGAGCAGCGCCTGCAGCAGGCCGAGACCATCATCGATTTCCAAAAAAAAGTCTCGGAGCTCCTGGGGATCCCCCTGAAGCGCCCCGGCAGCGACGGGAACGACTGATGGCGACCGCCACCAAGCTCGCCCCCGTGGTCGGCCTCACCGCGGCCTGCGCGGCCCTGGGCCTGGCCCGGGCCACGGTCTACCGGCGCCGCCGCCCAGACCGATCGCCGGCCCCGCGGCGCCCGTGCCCACGCGCGCTCCAGCCGGCCGAGCAGCACGCGGTGCTCGCCGCGCTGCATGCCCCGCGCTTCGTCGACCAGACGCCGCGCGAGGTCTACGCCACGCTCCTCGACGAGGGCACCTACTTCTGCTCGGTGCGCACCATGTACCGGCTGTTGCTCGCCCACGGCGAACTGCGCGAGCGGCGCGATCAGCTGCGCCATCCGCAGTACGCCAAGCCCGAACTCCTGGCGACGCGCCCCAACCAGGTCTGGTCGTGGGACATCACCAAGCTCCTCGGGCCGGTCAAGTGGACCTACTTCCACCTCTACGTGATCCTCGACATCTTCAGCCGCTACGTCGTCGGCTGGATGGTGGCGGACCGCGAGAGCAACCAACTCGCCCAGCAGCTCATCGGCGCGACGTGCGCCAAGGAGAACGTCGCGCCGGGCACGCTCACGATCCACGCCGATCGGGGCACCTCGATGAAGAGCAAGCCGGTCGCCCTCCTGCTCGCGGATCTCGGCGTGACCAAGACCCACAGCCGGCCGCACGTATCGAACGACAACCCCTTCTCCGAGGCCCAGTTCAAGACGCTCAAGTACCGGCCCGCGTTCCCCGAGCGCTTCGGCAGCGTCGCGGACGCCCGTGCCTTCTGCGGCCCGTTCTTCCACTGGAGCAACCACGATCACCACCACACCGGCCTCGGGCTGCTGACGCCCGCCGACGTGCACTTCGGCCGCACCGAGTCCGTCCTGGCGCAGCGCCAGGCGGTGCTCACGGCGGCCTGGCAGGCCAACCCGGCGCGCTTCGTGCGGCGCCCGCCAGTGCCCCAGGCGCCGCCCACGGCCGTCTGGATCAACCCGCCGCCGACAGCTCCTGCACCCGCGCGGTCACCGTCGGCCACCGGCGAGAGCCCCGCGGAGAGTCAGTAAATGCGTCGCGCCGGTGTCTCATTCTCGTTGACACATTCCGCACGAGCCGATCCCACGAGTGCGCGTAGGTCGTCTTCAGCGTGCTGCCCCCGTCGCCATGCTCCACACGGGTGACCAGTTCCCCGGTGCTCGGGTCGTACGTATTCTCGGCCGCATTGCGCAGCGCGCCGCCCCGGAGTACCTGCTCCTGCTTCACCCGGCCCTGGATGTACGTGCGCCGGGTATCCCGGTCGCACGTACCGGTGAGCAGGCTCCCCGACACATCGCGGTAGGCGGCCTCACGGGTCGCATTGCCCTGCGCGTCATAGTAATACTCCGTCCGCTCGGCACCTGCCGTGAGCGCGGTTGGGTTCGCCGGGGCCGTCGCGGTCTTGGTTATGGCTTTCAGCCGCGACCACAGTCCGTCGTTGGCGTAGTAGTAATGGACGTAGCTGCCGGATTGGTTCCTGTATAGCCAGAGGCGACCAGCAGCATCGTACCAGGACTGCTCACTCCAGCCACTCAACCCAGCCTCCAACGCGCGGGCGAGGAGGCGGCCGAAATTGTCGTAACTGAACGCAATCCTCGCCCCCCCACTGTTGACCACCTCGGTTGGGCGGCCGAAGGCGTCGTAGCTGAGGTACTCGGTCTCGACGTAGCTGCCGCTCTGGCAGGTTCCTGGACACGGATGAGGATTGCAGTTGCGGACGTTGCAGTCGTAGGGCTGACCGGTGCAGGAATCGTAGCAGGTGTCCCAGCAGCTATCGTAGCAGGTGCCCGGCTGGGCCACGAAGCCCGACGCACATTTCGTGACCTTGCCGAGACGGTTGGCCCGCGCCGCCACGGTCTGGCCGTCGAAGCCCTCGCCATTCGCCCCGTAGTAGTACAGCTCGGTGTGGTTCACTCGCGCGCCCTCGTCGGGGCCGGCCAGGCGGATGGGTCGCGACATGCCGAGGGGCACGTTGGTTTCGTAATCCGTGTGGCTCGCGTACGAGAAGGCCTGCGCGGTGGGCGTCCCCGAATCCAGGCTGTTCGTGCAGCCGACGTCCACGCGGTCGGTCTCGTGCCCGTAGTCGTCGTGGGTGAGCGTGGTCTTGGCTTGGGACACGCAACTGTTGTCGTTGTGGTCGCGCGTGACCGTCATCGGCAGCCGCCACCTCGCGCTGCTCGGCCCGACGCTTTCGTAAGTGTAGGTCGTTGTCCGGGTCACGCCTGGCGGCGGCGTGCTGCTGAAGCCCGGGGCGTTCTCGACCCTGCTATTGACGGTCTGGTCCGCATTGTAAGTCGTCGTCGTCCACGCATAGCCGCCACCGACCGAAGTGCTGATCGGACGCGCCTCCGCTAGCGAGGGATGGCCCGCGGCGCCCCATTGGAACGAGCTGACGTCACTCCGGCAACCCGTGGGGTGCGTGGAGTAAGCGACGCGCCCGAGAGGGTCAAAGCTGATGCATGTCGATGCCCAGGGATCGCCGGGGGGCGCATCGAGGTCCTGGACGTACGTGCCCCCACACGAGTGCCCGTAGGTGAAGCTGAGCGTGGCCGATGACGTTGAGGAGGCGATGACCTTGTTGGACGTGTCGTACTGATGCGCCTCCAGCAGAACGCCTCCGTGAGACACCTGGGTGAGCAGGAGTCCGGGTGCTGCGCCGCCGCCGTAGACGTAGGTGTAGTCCTCCTTGTCGCAGGCATCCGTGTAGCAGACGCGATCAAGTTGGTTGGGCTCGCTGCCCGAATAGATGTACCGGGCGAGCAGGGTCCCTGACGACGATCCGAGCCGAATGCGGTCCACGCGACCGTTCACGTAGCCGAGGTAGATCGTCTGACCCGAGGCATTGCTGACGGTCGTAAGGTTCCCGCCGCCATCATACGCGTATTGCACGAGGGCGCCGGTGCGGGTGCGGCGCGAGACCAGACGGCCGCTCGCGTCCAAGGTGTACTGACGCCCATCCGCGGCTGTGACAACGAACCCGCTCCCGCCACCGCCCCTCACCAGACTCCACCCCTTGCCGGTAGCGTCGGAGAGGTCGCTTCTGTCAAAGCGGTAGCCCTGTCCGTCCTCGCGGATGAAGGCGTAGATGTTGTTCGCCTGGTCATCGATGATCCGCACCTGGAGGTTGTGGGCCCAGCCGGAGCCGATGAAGACCGGTCCCGTCGGGCTCGTGCCGCCGTGCTGGCGTCCCGAGGCGTAGTTACGCTGCAGGACGATGTCGTCGTCGAAGGCGCCGATGAGGTGGACGTCCTCGACAGGGTCGGTTTGCATCACGCCGGTGTACGCGTCCACGGGACCACCGCGGCGCCGCGTACAGCAGCTCTCGTCCCCCTCTGGCGGAGAGCACGAGCAGCCGGGCGCATCGCTCCCGACAGCGCACGGGTCTGGTTCGGCCGCGGCGGGCGCACACTGGTTATACTGCCCTGACCCGCAGGTCGAGCCGCAGGCACTGCACTGGTACGTCTGGATGGCCGGGCTGTCCGGGCACATTTCCCAGTGGACCAGATCCACCAGATGTCCGCTTGGTAGTGGGCTCCCGTCGCACATGCCCAGTTCGTAGGTATACATGTAACTCGGCGTGCCGCAGCCGCCGCCGGATCCGGGGCACGGGCACTGAGGGCACGGGTTGCCGGGGATGCAGGGGATGGAGAGATCGACACTCACGAGCACGCTGTACGCGCAACCGGGGCTATACGGCGGGCAACAGTCCGCGGCTGTGGGATGCGCTGGCAGGAGGATTGCCAACCCGATCCCGAGCACCGCGAGGTGTGCGTATCCCCGAGGAAACCGAGCGATCAAGCGCATCGTGCCCCCCTCGGGGCTGCGAGCTCCGCCGCCCCGTCCTCGAGACTAGCCGCTGACGTGAGGGATGTCGCTGAAGGCGAGCCGCCGCTTCAGAAACGCCCCCCGACGGTAACGACGTGAGATGCCGGCTGGCGTGCCGGAGTTTCAGCGATCATGTGCAACCACGGCTACGGCGTCTGAAGCCTGGCCGCGACGCCGCGACGAGCTGCTCCTCACGGCGGTTGAAGCGACTCGAGTTCCTGGAGGGCTTGTGATTATCCCGCGTCCAGCGCAACCCCGGGCATCCGCGCAGCGACGGCAGGCATGATCGGCGGTGAGCCGACACGATCTGCACGCCGTCGCGCCGGCGCGAGTACCGTCACACCCCGAGTCTTCCGAATCGCAGCGCGTTGCCGGACGCCCCGGGCGTCGAGTGATCCTGCGGCTTTGACACCGCCGCTCCGGCGGTGATAGCCTCATCCCTGCCGATGGACGACGACGAGCTCCCGACCGAGGCGCTGGCGGCTGGCCGCGTGATCGCGGGCAACTTCCGCGTCGAGCGGCTCCTCGGCGAGGGCGCCATGGGGCAGGTGTACCTCGCGGAGCAGCTCTCGCTCGGCAAGAAGGTCGCGATCAAGGTGCTCCACCGCCACCTGGCGCGCGATCCGGCGCTCGCCAAGCGCTTCCAGCGCGAGGCGAAGAGCGCGAGCCAGCTCAACCACACGAACTCGATCCAGATCATCGACTTCGGGCAGGACGCCGACGGCGCGCTCTTCATCGCGATGGAGCTGCTCGACGGGCGCGATCTCGGCAAGCTCATCCGCACCGACTTCCCGCTGCCGCTCGCGCGCGTCGTGCGCATCATGGGGCAGGTCTTCGGCGCGCTCGACGAGGCGCACGTCCACGGCGTGATCCACCGCGACCTCAAGCCCGAGAACGTGATGGTGACCGACCGGCGCGGCGAGCCGGACTTCGTCAAGGTGTGCGACTTCGGCATCGCGAAGATCCAGGACCCGAAGAGCGACGCGCCGGAGTCGATGGTGACGATGGCCGGGGTCGTCTGCGGCACGCCCGAGTACATGTCGCCCGAGCAGGCGCGGGGCGAGACGCTCGACGGCCGCACCGACCTCTACTCCGCGGCGGTGATGCTGTACCAGATGGCGACCGGCGAGCTGCCCTTCACCGCCGGGTCCGCCCTGGGCGTCGTGACCAAGCACCTGACCGACGCCCCGGCGCCGCCCCGGCGGCGCCGCCCCGACCTCGCGATCCACCCCGCGTTCGAGGCGCTCATCCTGCGCGGGCTGGAGAAGGACCGCGCGCGGCGGCCCGCGAGCGCGCTCGACTTCAAGCGGGAGCTCGAGGCGGTGCTGGTCGAGGCCGCCGCGTCACCAGCCGCCGCCCGGAGCACCGCATCGGCCATGCGCCCGCACGCGGCCGTGATCGCGACCGCGCCGACCATCGCGGCGGGGACCGCGCAGTCCGTGGCCGCGGCCATCGCACCCGGCGCGGCCGACGAGGTCGGCGACGCGCCCGCGCCGTCGCGGCGCGGGCCCCTGGTCCTCGGCGCCGTGGCCGCGGTCGCGGTCGCGGGCGCCGTCGTGCTCACGCTGGCGCTCGGCGGTCGCCCTCGCACCCCGCCGGCGCCGGCGCCGGTGGCCGCGCCGATCGTCGCGCCGCCGGCCTCGCCGCCCGTGGTCGCCGCGGCGGCCGCGCCCGACGCCGCCGCCGCGCCGCACGCCGAGCGCCCCGCGGCGCCGGCGCACCCGCCGAAGCCCGAGGGCGGCCGGCCGCGGCCCGAGCGCAAGACCGCCGAGGCGAAGCCGCCCCGGCCCGAGGCGAAGGTGGCGCCCCCGGCGCCCGTGAAGGCCGCGCCCACGCCGGCCGGGCCGCGCGGCTTCAAGGAGATCCTCGCCGACGCCGAGGCGGCGCTCCGGGGCGGCCGCGCGCGCCAGGCCGTCCAGCTCCTCGAGGAGGCGCGGGGCCACAGCCCCGGCAACGCGAAGGTCCACCGCCTGCTCGGCAAGGGCTACAACCTCACCGGTCGCAGCGCCGACGCCAGCAAGGCGTACAAGCGGTACCTGGAGCTCGCGCCCAACGCGGCCGACGCCGACGTCGTGCGCGCGATGATCAAGTGAGCGGCGCCGCCGGCGCCCGTCCGGGGGGACCCAGAGGCGGAGGTGGAATCGTGTCGCGCACAGTCGCCATCGCGTTGCTCGTCGCCGCGGCGGTCCTCGGGCTCGCCGCCTGCACGGTCGACCGCAACAAGTACGCGCAGGCCGTCTACGCGTGCGACATCAAGGACGAGAACGTGGCGGACGAGTGCGGCGCCGGGTGGACCTGCTACGCCGGTCACCAGATCGGCACCTCCGACTTCTGCGCCCCGACGTGCACCGCCTCCGACGCGGAGCACTACTGCACGGCGGCGGGCGCGGAGCTCGCGGCGTGCGATCCGTCGGGCTCGGCCTACACGTGCGCGAGCGGGCTCGAGTGCGTGCGCATGAACGTCGTCGAGGACGCCGGGCTGTGCCTGCCGATGGAGGTGTGCAGCGAGGACGCCGACTGCCGCGATCCGGTGCG
Source organism: Polyangia bacterium (assembly GCA_036504295.1). GTDB lineage: Bacteria > Myxococcota_A > Polyangia > JACRCY01 > JACRCY01 > DASXVK01. The sequence continues at coordinate 10,679 of DASXVK010000751.1, forward strand.
CCAGAAGTGCCTGGCGGGCGCGGTCAGCCAGGCCTATGGCGGCGCCGTCAAGACCAACAACCTGTGGTGCCTGCAGCACGGGTGCAGCGACCTCAGCCCGTGCGAGGCCGGCTACTCGTGCATGACCTCGACGCTCCTGCCCACCAAGGCGCCGAACATCTGCGTGCCCAACTGCGGCCACGACGATCTCTGCCCGCGCTCGTTCGTCTGCGCGTCGAAAGTTTTTCCCTCGCTGCCGTACCGTTTCTGCCTGCTCGGCCTCTTCGCCTTCCCCTGCCGCTCCGATGACGAGTGCCTGGTCGGCTCGTGCCGGGACATCGGCCACGGCGGCAAGGCGTGCACCGTCACCTGCGCGACCGACGCGGACTGCGGGCCGTTCAGCAGCGCGGGCTTCCCCGCGCGGTGCAACGGCGGCCAGTGCACCTCGCCGACGAGCCTCCTGATGCCGTACCTGTGCGATACGCTGTACCCGGGGTCGTGCCCGACCGGCACCGAGTGCTCCGCCACGCCCGCCGCCGGATCGACCTCGACGACCGGGATCTGCACGAAGACGTGCGCCACCGCCGCGGACTGCGCCGGCGTCACCGCGGTGCCGATCCCGCTCGGCTGCTACCAGCCGCCGGGCGGCACGAAGATGTGCTACCCGGGGTTCGCCGGCATCGAGTGCGCCGGCGACGCGAGCTGCCTCGAGGGGCTGCAGTGCCTGACCCTGCCGGGTGGTCTCGGCGACCGGTGCGCCGCCCACTGCACGACCGACGGCGACTGCGCGCGCAACCGCTGGATGAGCGACTCCTGGCGCTGCCGTCTGGGCGTGTGCAGCCCGCTCTGAGGAGAGCCCGATGCGCTACTCGATCGTCTCTGTCGCGCTCCTCCTCGCCGGCCTCGCCGGCGCGCCGCCCGCCGCGGCGCAGCCCGGCGCCGCGCCCGCGAAGATCGCGGTGCTCGTACTGCAGGTCGGCGAGGCCGACGCCGAGCTCGCCGACAACCTCACCGAGGTGCTCATCGCCGAGCTCGCCAAGAAGGGCGGCTTCGACATCGCCGGCAAGGAGGAGTTCCGGAGCAAGCTCGGGGTGGCCGGCGAGCAGGGCGCCTCGAGCTGCCTCGAGCAGCCGACCTGCCTCGGGCGCGTGGGCACCGCGCTCGGCGTGTCGCGCGTGGCCGCGGGCACCATCGGCAAGCGCGGCGCCGACTACGCCTTCAACCTCAACCTCATCGACATCGCCACGGCGCGGGTCGAGAACCGCATCTTCAAGGTGGTGTCGGGCGGGGTGGCCGGGCTCATCACGACGCTGCAGGACGCGGCCCGCCAGCTCCTCGCGCCCAAGGTCGAGCCCGGCGCGCTCAAGATCAGCACGCCGGCCGCGCGGCGCGCCCGCGTCTACGTCGACGACGCCTTCGTCGGCACGACGCCAGTGCGGGCGGCCGGCCTCGAGGCCGGCACGCACCGCCTCCGCGTCGAGCGCGACGGGCACCACCCGCTCGCGCGCGAGATCGAGGTCCCCGGCGGCGCCACGCTGGACATGGAGCTCAGCCTGGCGCAGCTCCCGGCGCGGCGGGTCTGGCCCGCCTGGACCGCCTGGTCGACGTTCGGGGCGGCCGTCGTCACCGGCGCCACGGGCATCTTCTTCGGCGTGCTCTCGCAGGAGCACCCGTCGGGGAACACGCGCGTGGCGGTGCTCGACGACGTGAACCGCAAGCGCAACCAGGCGCTCACCGCGAACGTGCTCTTCGGCTCGGCCGGCGCCCTCGCGCTCACCTCGGCCACCGTCTTCGTCCTCTACCGCCGGGACGTCTTCGCCGGCGGGGCGGCCGCCGAGGGCCGGGTCGCGCGCCGGCCCGGGCTGCGGCTCCTGGCCGCGCCGGCGGCCGGCGGCGGCAGCGTCGCCGGCATCATACAATTCTGAACTCGGGCTCCCCCGCACGGACCGGGGCCGCGGCCCTGGAGGGGATCATGGGCGATAAGAACTTTCGCTTGCCGGAGGACGTGCGGCCCTCGCGCTACCGCGCCCGCCTCGCCGTCGACCTGCCGCGCCAGCGCTTCGACGGCCACCTCGTGATCGAGCTCGACCTCGTGCAACCCCGCCGCGAGCTGACGCTGCACGGCGTCGACCTCGAGGTCACGCGGGCGGTCCTGCGGGCCGGCCAGGTCGTGGCCGAGGCGCGCGCCGCGGCGGACGCCGACAGCGAGACCATCACCTTCGCGCTCGACCGCGAGGCGCCGGCCGGGCCGGCGGCGCTCGAGATCGACTACCACGCCGGCTTCAGCGGCGGGCTGCGCGGCCTCTACCTCGCCGGCCCCGTCGCGGTGACCCAGTTCGAGGCGGCGGACGCGCGCCGGGTCTTCCCGTGCTTCGACGAGCCCGCGTTCAAGGCCCGCTGGGCGCTCGAGGTCGAGATCGCCGCCGACCTCGCGGCGCTCTCGAACGGCGCCGTCGTGCGCGAGGCGGCGCTCCCGGGCGGCCGCCGCGAGGTGGCCTTCGCCGAGACCCCGCCGCTCTCGTCCTACCTCGTCGCGATCATCGTCGGGAAGCTCGCGAGCACCCCGCCGCTGATGGTGCGCGGCGTCCCGGTGCGCACGCTCGCGACGCCCGAGAAGATCGACCTGTGCGCCTTCGGCCAGGCCTGCATCGGGGCCACGCTGCCGCTGCTCATGAGCTACTTCGACGTGCCGTACCCGTTCGGCAAGCTCGACCAGATCGGCATCCCGGACTTCGAGGCCGGCGCCATGGAGAACGCGGGCGCGATCACCTTCCGCGAGGTGGCGCTGCTGTGCGATCCCGAGCGCGCCCCGATCGGGGTGCAGAAACGCATCGCCGAGGTGATCACGCACGAGGCCGCCCACCAGTGGTTCGGCAACCTCGTCACGATGGTGTGGTGGGACGACCTCTGGCTCAACGAGGCGTTCGCCACCTGGATGGCCTACAAGATCGTCGCCGAGTGGCGGCCGGCGTGGCGCATCTGGCTCGACTTCGAGCGCAGCAAGGCCGGCGCGCTCGGCATGGACGCGCTCGTCTCGACGCACCCGATCCACACCGAGGTGCTCAACGCCGCCCAGGCGGGCGAGAACTTCGACGCCATCACCTACGAGAAGGGCGGCGCGGTGCTCCGCATGATCGAGGGCTACCTCGGGGAGGCCACGTTCCGCGACGGCATCCGCCGCTACGTGCGGCGCCACGCGTTCGCCAACGCCGCCGCCGACGACCTGTGGCGCGCGCTGGCCGAGGCCTCCGCCCAGCCCATCGACGAGCTGGCCGCGTCGTGGATCAAGCAGCCCGGCTTCCCGCTCCTCGAGGCGCGGGTCGACGGCCGGCGGCTGCGCCTCGGGCAGCGGCGCTTCTTCGCCGACCCCGGGCGGCTGGCCCAGGGCGACCCCCAGCGCTGGGTCGTGCCGGTCGTGCTGCGCTACGGCGACGAGGCCGGCGCGCACGAGGAGCGCGTGCTCCTGCGCGACGGCGCCGAGCTCGACCTCCCCGGCCAGGGGCGGGTCACGTGGCTGTGCGCGAACGCCGGCGCGCGCGGCTTCTGGCGCGTCGCGTACGACGCCGCGACCCTCGCGGGGCTCGCCGAGCACCGGGCCGAGCTCGACACCCTCGAGCGCATGAACCTCGTCGCCGACCAGTGGGCGCTCATGCGCGTCGGCGTCGTCGGCGTGGACGCCGTCCTCGACCTCTTCGCCCGCTTCGGCGGCGAGACCGACCACGCCGTGCTCGAGGAGGTGGGCGCGCGCCTGGGCGCGGTCGAGGACCGGCTCTGCCCCGCCGCCGACCGGCCGCTCGTCGGCCGCTTCATCGAGGGCCTGCTCGGCGCCCAGCTCGACGAGCTCGGCTGGGAGCCGGCGCCGGGCGAGGACGACCAGACGCGGCTGCGCCGCGCGGCGCTCATCAGCGCCCTCGGCCTGGTGGCCCGCTCGCGCCGCGTCGTCGACGCGGCCATCGCGCGCTTCAACGGCTACCTCGCCGAGCCGGCGTCGGTGGATCCGAACCTGCACGACGCCGTCGTGCTCATGGCGGCGCGGCACGGCGACGCCCGCGGCTTCGATCAAATCCTGGCCCGGCTCGCGGTCGAGCACGACCCGGCGGCGCGGCGGCGCTTCCTGCTGAGCCTCGGCAGCTTCGAGGCCCCGGAGCTGACCGAGCGCGCGGTGAGGCTCTTCCTCAGCGAGACCGTGCCGCTGCAGGAGATGGCGTTCTACCTCGCGCGCCTGCTCGACAACCGGGCCACGCGCGAGCCCGCGTGGGCGCTCCTGCGCACGCGCTGGGACGAGGTCGCGGCCCGCGCGGCCTCGCCGCAGATCCTGCGGCGCTTCGTCCGTACCCTCGCCGTGCTCCCCGAGCGGCGCCACATCGCCGAGGTCGAGCAGTTCCTCGCCGCGCACCCCATCGAGGGCAGCGAGCAGGCGCGGGCGCAGACGCTCGAGCGGCTCAAGCTGGAGGTCGATCTGCGCGAGCGGATCACGCCGCGCGTGTCGGCGTGGCTGCACGCCCACGTCGCCATCTGAGCGTGCGTCCCCCCTCCGGTCAAAAGCTGTTGACCTTATTGCCGCAAGCATCGTTACAATCGCCTCGTGTCGGGGAACAGCTTCACGCAGGAGCGCGACATCGTCGCCGCGCTGCAGCTGCGCGGCCGCGATCAGGAGGACCTGTTCGCCCGTGCGCGCCAGGCGCGCGACGCGGCGCTCGGCCCGCGCGCCGAGGTCCGCAGCGTCATCGAGTACGCCAACCTGTGCGACCAGGACTGCCGGTACTGCGGGATGGGGGCGAGCTCCCCCGTCACGCGCTACGTCCTGAAGAACGGCAGCCTCCGGCGTCACCTCGACCACGTCCATGGCCTCGGGCGCCGGGTCATCATGGTCCAGACCGGCGAGCACGATCACGACGCCTACTTCGACAACCTCTTCGGCGTGCTCGCGGCGGCGGCCGCCGCGTACCCCGACGTGGTCTTCATCTTCGCCCTCGGCAACCTCGGCGACGACAAGTACGCCCGCCTGCGGGCCCTCGGCCCGCACCGGTACCTGCTGAAGTTCGAGACCTCCGATCCCGCGCTCTACCGGACGCTCAAGCCCCGCGACACGCTCGCCAACCGTCTCGCGCACATCGCCCGGCTCAAGGCGCTCGGGTTCCAGGTGAGCTCGGGCAACATCACCGGGCTGCCCGGGCAGGATCTCGCCTCGGTCGCGCGCGACCTGCTCCTCCTCGCGGAGCTGCAGCTCCCGATGGGGAGCACCTCGCCCTACATCCCGAACGATCTCTCGCCGCTCGCGAGCGCGCCGCCCGCCGACCTCGATCTCGTGCTCAACTGCATGGCCGTGCTGCGGCTGATGCGGCCCGCGATGCTGATCCCCACGACGAGCGCGCTCGAGATCCTGCGGCCCGGCGGTCAGCGCCTCGGCCTGCTCGCCGGGGCCAACACGATCACGGTCCACGACGGCGCCTCCGACGAGCACGAGGGGGAGTTCGTCATCTACCGCAAGGATCGGTTCATCCCGCGCACATCGCTTCTCGAGGTCGCCGCCGCCGCGGGCCTCACGTGCAGCGCGCATCCTCTGATCGGCGGCCCGGCGGCCGATGGATCATAGGCTCGTCGGCATCGTCTGCGCGCTCGCCTCCGGCCTCGCCTGGGCGCTGGGCGCCATCCTGTACCGGCGGCTGTCGGACAGCGTCTCCGCGCCCAGCCTGAACCTGTCGAAGTGCCTGCTGACCGCGGCCGTGCTGCTCGTCGTCACGCTGGCGGTCGGGCCCGAGCCCATCGACCGGCGCTCGTTCTCGCTGCTCGCGGTGAGCGGCCTGCTCGGCATCGCCCTCGGGGACACGTTCTTCTTCATCGCGCTCCGGCACCTGGGGGCGCACATCGTGCTGCTGCTGGTGACGCTCGGCCAGGTGCTGACCGTCGTCCTCGCGGTGGTGCTCCTCGGTGAGTCGGCCTCGGCGGCGGTGTGGGCCGGCGTCGCGATGGTCATCGGCGGCGTCGCCGTCGGCATGATCACGAAGCTCACTGGCGACAACGTCCGGTACAACCTGACCGGGATCCTCTTCGGCGTCCTCGCGGTGCTCTGCATGGCGGTGGGCGTGATCGTGACGAAGCGCGGCATCGCCACCGTGTCGGCGCTGCAGGCCACCAGCATCCGGATGGCGGCGGGCGTGGTCGGGCTCCTCGTGTGGGCGGTCGCGACCCGCCGGGCCCGCGCCTGGCTCGCGCCGCTGCGCGATCGCGCGCTGCTGCGCGACATGGCCATCGCGGTGGTCGTCGCCAGCCTGGGCGGGTTCTGGCTCTCGCACGTCGCCATCAAGCACGTCGAGGTGTCGGTGGCGAACACCCTCAACTCCACGGAGCCGCTCTTCGTGCTGCCGCTCGCGGCCATCTTCCTGAAGGAGAAGATCCGCTGGCACGCGGTGCTCGGCGCGGTCATCGCCGTGGGCGGCGTCGTCGTCATCGTGCGGGGGGGACCATGAGCGTCTTGCGCGACGTGATCGACGAGGCGGTGAGGTCGCGGCTGCAGGACCTCCAGCGGCTGCAGCGCGCCGGCCTCGTGTGCCTCGACGGCGACTTCGTGCCGGCGGTCCACTACCCGGCGATCACCGCCTACCCGCGCACCACCGCCGACGAGCTCTTCGCGGGCTACGCGCCGCCGCGGGACGGGCTCTTCGACGTCTACGTCCACATCCCGTTCTGCGAGAAGGCGTGCGTCTTCTGCCACTACCCCGTCAAGCTGGGCGAGCGCCCGGCCGAGAAGGACGGCTACCTGACCGCGCTCGAGCGGGAGATGGACCTCACGATGGCGCGGCTCGGGCTCGCGACCATCAAGGCGCGCTCGATCCTCGTCGGCGGCGGCACGCCCACCTACCTCACCCCCGCGCAGCACGAGCGCTTCCTGCGCGCCTTCACCCGCCGCCTCGACCTCGCGGCCTGCACGCAGTTCAACTACGACGTCGACCCCGCCACCATCATCGGACCCGATGGCGCGCGGCGGCTGGAGGTGATGCGGGCTCACGGCGTCGACCGCCTGACGATCGGGGTGCAGTCCCTCGCCGACGACCTGCTCGCCCGGATGAACCGGCCCCACGGGGTCGCGCAGGCCCTCGAGTCGATCACGGCCGCGCTCGCCGCCGGCTTCAAGGTGAACATCGAGTTCATCTTCGGCTACCCCGGCCAGACCATGGCGACCTGGATCGAGACCATCGAGCACGCCGTGCGCCTCGGGGTGGGCGAGATCCAGCTCTACCGGCTGAAGATCATCCCGTACGGCGACAAGACCGGCCGCATCCTCGCGCGCTACGCTGCCCGGGCGGGCGACTTCGTCACCCTCGAGCAGACCATGGCGATGAAGCAGGCCGCCCACTGCATCCTCGAAGCGCACGGCTATCACGAGAACCTCTCGCGCGTCTTCTCGAAGGCCCCGCAGGACTTCTCGCACTACGCCGACAACCAGTGCTGCAAGCTGCGCGACCAGCTCGGCTTCGGGCTGACGGCCTTCAGCAGCCTGCGGGACCGCTTCGCGCTCAACACGCTGAGCTTCCCCGAGTACTACGCCGCCATCGCCGCCGGCCGGCTGCCGCTCACCCGGGGCCTGCGGCGGAGCCGCGAGGACCAGATCCGCTGGTCGCTGATCCTGCCGCTCAAGAACCGCGACGTCCACAAGCCGGCTTACGAGCGCCGGGCCGGGATCGCGCTCGGCCGCGTCTTCGGCCCGCAGATCGCCCGGCTGAAGGCCCACGGCCTCGTCGTCGAGGACGAGACGACGCTCAAGCTCACCCCGGTCGGCCGCTTCTTCGCCGACGAGGTGGCGCAGCTGTTCTACCGCCCCGGCGTGATCCCGTTTCCCCGCGAGGCCTACGCCGCGGGCGAGCTGTCGCCCTACGCCGATCCTGACCTGCACGAGGTGGAGGCGTGACCACGCCGCGGGCGGGTGCGCTCCTGCTCGCCGGCCTGCTCGCGCTGCCGGCGTGCCGCGGGGAGCGCCCCGGCGCCGCGCCCGGGCGCGCCGGCGGGCCCGGGAGCGCGGCCGCGTCGGCGCCGCCGCGGTCGCGCCCCGCGCCCGGGCGCTTCACGTTCGCGGTGATGGGCTGCGCCCACCTGGGCCTGTGCGACCCCGGCGAGCTCCGGCGCGCCGTCCTGAAGATGAAGGAGCACCGGCCGGACTTCGTGCAGTTCCTCGGCAGCACCGTCGACGCCACGCGCCACCGGCCGCTGGTCCACGCCGACGAGGCGCCGAGCGTCGACGAGCGGGAGCTCCGCACGCGCTGGCGGCAGTTCGACGAGGTCGTGCGCGAGCTCGGCGTGCCCGTCTACGAGGTGCCGAGCGAGGACTCCATCCCGAGCGGCAACGTGCTGGCCGCCGGGCGCGAGTTCCGGCAGCGCTTCGGCGAGCGGTATGGCACCTACGTGCACAAGAACAACCTCTTCATCCGGCTGGACTCGGAGGCGCGCAGCCAGCGCCAGCTCTGCGGCTTCGTCGACGGGGCGCAGTACGAGTTCTTGAACCAGGCGCTGGCGAAGGCCGCCGACTACGACCACGTCTTCGTCTTCGTCCATCAGTCGGCCTGGGCGCTGCACGACACGATCGGGCGCTGGTTCACCCGCGTCCACCCGCTGCTCGAGGGCAAGGTGGAGCACGTGTTCGGGGCCGGCGGCCACTACCTCGACCAGATCCGGGTGCAGCAGGTGCACTACACCACCACCGGCTCCGCCGGGTGCCGCCCGACGCCCACGGAGCTGAGCGGCCAGCGGTCGCTGCCGCACTTCCTCATCGTCGAGGTCAATGGCAAGGACGTGCGGGTGCGCCCGATCGCGGTGGAGGCGCTCTCCGACGCGGAGCGGCGCCGCCTGGAGATGCCGGCGCAGGGCAAGGAGCTGCTGCCCTCGTTCGAGTTCGGGCACCCCGGCCAGGCCAGCGGCTACTACCACCTGCGCATGCTGACCTCGTCGGACCGCCGGGCCTACCTCCGGCCCGACGCCGTGCTCAAGGACATGGCGCTGCGCCCCGGCATGCGGATCCTCGACCTGGGCGCGGGCGCCGGCTTCTTCACGTTCCGCATGGCGGCGGCGCTCGGCGGCACCGGCGAGGTGTACGCGACCGAGGTCGTCGGCAGCGCGATCGACGAGCTGCACGACCGCGCGCGGCAGCAGGGGCTCAAGAACGTCCGCCCGGTCCGCGTGAGCCCCGACGGCGTCGACCCGTTCTACCGCGCGCACAAGTTCGACCTCATCCTGCTGTCGTCGGTGTACAGCTTCTGGGACGAGCCGGACGCGATGATGGCGGCGCTCGCCGGGTCGCTCACGCCGAACGGGCGCGTGTACCTGATCCACGAGCGCGCGGCGACGCGGATCATGGCCGAGGAGCTCGACCCCTACCTGGCGCGTAAGCGGCTGCGCGAGGAGAAGGACGACTTCCCGGTGACCCGCCGCCTGAGCCCGCGGACCCGGGCCCTCCTCGGCGCGGCGGACGAGAGCGGCGAGACGCTGCAGGCCTTCGTCGCGTCGCTCGCCGCGGACCTCACCGGCATGCTCGACGACCGCGCGCTCGCCCTCGACCTGCTCAAGCACGAGGGGAAGAAGAGCAAGATGCCCCTGCGCGCGCCGAAGATGCTGCGGCGCGCGGACCTGCAGCACGGGCTGTGGCTGATGATGCTGCTGAGCGACAAGGGGGTCATCGGCGGCGCCGGCGCCGAGCCGGTGGACCGGCTGGACCGGCTGAACCTGCAGCGGCTCAACCGCATCTTCCTGACGGACGTGTTCCAGCTCCGCTTCGTCACCGGCGCGACCGTCGCCAACTTGATGTTCCTGCACACACGCGAGCAGGTCCTCGCGACCATGAAGCGGGCGGGGCTCAAGCTCCGGCGCGAGGCACCGGACGGCTTCCTGCCGTACCACCACGTGATGGAGTTCGGGCTGTAGGAACGGCGCGCGCGGGTGTAGGATCAGCGAGTGCACGCCTGGGCCTGCGTCGCTGCGCTCGCTCTGTGGGCCGCCGCCTGCGACGGCCCCGCGCCGGACGTCCCGCGGCCGGCCGCCGCGAGCCCGGCCGCCGCGAGCGCGGTCGCGGCGCGCCCTGTCGCGGCGCCGCCCGCCTGGGACGGCCGGACCTTCCGGTCGTACCGCGACGGGCCGAGCGGGGTCGGCCTCGAGATCCCGGTCCTCGGCTACCGCCTCGAGGCGCGCCACTTCGCCGGCGCCCGGCCGCCGCAGGCCGCGCACATCCTCACGCTGAGCGGCGGGGCGGGCGTCGCCGCCGTCGTCGACGTCTGGGACGACCCCGCCCCGGGCGACGTGGCGCGGTGGTTCGACGCCCACCTGGGGTTCATGCGCGAGCCGACCGCCGCGCTCGTCGAGACCACCGCCGGCCGCGACCGGGCCCGCGCCCTCCTCATCGAGCAGCCGCGCTCGCCGCAGGCCGCCGCGCGCCGCAGCGCGGTCTTCGCCGCCGCCGGGCGGGTGCTGCGCGTCACCTGCCCCGACGCCGAGGACGCGCAGCTCGCCGGCGGGTGCGCCCGCGTCCTCGCGACGATCACCGCCGAGGCCCCGCGGTGAGGCTCCTCCGCGCGCTCGCCGTCGCCGCCGTGCTCGTCGTCCTCGGGGCCCGCCCCGCCGCCGCGGTCTACCAGTGCGGCGACCAGAAGGACGACTGCCAGTGCGCGATGTCGGACCCCTACCCGTGCTGCGACAACGGCGGCAACTGCACCTGGTGGGCGTGGGAGGCGGCCTGCTGCAACTGGGCGGTCGGGCTCCCCGGCTGGGGTAACGCGAACCAGTGGGCCGGCAACGCCCGCGCCAACGGCAACTACGAGGTGCTCGCCGCCCCGGTCGTCGGCAGCATCGCCTGCCGCCTGAGCGGCACCTACGGCCACGTCGCCTGGGTCACCGCCGTCAACGGCGGGGGCATCGACGTCACGGAGGAGAACTGCTGCGGGACCTGCAACTACGGGATGCGGGCCTATAGCTACGCCGACTGGCACCACTTCGACGGCGGCTTCATCGTCCGCAAGGGCCAGTGCGAGTGCAACGCCGGCGACACGCAGACGCAGGGGTGCGGCCGCTGCGGCACGCAGTCGCGCGGCTGCGGCGGCGACTGCCAGTGGGGCGGCTGGAGCGGCTGCGGCGGCGAAGGGCCCTGCAGCCCCGGTGATGACGACACCCAGGCCTGCGGCGCCTGCGGCGGCCAGCAAAGCCGGAGCTGCGGCGGCGATTGCCAGTGGGGGGATTTCGGGGCGTGCAGCGGGGTATGCCCGGCCGACGCCGGGCCGATCGTGGATGCGGCCGCGGCGGGGGCGGACGCGGCTGTCACGGACGCGCGCGTCACGGTCGTGGATGGATGGGGATCCCCGGGCGATGGCCTAGCGGGGCCCCCGCCGGACGGTCAGGACGCCGCGGCGGCTCCCGGCCTGAACCGTGAGCTTGCGGGGGGTTGCGGGTGCTGGACAGAGCCGGGACGGCCCTCGGCGCTGCTTGCCCTGCTGGGCCTCGCCCTTCTCCTCGGCCGCCGGCCCCGCAAAACCTCGTAATCGGCGGGCCCGACCCTGACACAAAAGTCGCGGCGTGCCATGTCATAGCTCCCGCCCGGCGGGCGGCTCGGCTCGGCGAAGCCCGCGTTCCTTCACGCTTTCCCATCGTTTCGAAGGGCCCGTTTGGGCTCGGCACGAGGATTGAATTGCGCCCGTATAGGGGAAAAAGCGATGCGGGTACGCGTGCCAGACGAAGAGCTGGAGAACCCCGAATTTACCGACAGCCGGGTGCCGTCATGGAAAGCCAAGGCCGTATGGCTCCTGATCCGGCGGGCGGTCGGTCCTGAAACCCCGCGGTGGATGATCATTCGCATGGTCGCGAAGCAGGTAGGGCTCGACCCTACCTCCGTCCATCGGTACGTCTCGGGCCGCCTGGCGACGACGCCCGCCAAGCTGGTCGAGGCGCTGCAGCTCCTGCTCGAGGAGGTGCAGGCCGGCAATCCCATCGGGGTGTCACACCCGCGGGATCCGGCGGCGCGGCTGGTGCCACGCAGCCACGCCGTCGCGGCCATCGATGCGCTCATGAAGGCGGGGCTCGCCGAGTCCAAGGCCGAGCTGCTGCTGCGCATCGGCGCCCTCGCGGGCGTGAAGCCGCGCCGCATGGCGTACGTCTGCTACGACCCGCGCTGCCGCTTCTGTCCCGAGGCGGTCGTGGTCGTGGCCCAGCGCATGCTGGAGCAGGCGGCGTATGAGCCGGAGCACGTCTACGAGGCCGGCGAGCGCCTCATCCACCCGGCCTTCGGCGCCGGGCTCGTCCTCGACCAGAAGGGGTCCCGCCACATCCGGGTCCGCTTCAACAATGGCGAGGAGGTCCTGCTCTGCCACGGCCTCGAGGCCTCCTCGCCGTACGCGATGCAGCGCCAGGACGTCGACTGGAACGAGCGGTTCACGATCCAGCGCCAGCGCTGAGAGGGCCGAGGTAGGCGGCGCCCGGCCCCGGGCCGACCGGCCACTCTTCACTCCGCGGGCGTCGGGCCCTCGACCCACAGGTCCGCGAGCGCCAGCTCAAGGGCCTCGAACGGCTCCGTTCGTATGCGGTCGTCCTCGCCCCACACCCCCAGCTCCACCCACTGCCCGTCACGGAGCTTGCTCGCCGTCAGCGTGTGCGCCTCGCGATCGATGTACCAGAGATAGGCGACGCCCAGGCGGGCGTAGAAGGGGCGCTTGATGCGCAGGTCGAGCGTCCGCGTGGTGGGCGAGTGGATCTCGCACACCCAGTCGGGCACGACGGTGATGGGGCCCTCGGCCGGCAAGGTGGGCATGCGCTCCTTGCGCCACGCGGCGAGATCGGGCGAGAACTCGGGCGAGCCCGGCACCTCGATGCCCGCCTCGATGAGGATCCACCAGCCGCCCGGGCCGCCGCGCCCCCAGCGGAATGGGCCCATGAGCGTGGTGCCGAGCACGATCTCGGCGTCCGCGTGCCGCGCCCGCGGTCGGGGAGCGGTGTAGAGCACGCCGTCGATGATCTCGCCCTTGATGTGCTCGGGCAGGGCCTCGAGATCCGCCATCGTCGCGGGCCGGCCCTCGGGAGTGCGAACGCGCGCCATGGGCCCATCATGATGCCCGGGCCGGGCCGCCGCAACCCGGCTGCGGCGCTCTCGGCTGCGCCCTCGAGACCCTGGGGGCGCGCGAGCAGGGCGCGCGGCTCACTGCGGCAGGCGGCGCGGGCCGGCCGACCCGCGGCCCGGCGGCGCGCGGCTCACTGCGGCAGGCGGCGCGGGCCGCCCGGGCCGCGGCCCGGCGGCTCGTCGAGCGCGCCGGCCGAGTCGAACACCACCTCGCCCACGTCGGCCTCGGCGGCCGGCGCTGCGGCGCGGGCGTGCGCGACGGCCGCGAGCTCCTCGGCGAGCCGCGGGAAGGTGAGGCGGCCGAGGTCGCGCTCGGCCAGGCCGACGTCGCCGCCGAGGGCCGGCGCGAGCGCCCGCAGGTCGCGCGCGACGAGCTTCTGCTCGACGGGGTCGCCGCGCCCGATGACGCGCGCGACCGCGTCGGGCGCGAGCGGCAGCGGCTCGTGGAGCTGCCGGCCCGGGGCGCCGGCGAAGACCTCGCGCAGCAGCAGCCGCTGGCGGTTGCGGTGGCGGCGGCCGGGCTCGCGGGCGGCGCGCGCGAGGGCGCGGCCGAGGGGCACGGCGAAGAAGAGCGCCGAGAAGACGAAGGGCACGACGCGGAGCCACAGCTCGGCGGTGGCGTCGCCGCCGAGGCCGAGCCGGGCGAAGGCGGCGGGCACGAAGAGCACCGGCGCCGCCAGGTTGAAGCCGTTCAGGATGGCGACGACGGCGTCGGTGCCGGGCGAGTTGCCCGTGAGCGCGGGCCGCGGCTCGAGCCGCTCCCAGGCGTAGGTCCAGGCGCCCGTGGTCGCGGCGGCGGTCTTGCGCATGTCGCGGAACACGTAGACCACCACGCCGTCGTCGGTGACCTCGGGCTCGCCGCCGTACTCGCACATGAGGCGGGTCGCCTCTTCCTCGGCGGCGGCGAGGTCCCTGCCGGTGAGCGCGCAGAGCTCGGCGGCGGTGACGCGGCCGCGTTGGGCGCGCAGGTACGCGAGCACCTCGCGGTCGGCGGCGCCGGGGGCGGGCGCGGGCCGGGGCGGGCCGAAGACGAAGTCGAAGACCTGCTGGTACACCTTCTTCGACGGTCGGCGGCGGGCCCGGGCCGGGCGGCCGTAGGCGCCGTAGCGCGCGGGCGGCCGGACGTCCCAGGGCAGCATCCACCAGATGATCCCGATCGGGAAGAAGCCGCCGTCGTCGTCGCCGCGGTGGTCGTCGCGGTCCGACGAGAGCCGCATCACGAGCAGGCCGACGAGGAGCGCGAGGAAGAGCAGGAAGTAGACGACCAGGGCGGTGATGATCGCGATCTTGAAGGCGAAGACGAAGCCCCGCCACAGCCAGGCCCCGAGCCGCGCGAGGCGGGCGCGCAGGGGCTCCGCGTCGCGCCGCGTCATCGCCGGGTCGAAACTGTAGAGCAGCTCGCCCGCGTCGGTGGCGGCGAGGTGCGAGCGGTAGGTCCGCAACATTGCCGTGAGCGCGGATTCGGCGCGCTCGGCCGGGAGCCCGGTCAAGGCCGTGGCGTCGGACCGCGTGAGGCGGCCGCCATGGCCGGTGAGCGCCCGCACGAGGCGCTGCTCCGCGTCGCGGTCGCTGATCTGCTGGAGGGTGCGCATTGGTACTCTTAAAGACTGGCCTCGGCGCGGGCGGCGTGCCAGCCCTTCCGACGGCGGCGGGGCGGCGTGCCAGCCCTTCGCCCCCACCGGGGTTGATTTGCCAGTCTGGGCGCGGGCGGCGTGCCAGCCCTTCGCCCCCACCGGGGTTGATTCGCCAGTCTGGGCGCGGGCGGCGTGCCAGCCCTTCAGCCCTTCGCCCCCACCGGGGTTGATTTGCCAGTCGGAGGGAGAGAGTGGCCTCGGTGCGGGAGCCCAGCCCTTCTACGGCCCCATCTTCCGGCCGCCCCGCCAGACAGCACGCGAAGTCCGCATCGCGTTCGCCTGCGCCGCAGCTGCGCCGATCCGAGAGGCGCCGGCGGGCCGAGGCCGCGGCGAGGCCGTCGGGCGATGGTGGCCGTATGCCGGACGGGGGACGTGCGTGCCCGTGATGAGGGCAGCGGCGCCGGAATCGAGGCGAGACGTCGAGCAGAGACGTGGTCGGGACTAGGTAGCTCGGCTCAGGCGGGTGCAGCCTCGCAGGTGACCGCCGCATGCCGGCGCAGGGCATACGTCCCGAACGGGAACACGACGGACCCCTCGCCCGCGCGCCAGCGCGTCCAGGCGTCGCGGTAATCCGCCACGAACGACTTGAGCCGCTGCAGGGCCTCGATGCGGTGCCACTTGCTCCGTCCCGCCACCTGCGGGCTGAGCACCCGTCGCGGTTCCCGTGAGTTCGGCCAGTCGGTCGGTTGTTGCGCGAGCACCGCCTCCTCGCCGAGGAACGGCCGGCCTGCATCCGCGCGCTCGCGCGCGATCCGGTCCTCCGTGTCGCGCACGGCCGTACTCAGCCGCGCCTCGACTTCGGTCACGCCGAGCGCGGCCAGCGCCGGCGGCAGCGTCAACTCGAGCTCCACGACCGTCGGCATCGGCCCGTCCTCGCGGAAGAACACCTGCGGGCGGAGCGCGCGCGTCGAGTGGCGCGGCAGATAGCGCAGCAGGCCGGGCCACCGCTTCGCGCGTTTCACGAGTCCGGCGACGACGGCGTTGCAGACGAGGTAGCGCATCTTCTCGAGCACGTCGTCGGCGTCGAGCAACCGGACGCAGCTCGGCGCCTCGCTGGCCCACAGGTTCTCCCAGCGGCCGAGCGAGGCGTTGATCGCCTTGGCGGCGTGCTTGTTGAAGTAGGCGAGGAACTCGGGCAGGCGTGCGTCTGGGTCAGTCACGATGGCGTGATAGTGGTTCCCCATGGCGCAGACGGCGTGAACGCGGATGCCGCAGCGCACGGCTGCGACGGCCAGGCAGTAGGTGAGGATGTCGGTAGTCGTGGCGGTCGGCCGGAGGAGGAACTGGCGCTGAGTGCAGCGGCGCGAGATGAGGTACGTGGCGCCCGGCAGGATCTGGCGTGGCAGCATGCCGGGGTTATCGCGACCGAGGCGGGGCGGTTGCGGTAGAATCAACCCCGGTGGGGGCACGCCGCGCCGCGCGGTGGGGGCACGCCGCGCTCCGCGTCATGCGGAACTCCTGCGGGCGCCCCGCCGCCCTTGCCATCGCCCGTCGCGCGGCGCTAGCATCCCTCCTGGCAGCACACGCGGAGGAGCCATGGACCTGAACGGGAAGACGGCAGTGGTGACCGGCGGCGCGAGCGGGATCGGGCTCGCGATCGCGCAGGCGTTCGTGCGCAAGGGGGCGAAGGTCCTCATCGCGGACGTGAACGAGGCGGGGCTCAAGGTCGCCGTCGAGGGGCTGCGCCAGGGCGGCGGGCAGGCCGAGGCGATGGTGTGCAACGTCGCCAAGGAGGCCGACTGCGCGGCGCTGGCCGCGCGGGCCGTGGAGCGCTTCGGCGCGCTCGACATCGCCGTGCTGAACGCCGGCATCCTGCGCGACGGGCTCCTCATCAAGGTCGACAAGGAGACCAAGAAGCCCAAGGGCAAGATGTCGCTCGAGCAGTGGCAGAGCGTCATCGACGTCAACCTCACCGGCGTCTTCCTCTCGGGCCGCGAGTGCGCGCTCCAGATGGTCGACCTCGGCAAGGGCGGCGTCATCATCCCGCTCTCGTCGGTGGCGCGCCACGGCAACCAGGGGCAGACGAACTACGCCGCGGCCAAGGCCGGCGTCGTCGCCATGACGGTGTGCTGGGCCGGTGAGCTGGCGCGCTTCAAGATCCGCGTCGCCAGCGTGGCGCCGGGCTTCATCGAGACGCCGATGGTCATGAAGGACATGAAGCCCGAGGCGCTCGACATGTGGGCCAAGAAGATCCCCATCGGTCGGCTCGGCAAGCCGGAGGAGATCGCCCTGGGCGCCGTGTTCATCGCCGAGAACGACCTCGTCACCGGCGTCGTCCTCGACCTCACCGGCGGCATCCGGCTGTAGCGGCGCCGCGGCCGCGCTACTTCGGCCGCTGGCACATGAAGAAGGTCAGGATCGCGTCGAGCAGCCAGCCGACGCCGATCAGCCCTCCCGTGAACATCCAGATCAGCCCCGTCACCCAGCGGCCGGTGTAGAACCGGTGCACGCCGAGGAACCCCAGGAAGAACCAGAGCAGGTACCCGACGATCAGGCTCTTGCGCGCCGGGACGACGACCACCATCGGTGCCATGCCCCGAGCATACATCGGTGCCATGCCCCGAGGATACCAGGCGGCCGGGCCGAATGCACCGCGGCTTGGACCATCGCGGCTTGGACAATCGCCCGCGGCGGTGGCAGATTGACCTCGTGCGAGCTGCTGCGGCCCAGTGCACCTCGGTGGCGCTCGATGTCGAGCAGAACCTCGATACCGTGGCGCGGCTCGCCGCGGCCGCGGCGCGCGCCGGCGCCGGCCTGCTCGTGTTCCCGGAGCTCTTCCTCACCGGGCCGACCTTCGCGCCCGCGGTGTGGCACGTCGCGCCGCGCCCCGACGACACGGTCGAGCGCCGCCTCGGCCGCCTGGCCCGCGACCACGGCGTCCACCTCGTCGTCGGCAGCGCCGAGCGCCGCGGCGACGACCTGTACAACGCCGCGCTCCTCGCCGCCCCGGACGGCACCGTCGGCCGCTACGCCAAGATGCACCTCTTCGCGACCGAGCCGTTCACGTTCCAGCCCGGCGCGGGGCCGGTGATCTGGCCGACGGCGCTGGGGCGGATCGGCGTGGGCATCTGCTACGACCTGCTCTTCCCCACGCCGTGGACGGCGTACGCCGGCGCGGTGGACCTGTGCGTCGTGCCCTCCGCGTGGCCCGAGTTCGAGGGCTCGGCGACGGTCGTGCTCGGCCTGCGGCTGCCCACGCCGGCGCGGCCCGGCGTGCGCCGGGTGCGCGGGTGGGTGGACGACCTGCCGCCCCGCATCAGCGCCGCCGTCGGCGCCCCCCTGGTCGTCGCGAACCACCGCGGCGGGGCCGACGTGGCGCTCCTGGATCCGCGCGCGTTCGCCCGGCTCGTCTTCGCCGGCGGCTCCGCCATCCACGACGGGGCCGAGGTGGTCGCCGGCGCCGGCGCCGACGACGAGCTCGCGGTCGCCGACCTCCCGGCGGGCGCCCGCCGGGCCGGCCCGCCGTACGCGGGCGTCGCCGCCGGGCCCGTCGGCTGGGAGGTGCGCCTGGCGCTGCTCGGGCTCGCCGTGGCCGAGGGCGTCGGTCGCGCCGTCGGCTATGACCTCGTGCGCGCGCGGGCCCGGGCGGAGGCGCGCGCGCGCCGCCCGGACTGACCCGGCGCGGTGCACGAAGGACCTTGCGGCCGGCGGCTGCGCGGGGCGACAATCGGGGGGCCGGGCGGACGCTCGGCGGGACGGCGGATGCGGCGACCGGGAGCGAGGCGGCGAGGCGTATTGATCGCGGCGGTGACGCTCGCCGCGCTCGGCGGCTGCGCGACCGGCGAGCTGATCGGCGGCGAGCCCGACGCCGCGAGTGATCAGCGCGACGGCGGGCGGCCCGACGTGCCGGTGCAGGTCGATGCGCCGCCCTTCGTGCTCGATGCCGCCGAGCCGGACGCCCCGGAGTGCGAGGCGGTCACACCGCCGGAGGGCTCCAGCCCGACCTGCGGCGGCGGCGACAAGGGTACGCTCGGGGACGACGGCGGGGTCGTCAGCGTCACCGGCAACCTCACGCCCGACACGAGCGAGGACTGGTACACCTTCGTGGCCCGGGACTCCGTCGCCGGCGCGCCGTCGGGGTGCGACCTCTTCCACGTCACCGTGCGGCTCGTCAGCAACCCCGGCGCCGGCTTCGTCTTCGACGTCTTTCGCGGCGCCTGTCCCGCGACGCACGACGGCGGCGCCGCCGCGCCCGACGCGGGCGTGGTGCCGTGTCTCGCGGAGCCGTCGCGCTACGATTGGTACACCGACCTGAGCGTCGTGACCGACGGCGGCCCCATGGGTGAGTGCCCCTGCGGCGACCCCGACGCAGGTCCGGTGCAGTGTACCGACGACACGCAGCGCTTCCACGTCCGCGTCCGCCGCGCCCCGGGGCAGCCCGCCTCGTGCGACCCGTACGTGCTCGAGCTGTCCAACGGCAAGTACCACGGCGCGTTCCCGTAGCGCCGCCGCCACCCCCTGCGGTATAACGCTCCCGCGTCGCCGCTCCGGCGGCGCTCTCGGAGGCCCCCGCCATGCATCGTCTGCTCGCGTTCGTTCTCGCCCTCGCGCTCGTGCCCGTCGCCGCGGGCGCCGCGCCCAAGGCCCAGCCGGCCGCCAAGACGCCGGCCGCCGCGTTCGCCGACCTCAAGGCCCGCTACCTCGCCGGGCTCTTCCGCGCCAAGCCCCACCTCGCCAGCTTCATGGGCGATCACGCCGCCGACGGCAAGCTCCCGGACTACTCGCCGGCCGCGCTCAAGAAGCGGGCGGCCGAGCTCGCCGCGCAGCAGGCCGAGCTCGCGAAGCTCTCGGCGGCCGGGCTCGCCGCCGACGACCGCATCGACGCCGAGATCATCGCCGACGGCATCGGGCTCGAGCGGCTCTACCTCGCGGAGATCAAGGACTGGGAGTGGGACCCGCGCCTCTACGACTCGTTCCCGGTCTACGACCCGCGCGAGCTCGTGGCCGAGCGCCTCGGCGACCTCATGCACGGCGAGTTCGCGCCGCCGGCCACGCGCCTGGCCGCGCTCACCGCGCTGCTCAAGGCGGTGCCGAAGCTCGTCGCGCAGTACCAGAAGAACCTCAAGAACCCGCCGAAGCTCTACACCGAGTACGGCATCAAGGACAACGCGGGCCGCATCGAGCTCGTCAAGACCGAGGTCGCCGACTTCATCAAGAAGACGGGCGACGCCAAGGCGCAGAAGGCCGCGGAGGCGGCGCGCCTGGCCGCGCTCAAGGCGCTCGGCGCCTACCAGACGTTCCTCGAGAAGGACTTGCTCAAGCGCTCGAACGGCGATTGGCGCCTCGGCGCCGCGCGGTACCAGAAGAAGTTCCCGCTCGCCCTGGCCACCCGCCTCACGCCCGAGCAGGCGGTCGAGCGGGCCCAGGCCTCGCTGCGCAAGAGCCGCGGCGAGCTCTACGCCCTCGCGGTCAAGCTCCACCAGCAGCTGTTCCCCAAGCAGCCGCTGCCGGGCGCGAAGGCGACGCCCGCCGAGCAGGCCGCCGTCATCAACCGCGTCAAGGCGGAGATCGGCAAGGACCACCCGCCGGCCGACGGCCTGGTCGCCTCGCACGCGGCCGGTATCGATCGCATGCGCGCGTTCATCGTGAAGCACAACCTGCTCGCGCTGCCGCCCAAGGACTCGCTGCACGTCACCGCGACGCCGCTCTTCAAGCGGGGCGTCACCTCGGCGGAGTACCTGGCGCCGAACCTCCTCGACAAGGCCGCCGCCTTCCGCGCCACCTACTACGTCGACCCCATCGATCCGACCTGGCCCAAGGACCGCGTCGAGTCGTACCTGCGCTCGAACTCGACGCCGCAGAACGAGCTCACCGCGATCCACGAGGCCTACCCCGGCCACCACGTGCAGACGTGGTACTCGAAGCAGGTCCCGAACGATCTGCGCACCGCGCTGTGGAACGCCCCGATGGTCGAAGGCTGGGCCGTCTACGGCGAGGACCTCATGGTCGGCCTCGGCTGGGGCGGCGCGAAGAACGACCGCTACCGCTTCCTCACTCTGCGCGGCCACCTCGTCGTCGCCCAGAACATCATCCTCGATGTCAAGCTCCACACCGGCCAGATGACCGAGGAGGAGGCGGTGCGCTTCATGGTCGAGGAGGGCTATCAGGAGAAGGCGACGGCGGAGAAGAAGCTCATCCGCGCCAAGCTCGACACCACGCAGCTCGCCCAGTACTTCCTCGGCTGGGACGAGATCCGCGAGCTCGAGCGCGACGTCCGCGCCAAGCAGGGCAAGCAGTTCACCCAGCGCGGCTTCAACGAGGGGCTCATCACGCACGGCTCGATCGGCGTGAAGTACCTCCGCGAGTACCTCCTCGGCGCGAAGTAGGAAGAATCCACAGGGAGACGGAGAGACGGGGAGAACTGCCTGGGTTGGGTCGCGCGGACGCGCGGCTCAGGCGGCCAGGCCCGCAGTGGCACTCTCCAACCCGTAAACCTCCCCGCCTCCCCGCCTCCCTGTTGCCTTTCTCCCCTCACCCCGGCAGCGGCAGCTCCCCCAGCAGCAGCTCCAGCGCGGCCACGTCGAAGGGCTTCGTCACGTGGCGCTCGAAGCCCGCGTCGAAGGCGCGGCGCTTGTCCTCCGCCTGACCGTAGCCGGTGACCGCGATGAGGCGCGCCGTCGCCAGCGCCGGGTCGGCGCGCACCGCCCGCGCCACGTCGTAGCCGTTCATCCGCCCCGGCAACCCGATGTCCGACAGCACCACGGTGGGCCGGTACTGCCCGGCGCAGGCGAGCGCCTCCTCGCCGTTCTTCGCCACCCGGACGTCGTGGCCCGCCAGGCTCAGCGTCAGCTGCAGCAGCTCGGCCGCGTCCTGGTTGTCCTCGATCACGAGCACGCGGTGGGCGCGTTTGGGCAGGCGCGGCGGCGCGGGCTGCGGGGCCGCGGCCGCCTCCTCGGGCGCGAGCGGCAGCCAGATCGTGAGCTCGCTGCCCCGGCCCGGCCCGGCGCTCTCGGCCCGCACGGTGCCGTGGTGCAGAGTGGCGAGCCCCTTGACGAGCGACAGGCCCAGCCCGAGGCCGCCGCGGCCGCGCTCCAGGCTGCGGTCGCCCTGCGCGAAGGGGACGAAGGCGCGCCGCAGCGTCTCCTCGTCCATGCCGATGCCGGTGTCGCGCACCGTGATGGTCGCGCCGGGGCCGGCGCCGTCGGCGTCGGCGGCGAGCTGCACCGCGATGCGGCCACCGGGGTCGGTGAACTTCGCCGCGTTGTCGAGCAGGTTGCCGACGGCCTGCGCCAGGCGCGCCGGGTCCCCGTGCAGGAAGAGCGGCCGGTCGGGCAGCCTCGTCTCGACGGTGAGGCCGTGGGCCCGCAGGTCCTCGGCGCGGTCGTGCAGGAGGCTGCGGATGAGCTCGACCAGGTCGAGGCGCTCGGGGCGCAGCAGGATCTTGCCGCGGGTGATCCGCGACAGATCGAGGAGGTCGTCGATGAGGCGGGTCATCTGCGCGACCTGGCGCTCGACGATCTGTTGGGCCCGCGCCAGGTCCGGGTGCGCCGGCGCGAGGCGGCGCATGAGGTGCGCGGCGGTGCGGATCGGCGTCAGCGGGTTGCGCAGCTCGTGCCCGAGCACCGCGAGGAACTCGTCCTTGCGCCGATCCTCCTCGCGCAGCGCCTCCTGCGCCCGCTTCTGCTCCTCGATGTCGGTGGAGGTGCCGTACCAGCGCCGCACCTTGCCGTCGGCGCCCCGCGCCGGCAGCGCGCGGCCGAGGTGCCAGCGATAGCCGCCGTCGGCCCGCCGCAGCCGGTACTCCGCCTCGAAGGGCTCCCCGAGCGCGACCCCTCGCTCGAGGATCATCATGGCCGCGGGAAGATCGTCCGGGTGCACGGCCTGGGCGCGGCCGAGGCCGAGCCCCGCCGCCTGCGGCCGGCCGGTGTACTCGGCCCACTTGCCGTTGATGAAGTCGGCGGCGCCGTCGGGGCCGCCGGTCCAGACGATCTGCGGCATCGAGTCGGCGAGCTGGCGGAAGCGCTCCTCGCTCTCGCGCAGGTGCGCCTCCACGCGCTGCCGCTCGGCGATGTCCTCGCGCAGGAGCTGGTTCGCGCGCTGCAGCTCGGCGGTGCGCGCGGCGACCCGCTGATCCAGCTCGTCGCGCGAGCGCCGCAGCTGCTCCTCCATCTGCTTGCGCTCGGTGATGTCGGTGATGACGCCGAGCAGGATCCGGTGGCCCAGCGCGTCGATGTGCAGCGACTTGCGCGTCAGGATCACGTGGAGGCGGCCGGCGCCGTCGGTGAACCGCTCCTCGTTCTCGTTCGTCTCGCCGCCGCGGAAGACGAGGTCGTCCTTCTGCCAGAAGACCTCGGCCTCCTCCTTGGGGAAGAAGTCGAAGTCCGACTTGCCGAGCAGCTCCTCGCGCGTGTAGCCCATGAAGCGGCAGTAGCTCTCGTTGAGGATGATCCACCGGTGGGCCTCGTCCTTGACGAAGACCGGGTTGGGCAGCGCGTTGACGAGGCTCTCCAGGAAGTCCCGCGCCCGGGCGAGCTCGAGCCCGAGCCGGCGCGCGGTGTCCTCGATCAGCACGGTCGTCAGCTCGGCGTCGACGGGCCGCAGGACCGTGATGCGGCCGGTGAACGTGGTGCCGTCGCGGCGGGCGCAGTCAGCCTCGATCACCCACGGCTCCGCGCCGTCCCGGGCGCGCGCCCACCAGCCCGGGTCCCCGGGCACCAGCGCCGCCGTCGTCGCGCCGCCCTCGATGCAGGCGGCGGGTGACGGGTAGCCCAACAGCTCCGCCCCTGCCACGCTGATCTCGCACACCCGACCTGCGCGCGTAGCGCGGAGCAGCGCCGGGCCAGCGGTGCCGGGCCAGCGGCTCATGGCTACAGGTTAGGGTCGATCTGTCCGGCGGTCAATGAGGGCCGCGGTGGGGCGCGGCCGCGCCTACTCCGCGGCGCGGAGGAACGCGGCGGCCTGCTCGGGGAGGATCGGGTTCACGTCGAAGCCGGTGCCCATGACGAAGCCGCGGTAGAGATCGGCCATGAGCGGCAGACGCGGGATGATGACCAGGCGCCAGTGGTAGTCGTCGCCGAGCGTGCGCCAGTAGCCGAGCTGCACCGCGTAGTGCGGGTTCGGGGCCGTGAGCAGCGTCAGCGTCATCGCGAGCGAGCCCAGCACCTTCTCGATCTTGCCGAGCACCCGCCACATCACGTCGGCGGCGAGCTCGACCTCGTCGTCCGCCAGGTTGGGGAAGAAGGCCTCGTGGCGCCGCGGCGTGACCCACACCTCGAAGGGGTGGGCGGCGAAGAAGGGCACGAACGCACTGAAGGCGGCGTTCTCGACGACGAGGAGGTCCTTGCTCGTCCGGTCCACCTCCCGGGTGATGTCGCAGAGCAGGCAGCGCTCCTTCTGGATGTAGTGCAGACGGAACGCGTCGAGCTCGCGCCGGACGCGCTCGGGCACGACCGGGGCCGCGATGAGCTGCGAGTAGGGGTGCACGAGGCGCGACGCGCGCCGCATCCCCACGTGCTTGTAGAGCGCGAGGTGCCCCACGTTCGGGTTGCGCGTGAGGTCGCGCATGCGCTCGCGGTAGACGAGCAGCGAGCGCGCGATGGTGTCGCGGCTGGTCGCCGCCCAGCTCCGCTGGTGGTCGCGCGTCTCGACGATGATCTCGTTCGCGCCGATGGCGTTGAGGACGTCGTAGTTGCGCGCCGCGCGCTGGCCCAGCTCGCCCTCCAGCCGGAACACCGGGAAACGGTTCGGGAAGGCGCGCACCTCCCAGTTGCTGCCGGCCGGGCCGTGGTCGCGGCTGTACCGGATCCCGCCGTCTTGCCAGACGCAGATCTCCGCCGGGGTCATCGCCTCGTTCCCGGGGCAGAAGGGGCAGGGGCCGTGATCGACGACGGGCCGCTCGCGCGCCGCGTGGCGGGTGCGCTCGACCAGCGCCTCGGGGCTGAGCTCGCCCTCGCTGAAGATGGTCCACCGGCGCGTCAGGGGGTTGCGGCGCAGCTGGTTCGGGTCGTTCACTTGCACTCCCTCGTCGGTGGCAGGCGGCCGCCGGCCGCGCGGGCGACGAACGCCCGGAAGAGCGGCGCAAAGCGGTCGCCCTGCAGGGCGAAATTCTCGGGGTGCCACTGGACGCTCACGACGAAGCCGTGGCGCTCCGACTCGAGCGCCTCGACCACGCCGTCGGGCGCGCGGGCCGTGACGCGCAGCCCGGCGCCGGGCCGGTCGGCGCGCACGGCCTGGTGGTGGCGCGAGTTCACGAGGAGGTCGGCGGCGCCCATGATGCCCGCGAGCCGGGACCCCGGCGCGAGCGCGGCTTGGTGCGCGTCGAGGTCCTCCTTGGGCCGCGAGTGCCGCAGGCTGCCTGGCACCTCGGTCGGGATGTCGCGCACCAGCGCGCCGCCGCAGGCGACCGCGAGCACCTGGTGGCCGCGACAGATGCCGAAGGTCGGCAGGTCGCGCGCGAGCGCGCGCGCGAGCGCCTCGAGCTCGAAGGCGTCGCGCCGGGGCTCCACGTGGCGGCACAGGCCCGCCGGGTCGCCCGCGCCGTAGCGGGCCGGCTCGACGTCGCCGCCGCCGATCAGCATGAGGCCGGCGGCGCCGTCGAGGAACGGCGCCGCCGCCGTCGCCTCCTGCATCGGCGCGGGCACGACCTCGGCGCCCTCGCGGCGGATCGCGTCGGCGTAAGCCTGCAGGTACTGCTCCTCCCAGAAGGGGACGACGATGCGGGGCTTCATCAGCGGCGGCGGGCTCCCGCGCCCGCGTCCGGATCGACGGCGGCGGCGGCGCGATCAGCGAGCATTCGTACGGTGAGTGTTACCCTCCGACGGAGGGGCGTCAAGGCGGCCGCGCCCGTCACTCCGCCGCCGCGTCGGCGCCGAAGGGGGCAGTGCGGTTGAGCGTCTTCGCCACCTGCACCAGGCCCTCGGCGCCCGGGTGCATGGTGAAGCCGCGCTCCTCGAACAGCGCCAGCATGCGGACGTTGTCGGAGGTCGTCACCGCGACCATGCGCTTGAGCCCCCAGCTCTGGGCGATCTCGAGGCAATAGTCGGTGAGCGCGCCGCCCAGGCCGCGGTTCTGCCAGGCGTCGCTGACGAGGATCGCGTACTCGACGCTCTCGTGGTCCGGGTCGGCCACGAGCCGCCCGACGCCGACGACGGCGCGCCGGCCGCCCTCGGTGGTCTCGGCCACGATGGCGATCTCGCGCTCGTAGTCGTTGAAGCAGTAGCGCACCGCGGCGTGGTGGGTGCGGAAATCGAAGAGGTAGCGGAAGCGCGAGTAGATCGTCTCCCGCGAGCAGCTCGCGAGCAGCTCGAGCCACAGCGGCTCGTCCTCCGGGCGGATGGGGCGGAAGGTGAGCGCGGCGCCGTCCTTGAGCGTGCCCGGGCGCACGTACTCCTCGGGGTAGGGCCGCAGCGCCAGGTGCGAGTAGGGCCGCGGCGCGTCGGCGCCGAGGGCGGCGCGGTTGATGACGACGCGCGCGTCGAGCGCGACGGCGTCCTCGGCGGTGACGAGGAGCGGGTTCACGTCGAGCTCGAGGATCTCGGGGTAGTCCGCGACCAGGTACGAGAAGCGCATCAGGATCTCGATGAGCCGGTCGAGGTTCACCCGCGGACGGCCGCGGTAGCCGTCGAGGAGCGGCCACGAGCCGCCC
>DASXVK010000752.1:0-14130 GCA_036504295.1 Polyangia bacterium
CGGGCAAAGCCCGTCGAGCCTCCGCTTCCCCGCACCGCGCGCTCCCCGCGCGAGCTGGTGATCAAGCCGGTGAGATCGCATATCCACCACCTGAACGCTTGCGGCGGCGCATCGAACCCGCCGCGGGCAACCAGCTCGCGCGCCGAGCTCCGGCGCACCTCGACGACAAGGACCGCGAACCCATGAGCTACCTGGCCGCGCTCATCCTCGGCATCGTGCAGGGCCTGACCGAGTTCCTCCCGATCTCCTCGACCGCTCACGTTGGGCTCACCGCCCGCGCGCTCGGCCTGCCCGACGACGGCATGGCGGCCTTCACGGCCGTCATCCAGCTCGGCACGCTCCTGGCCGTGCTCGCCTACTTCGCCCGGGACCTCTACGAGATCTCGGCCGCGACCCTCGACGCCCTCGTGCACCCGGCGCGGCTGAAGGCGGCGCTCGGGCTGGGCGAGGCCGCGGCCGGCGACCCCGACCGCGCGCTCAAGGCGCGGCTCGGCCTCTTCATCGTGCTCGGCACGATCCCGATCGGCCTCTGCGGCGTGGTGCTCAAGCACTTCATCGAGGGCAAGGCGCGCACCCTCCCGGTCATCGCCGCCAGCCTCATCGTGCTCGCGGTCGTGCTCTTCCTCGCGGAGCGGCTCGCGCGGCATCGGCGCGACCTGGCGTCGGTCGGCATCAAGGACGCGCTCGTCATCGGCGCCGCCCAGGCGCTCGCGCTCATACCAGGCGTCTCCCGCTCCGGCGTCACGCTCACCGCGGCGCTCTTCATGGGCCTGCGCCGCGACGACGCCGCCCGCTACTCGTTCCTCCTCTCGGTGCCCGCGGTCCTCGCGGCGGCGATCTTCGAGATGAAGGACGCCGTGCGGAGCCCGACCCTGACGCAGAACGGCATCGGCGTGATCCTCGTCGGCACGGCCGCCGCGTTCGTCGTCGGGTACGCGTCCATCGCCTGGCTCATGCGGTTCCTGCGCACGCGCACCACCCTGCCCTTCGTCGCCTACCGCGTCGCCCTCGGCGCCGCGATCATCGGCCTGCTCGCCGGCGGCGTCATCCACGATCACCCCGCCCCCCCGCGCCACGGCGCCGCCGCGGCCGCGAGCCCGGCCCACCACCGCTGAGCCTCCGGACCGGATGAACAGGGAGACGGGGAGGCGGGGAGTCTGACTTGGTTTGAGTGACGGTGAGCGCGCGAGAACGGCGCTCGAGCACGTAGGCCCGCGCTCACCCACACCCAACCCAATCCTAATCCGTCTCCCCGCCTCCCCGTCTCCCTGTTCAATTCCCGACGCGTCAGCCGACCCTGCTACACTCCTGGCCGCCCGTGCGTGCTCTCGCCCGCGCCATCTGCCGCCACCCGCGCGCCGTGCTCGGCGCGGCGCTCGCGCTCAGCGTCGCGAGCGGGCTGCTCGTGCGCGGGCTGCGGCTGGACACCGACGTCGTCGACCTGCTGCCGCGCTCGTCGGGCGCCGCCGCCGCGTTCGGCCGCTTCGCCCACGCGTTCGGCACCGAGCAGACCCTCATCGTGCTCGCCCAGGGCGACGATCCGGCGGCGCTGCGCCGCTTCGCCGACGGCTACGCCGCCGCCCTCGCCGGCTCGCCCCTGGTGCGCGCGGTGCGCCACCGCGTCGACGCGAGCGCCCTCGAGCTGCTGCGCCGCCACCTCGCCGTGCTGCTCGACGAGCGCGACTACGCGGAGCTGCGGGCCCGGGTCACCCCCGCCGCGCTCGATGACCGCGCCCACCGGCTGCGCGGGATCGCCCAGGGCCCCGCCGGCCGCCTCGCGCTCGAGCGCCTCACCCGCGACCCGCTCGAGCTGCTGCCGCTGCTCGCGCGCCGCCTGGCCGCCGGCCGCAGCGCCGACCCGCAGAGCGGCTACTTCGCGAGCGCCGACGGGCACGCGCTGCTGCTCTTCGTCACGCCGGCGCGCCCGCCGTCGGACCTCGCGTTCGACGCCCGGCTCGAGGCCGAGGCGCGCCGCCTGGCCGCGGCGCAGCCCGGCGGCGCCGCCGTCCGCCTCGGCCTGACCGGCGCGCCGAGCTACCACCTCGCCTACTCGAGCCTGCTGCGCGGGGACCTCGAGCGCTCGACCATCTTCAGCTTCGTCGGCGTCCTGCTCCTCTTCGCGGTCTTCTACCGGGTGGTGCGGATCCTGCCGCTCGTGACCGTCATCCTCGGCGCGGGCACGCTCTGGACCCTGGCCGCCGCCGCGCTGCTCTTCCACCGCATCGGCGCCATCTCCCTCGCGTTCGCCGCGATCCTGCTCGGCATCGGCATCGACGTGCCGATCCAGATCTACAACCGCCTGCGCGAGGAGCTCGGGCACCGCCCGCCCCGCGAGGCGGTGCAGGCCACGCTCGAGGACCTGCTCGGGCCCGCGGTGCTCGCCGCGATCGGGCCGGCCGCGGTCTTCGCCGCCTGCGGGCTGTCGCGGTTCCGCGGCCTGGCCGAGCTCGGGGTGCTCGCCGCCGTCGGCCTCGCCCTCAACCTCGTGGCCTCGGTCGCGCTCCTGCCGGCGCTGTTGCTGGTGCTGCCCGCGCGCCTCTGGACCGGCCGGCCCCGGCCCCCGCCGCGCGCGCGGCTGCTCGCCCCGCTCGGCGAGCTCGCCGCGCGCCGCCCGTGGGCCCTGGTCGCGGCCGCGCTCGCGCTCACCGCGGGGCTGGCGCCCTTCGCGCTGCGCCTGCGGCTCGAGCCGCACCTGCTCCAGAGCCCGGCCGTGCTCGCGCCCGCCCAGACCGAGCGCGCCATCGACGAGCTCTTCGCCGGTCCCGGCGGCGGCGCGCGGCGGCTCATCGCGCTCGCCGAGGGCCGAGACCTCGAGGCCGCGCTCGCCGCGAACGACGGGTGGGCGCGGGCGGCGAGCCGCCTGCGCGACAGCGGCGCCGCCGCCGGCTACGACAGCCTCGCGACGCTGGTCCCGTCCCGGCGCACCCAGGACGAGCGGCTCGCGCTGCTCGCCGCGCTGGATCCGCCCGCGGTCGCCCGCGAGCTCGCGGCCGCCCTCGAGCGGGTCGGCCTCCGGCCCGAGCCCTTCGCCCTCGGCCTGGCCCCGCTCACCGCGCCCGCCCGCATCAGCCTCGACGACGTGCGCCGCAGCGCGCTCGCCTTCGCCCTCGCCGCCCACCTGCGCGAGCACGCCGGGCGCACCCTCGCCGCGACCTACGTCTATCCCGCGCGCGGCGATCACGGCGCGCTCGGGGCGACGCTCGAGGCGGCCGCCGCCGGCGTGCGCGCGGCCGCGCCGGGCGCCGAGGCCACGGTCACGGGCGGCACCGTGCTCGACGGCGCGCTGCACCGGGGCCTCACCGCCGACCTCGCCACCATCACGGGCGTCTCGCTCGCGCTCGTGCTCCTGCTCCTCGCCGCCTACTATCGCCGCGCCCGCCCGACCGCCGTCGTCATGCTCTCCCTCGCCGGCGCCTGGGTCGTCTTCGGCGGCGCGCTCGCCCTCTGCCGCGTGCCCCTCAACCTCTTCGACCTCCTCGCCGTGCCGTTCGTCCTCGGCTACGGCATCGACGACCACGTCTTCCTCGTGCACCGCAGCCTCGCGGCGCCGACCGCGCCGACCCGCGGCGCGCTGGTGTCCACGGGCCGGGCCATCGCCCTAAGCTCGCTCGCGACCGCGGCGGGGTTCGGCGGCCTGCTCCTGGCGCGGCTCGAGGGCCTCCAGCAGCTCGGCGCCGCCGGCACCATCGCCGTCCTCGCCTGCCTCTGGGCCGCGCTCGGCGTCGCGCCGGCGCTGGTCACGCTGCTGCTGGCGAGGACCGCCCCCCGGGGCGCGGGGGAGGCATCCAAAGCTCCGAGCGGGCCCGGTACTCCGGGTTCCTGAGGTGATGTTATGGTGGGTGACATGAGACGACCGCGGTGGAGGAGCGTGGTGAGCTGGCTCGCGCTCGGCGTCGCCATCAGCCTCGCCGGGGCGGCTTGCAGCGCCGGCAAGCAGGCGCGGCGGGGCGACGGCGCGGCCGCGCCCGGCGTCGACGAGCCCCGCGCGCCCGAGGGCGGCGGCACGATCACGCCCACCGCCGGCGGCATCACCGTGACCGCGCCCCCGGCCGGGCCGGTGGCCTGCGCCGGCGCCTACGGCCCGGGGTTCAAGCTCGCGGTGGGCACCGTGAAGCGGACCATGCCGCTCATCCCCGAGCCGGCGCCCCGCACGCCGTTCCTGGATCCGGTCTTCAAGACCTGCGTCGTCCGCCTCACCGACCGCAAGCACGACGGCGAGGACGACCGGTCGATCGGCATGAAGAACGAGTACTCCCGCGTGAACTCGTTCAACGCCGACGGCAGCCACGTCCTCGTGCGCGGCACCGAGGCCACCTGGTACCTCTACGACGCGCGCTCCTTCAAGCGCGTCACGCGCCTCGCCATGAACGGCGCGGTCGACCCGCGCTGGGACGCGCGCGACCCGAACAAGCTGTACTACACGCCCGACACCCGCCTGATGGAGCTCGACGTGAAGCGCAACTCGTCGCGCGTGATCCGCGACTTCGCCAAGGACCTGCCGCAGTGGCACCCGGAGACCGTCTTCGGCCGCTGGGAGGGCAGCCCGAGCCTCGACGGCACCACCTTCGCGTTCATGGTGAAGGACAGGAAGCGGGCCCGCGGCCTGATCGTCTACGACCTGCGCGACACGCCCCGGGACACCGACGGCAAGCCCGGCGAGATCATCGGCCGCTACGATCTCGACGCGCACAAGCCGCTCCACGGCGACGACCCCGACAGCGTCTCGATGAGCCTGAGCGGCAAGTACGTGTGGGCGCAGTTCGACTACTGCGAGCGCGACGCGCCGACCGGCACCTACGCCCGCCCGTGCGGGGCCATGGTGTACGACCGCACCCTCGGCAAGGGCCGCGGCGTGGTGCGCGCCATCGGCCACGCCGACCTGGCGCTCGACGCGAACGGCCGCGACGTCGCGATCTTCCAGGACAACGACAAGGACCAGGTCTCGATCGTGGACCTCGAGACCGGCACCACGACGGCGCTGCACGCGATCGACTTCAGCCAGGGCACGATCGGCTTCCACTTCTCCGGGCGGGCGGCGGCGCGGCCGGGCTGGGCGCTGGTCTCCGCCTACGACAAGGTGGCGAAGACGAAGCTGTGGCTCAGCCACCTCGTCTACGCCGTCGAGCTGAAGGCCGGCGGCCGCATCGTCCCGCTCGCGCACCACCACAGCCTGCGCGACGACGACAAGGGCGAGGCGGACTACTTCGCCGAGCCCCACGCGTCGACGAACCTCGACCTCACGCGGATCATCTTCACGTCGAACTGGGGCCGCGTCGGCACCAACACGGTCGACGTCTATCTGATCATGCTGCCGCCCGACTGGACCTCGCGGCTCGGCATGGACGAGGGCTGAGCCCCCCCGCCGCTCACCCCTGGTTCGGATCGATGTTGTGCTTGTGGAGCAGCTCGAGGTAGCGATCGCGCTCCGCCTTGAGCGCGTCGCGCTCGGCGGTCGCGGCCATCAGCCGCTCGCGCATGATGTCGTTGTTGCTCTTCAGGCGCGCGATGTCCGACAGGTCCTTCTCGCGCTGCGGGTTCTTCGCCGCCGAGGACAGCTCCTTGGCGAACTGCGCGACGGTGATCTCGCGCATCGGCGCGGCCTGGTACTTGCCACCCTCGAGGCGATCGATCATCCCATCGGCCGAGAGGAGCAGCAGGTGCTTCGCCGCCACGCTCTCGGTCAGGCCGAGCGCCGTGCCCAGGTCCGCGGCGCTGAAGGGCTCGTTCGCCTCGGCGCGCCGGCGCAGCTCGTCGTACAGCTCCTGCCGGTCGACCTTCGTCGAGCTCTTGCCCGTATCGACACCACCGATGCCGTGGGTGGGCTGACGTCCCGAGCTGCTCCGCTTGATGCTCATGGAGGGGACCCCTTTCGCGAGAGTGCCGCCCCGGCCTCACCGGCCGCGGCGTGGCGGGATCCTAGACGCCCCGTACCCGTCGCGTCAAGCTCCCGTCGCAGCTTGACAACCCCTCGTCGAAGCTGGTACGGGTGAGAGGCCCATGAGGTGTCGTCGGGGCGTCTGGATGGTGCGCATGAGCAAGTCGCCGAGCCTCTCCCGTGACCCCCGCCTGTTCCTGAGCCGCGAGGAGGCGCGCGCGACGCAGCGCCGCAGCTTGCTCCGCACGGCCAGCGCGCTCGCCGTCGGCGCCGGCCTGCTCGCCGCGCCCGCGGCCCAGGCGCTCACGGCCACGGGCGCGGAGCCCGCGGTGCGCGGCCCCCAGCAGCAGGGCGCGCCCGCCCTGGCGGCGCCGTCCGGCGCCGCGCCGATGCGCATCGCGCAGCACTGCTCGCACGGGTCGCACGGCTCGCACGGCTCGCACGGCTCGCACGGGTCGCACGGCTCGCACGGCTCGCACGGCTCGCACGGCTCCTGGTAGCGTCACTTCGCGGGCCGCCGGTGGGGACCGGCGGTCCGACCTGGGGGTTGGGGACCTGAGGTCTCCGCTCCCACTAGGCAGGCGCGCGGCACGGCGTTACGATGAGCTGAGGGGCGAATGATGAGCGGGGGATCACGCGGGGCGTCCGGGGACAGGCCGATCACGGCGGCGGCCGGCGGGGCCAAGGCACCGAGCCCGCGCGCGTTGGTTCAGCGCGCCCTGGCGCCGGGCCGCGGCGGCGACTCCGCCACCGCGCCGCTGCGGCGCTTCGAGTGCGTCCACTACGACGACTGCCTCGATGAGGCGGTGCACGCCTCGTGGCCGTCCTGGACCTGCGACGGCTGCGAGGCGTTCGTCCTGGCGCCGATCGAGCGCCTGGCGCACGACGTCGCCGGCCTGCTGCAGATCTGGTCCGAGGCCACCGGCGAGTCGGTGATCGACGGGCCCGGCGTGAGCGGCGCCCGGCCGCGCCACCACGCCCGCATCCCGCGCTGAGCGCGGCCGCGTCGCTGCCGCCCCGCCGGCTCCGGGCACCAGGTCCGTCGGGCTCTCCGGCTGGCCCTGGGCCGTGCTTGGCTAAGTCCCG
This sequence comes from Polyangia bacterium, assembly GCA_036504295.1. Classification (GTDB taxonomy): domain Bacteria; phylum Myxococcota_A; class Polyangia; order JACRCY01; family JACRCY01; genus DASXVK01. The sequence continues at coordinate 6,962 of DASXVK010000752.1, forward strand.
ATGATCTCGTTGAGACCGTCGAGCACGCGGCCGAGCTCCTCCGGGGTCGCCCTCGCCAAACGTCCACCGATGCGCTCGACGGCCAGCGTGCGGATCTGCGAGATCTTCACCCAGGAGCGCTTGGGCAAGCCCCTGGATTGAAGCTCGAGGGTGAGGGGAAAGCCGGCCTTCTGGGGCTGGCTCGTCAGGGCGACCCCGATGACGGTACCGGAACGCTCGTTGAACACGTCGTGGCTCAGAACGAGAACGGGGCGAAGACCAGACTGCTCGCTGCCGCGGACGGGATTGAGGTCAGCCCAGCGGATGTCGCCCCTCAGTATTCGAGCCATTCGCCGACGTCTCGGGCCAGACCCTCATCAGCGAGCGCCCGTTCGAAGGCAGAGTCGAGCTTGGCGCACTCCTGGGCGAGCCGGGCTCTAGTGAGGCGGGCGAGCTTGTCGTCGACGGCGTCCTGGATAGCCTGACTGCGGTTACGGAAGAGGCGTCGGGCGACGAGCCGGTCCAGTTGGCCGAGGGTGTCCACATCCAGGGTGATGGCGATCTTCGCGCGTGGCATGACGCACCTACGGGTAGGATGTTACGTCATACCTCGGGTGGCGTCAACCTCAGGAGCGCTCGCTGCGCGCCGTCCGGTACAGGAAGTAGCCCAGCCCCGCGAACACGAGGAGCGCCACCGGCGTGTCCAGCCACGCGATCGCGTGCTTGTCGAGGTCGCGCACCGCGATCGTCCCCGCGACCCCGACGAGCGTCAGCACCGCGTAGACGACCGCCATCAGCGCGTCGCCGGCGATGAGGCCGCTCGCGCCGAGGATGCCCTGCTCGTTCGCGCGCTCGTAGGCGGCCTCGTCGGCAAACCGCCGCCGCACCAGCCACGCGACGAAGCCGCCGACGACCAGCGTGGCCGACGTCTGCACCGGCAGGTACAGCCCGAGCGCCACGCCGAGTGACGAGACGCGCCACGCGCCGCGGCCGCGCGCCGCCGTCCAGTTCCACGCCTCGATGAGGAGCGCCAGGCTGCCGCCCGCGATGAGGAGCGGCCAGGGCAGCTTCCCGCCCATGACGCCCTCGATCATCGTCATGATCATCGTCGCCTGCGGCGCCGGCAGCTCCTTCGAGGGGAAGCCCCAGGCGCGCGCGAAGAGGAGCAGCAGCCCGCCGCCGGCGAGCGCGGCGCAGATGACGGACACGATCTCGACCGCCTGGATGCGCCAGGGCGTGTTGCCGACGAGGACGCCGGTCTTGAGGTCCTGCGACAGGCCGCCGGCGGTGCACGTGGCGATGCACACGAGCACGCCGGTCGAGAGCGCGGCGAGGCGGCCCGGCTCGCCGCGGTAGCCGAGAGCGATCAGCAGCAGCGTCGCCACCATCAGCGCCGCGACCGTCATGCCCGAGACCGGCTGGTTGGAGCTGCCGATCAGGCCGACCATGTGCGCCGAGACCGCCGAGAAGATGAAGGCGAGCAGCACGACCAGCACCGCGGCGCCCGGCCCCAGGCCAAAGACCGGCACGGCCCAGACCGCGACACACAGGACCGCGGCGGCGCCGAGCACCGCGGGGATCGAGAGGTCGCGCTCCGTGCGCGGCGCGGCCCCGCGCGCGCCGCGGTGCCCGAGGCCCCGCAGCGCGGGCACGATCGAGGCCGCGATCGCGGGGATCACCGTGATCGCGCTGACGATGCCGCCCATGGTCATGGCGCCGGCGCCGACGTAGCGGAGGTACTCGCGCGCGATGTCCTCGGCGCCCTGGCCGTGGATCGCCGCCGGCAGCCCGAGCTTCAGCCCCGTCGCCGTCCCGGCGAGCAGGTCGATGACTGGCACGCCGACCACGAACCCGAGCACGGCGCCGGCGAACACGATCAGCGTGATGCGCAGCCCGATGATGTAGCCGATGCCCATCATCACCGGCGTGGCGTCGAGGCCGAAGGACGCCTTGTGCAGGGACGGGAACTCGTGGAATACGTCGGTCTTCCAGAGCTTGAGCCACTGGAACAGGATCTTCAGGACGGCCGCGATGCCGAGGCCGACGAACGCCGCCCGGGCGGAGGAGCCGCTGCGGTCCCCGGCGACGATGATCTTCGCGCACGCGGTGGCCTCGGGGAAGGGCAGCTCCTGGTGCTCCTCGACGGTGAGGTAGTTGCGCAGCGGCACCGCGAACAGCAACCCGAGGAGCCCGCCGACGCCCGCGCCGGCCGCGGCGTAGAGGAGCACGTGGCCGGGGCCGTGGCCGAGGCCCATCAGGAGCAGCGCCGGGACGCTGAAGATGAGGCCCGTCAGCACCGCGTCGGTCGAGGCGGTCACCGCCTGCACGATCGTGCACTCGGCGGCGGAGCCGCGCGCGAGCCGCCGGATCACCGCGACCGCGAGGATCGCGGCCGAGATCCCGGCGGTGACGGTCATGCCGATCTTGAGGCCGCAGTACATGTTGCCGGCGCCGAAGACGATCGCGCAGATGACGCCGAGCGCGAGCGAGCGTCCGGTCACCTCGCGGGGGTTCTCGGTCGCCGGGATGTGCGCCTGGGGGCCGGCCGCCGGGGCGCCGGGATCGTTCGCAGGGCGCGGGGTCGCCGTATCCATGGCCGCGCAGGGTACGCTTCCGCCCGGGGCGGCGTCAACCGGCGGCAAACGGGCTCTCCCGAGGCTCACGTTGTGATTTACGCTTCACTTTTTGCGGGCGGCGGACGTATACTGGCGCTCGCAAAACTCATAAGCCGCCAAACAGGCGGCGAGGAGAGGGGTAGATGGCATACATGCGGAAACGCCGGGCCGGTCGTCCCGTCGACCTCGCGCTGGTGGTCCCGCTGGCCCTACTGCTCGCAGGCACCGCCTTCGCCCAGGACCTCCCGACGCTGGAGGAGCCCGGGGCGAAGCCGAAGCCAGGCGCCCAGGCAGAGGTTCCGGAGGCCATCGACGTCGCGGACATGGTCCTCGCGGCGGCCAAGGCGCCCATCAGCATCCAGGAGTCGCCCTCGATCATCTCGGTCATCACCCGAGAGCAGATCCAGTCGCGCGGCTTCCGGACGCTGTGGGACGTGCTCGCGACCGTCCCCGGGTTCGAGTCGTACCGCAACCAGTACGGCTACCGTTACCCTGACGCCATGGTCCGCGGCAACGCGAACGTCGTGCTGGTGCTGTGGAACGGCATCAGCATCACGGAGCCGAACGACGGCACGCGGGCGATGGATCGCCGCCTGCCGCTCGACGCCGTCGAGCGTATCGAGGTCACGTCGGGCCCGGGCGGCGTGCTCTGGGGCGCCAACGCCTACCTCGGCATCGTCAACATCGTCACCCGCGACGCCCAGGGCTGGCGCGGCATCGAGGCCGGCGCCGGTTACGGCACGGGCCCCGGCGAGCAGAACGCCACCAAGCTGACGCTCAGCCTGGCCGAGCGCTTCTTCAACAACAAGCTGCGCTTCTACCTCAACGGCAACTTCTGGTCGAGCGACGGCCCCCGGGTCCGCCTGCCCTACGACCTGCTGATGCCGATCAGCAATCCCCCGCAGCCGGACGGCGCCTGGATCTTCCGTCCGTCGCAGAGCGACATCGTCACCCCGCGCCAGTACTCCGCCGCGGTCAGCGGCAGCGTCGGCCTCGGCCCGGTCCAGGTGGACTACTACGTCCCGTACGAGCGCACGCACGCCCCGACCAACAACATCCTCGTCCGCGGCGACGACCCGCGGTACTGGAACTCGACCACGGGCTCGGCGGTGCCGTGCGGGCCGCTGAACCCGGTCTGCACCAGCCCGTCCGCGTTCCAGCAGGCGAGCGACACCTTCCGGCTCTTCTCGGCGCGCTACCAGGACCTCCTGCTGAACCAGAAGATGAACCTCACGGTCCGTGGCTACTACACGAGCTTCGACGACGTCTCGCTGCGGCAGACCGGCCTCCCGGTGGGCGTCTTCAAGAACCCGGTCATGCTCGACGACCACTACGGCACGGACCCGCGCAACCCGCGCCCGTGGAGCGCGAGCTACCGCTACGGCGGCACGGCCGACGCCACGATCACGCTGCCGCAGCACAACCGGCTCATCGTCGGCGGCGAGGTCTTCCGGGAGGGCACCGGCGTCCGCTACACGGGCCGGTGGACCGGCGACGACGCGCTCAAACGCGAGGCCGCCTACGATCCCGACGCGCCCGGCTACACGCTCATCGCCTACCCGGGCCAGCGCCTCGTGGCCGCGGCCTTCGCCCACGACGAGTGGCGGCCGGTGCCCAAGCTGGCGCTCTCGGCCGGTCTGCGCTTCCAGCACCAGTCGCTCGACATCGACCAGACCTCGCCCCTGGCGATCAACGCCAGCGGCGTCACGACCCCCGGCTACGAGGCGCGGCTCACGGACCACCTCAAGTCGTCGCAGCAGGTGCTCCTCGGCTCGGCCGCCGGCACCTACAACCTCTGGAAGAAGACCCACGTCAAGGTGAACTTCGCCCAGGGCTTCCGGCCGCCGCGCTTCGCCGACCTCGCCGCGCCCGTCAACGCCGGCGTCGCCGCCTACCCCGGCAATCCGCTGCTCGGGGTCGAGCGCAGCCAGGCCATCGAGGGCGAGCTCAACACGGTCGTCCTCGAGCGGCACAAGGGCATCCGCAAGCTCTACCTCCGCGCCGACTACAGCTACACGACCCTCTCGGGCTTGATCGTCCGCCCGACGTTCCTCGCCGAGAACGCCGGCAACCGGACCGCCAACTCGGTCGAGTTCTCCGCCCACCTCGAGGGCATGCGCGGCTGGAACTTCTGGCTCAACTACTACTTCCTCGACCTCGTCGACCACGACACCGGCCCGGTGCGCAACGTCGCCCGCCAGCACCTCAACCTGGGCGGCTCGCTCCGCCTGCTCCACAACAAGGTCGAGCTGAACACGGTCGTCTCGATCACGGGCTCCATGGACGACATCAACCGCTCCTTCGTCGTGGACCCCGCGCATGCGGTCTTCGCCCCGGGCGGGGCCTACCAGACGGCCGCGGGCCAGCTGCGCCTCGACCACATGCCCGCGGTCGCGCTGTGGCGCGTGGGCCTGTGGGTCCGCGAGGTGATCCCGAAGGTCGACCTCTCGGCCTACGTCGACAACCTGCTCAACGTGAAGTGGGCGGCGCCGGACGCGGAGTACAACGCCCGCCAGACGCCGCTGCCGATCCCGATGCCCGGCCTGTCGTTCTTCCTCTCGGCCTGGGTGAAGCTGTGAGGAGGCCCGCCATGCGCTACGCCAGCCTGCCGGTCCTTGCGCTCGCCGCCGTCACGCTCGCGAGCTGCGCGGACTACTTCGACGGCACGAACCTCTACTTCAACTTCAGCAAGCTGCAGCCGCTGATCACGCTCGCGCCCACTGACAAGGACTGCGCGAAGATCACCGACCAGGCGACCTGCGAGAAGCCGGGCGCCCCGCCGCTGGGCCACGCGGGGTGCGGCTGGGGGCTCGACCCCAAAGCGGGCACCTGCGACGGCGACCCGACGACCTGCGCCGGATTCAAGGATCAGAGCACGTGCGAGAAGCCCGAGAACAACGGCGCCTGTACCTGGCAGCAGGACCCCACTAAGTTCATCTGCACCGGCAACCAGCTCAACGGCGTGTGCGCCGACGAGGCCTACATCGCCGCGAACCCCGGCCAGGCCACGGACTCGGAGTATCGCGCGTGGGCCACGATCAACGGCGGTCCCGTGCTGCTCGCCCGCTTCACGGTCCGCGAGTGCACGTTCGCCTCCGGCGACAAGGACCTGAAGAACGCGATCACGAGCATCAAGTACCGGCGCAACGCGCAGACCGGCTACCCCGCCAAGGCCACCGCGACCGAGCCCGCCAGCGGCCTCTACGGCGCCGTGGACACGAGCCTCAACGCCTTCCTGGTCGGCATGGGCTACATGACCACCGAGGTCCGCCTCGGCGGGGCGACCGAGATCTTCATCACCAAGGAACCGCTCGGCGCGCCGGAGACGGCGTCCCCCTCCGCGATCGTGATCATGAGCGGCCCACTCCACCAGGAGGGGGACGTCTACAACGCGAGGCTCGACAAGGTTTCCACTTCTCTGGCAGCATCGGGGAATGTGACGGCAATCGTGATCAACCGTTCTTCGGCCTGGTAGCGAGGAGAAGCTTCCATGCGCAAGAGTGTACTCATCGGCTTCCTGGTGATCGCCCCCGCCGCCCTCGTCGGCAGCGGGTCGCTCGTGTCCTGCTCGAGCCTCAAGTGCGGCGACAACACGCACGAGGTGGGCGGGAAGTGTGTCAACAACGCCGTCAGCCCCTGCGGCGAGGGCACCGTCTCCCACAACGGCGTGTGCACGCGCATCGGGCCGGAGGTGTGCGGCGAGAACACGAAGTGGGACGGCGACGCCGGCCAGTGCATCGGCCAGGGCGGCGGCCCCGTCAACCCGGACGGCGGCACCGAGGTCAACGCGGCGGCGCGGTGGACGAGCTTCGTCCTGGCGAAGCCCGAGTCCATCAAGGACATCGCGAACCTGCAGATCCCGGCGTACGTCGCGGACGGCACCATCGTGATCATGCTCAAGGTGTTCCCGGCCACCGGCGACAGCTTCCAGCTCGAAGGCGGCGCCGGGGTGAAGCAGGACACGACCGACGGCACCATCGACTACACCTTCAACAACTCGTTCAAGAACACGAGCGGCGTGGTCAGCCAGGTCACCGCGACCTACACCGGCGAGGCGGCCGGCGGCGAGCGGCCGTTCTCCGCCAGCGGCTTCAACTGGAGCTTCATCTTCCTCCCCGGGCAGCCGCCGCTCGACATGCGCAACGTGACGCTCACGGGGGGCATCAACCAGGACAACCACCTCGCGACCTCGGTCGTGGCGCCGAACGGCAGCTTCAGCGGCTGCATCACCAAGGACTCCGCGATCGCGGTCTACATCGAGGTGCTCGGCAAGACGTTGGAGCAGCTCATCACGGCCAACGGCGGCGTGACGGACTGCACCGAGGGTGGCCTGGAGGGCTACTACCTCGAGTCCACCTGGCTCGCCGAGGAGCTCGTCGATCTCGTCACCCTGACCACCCAGACCGACGGCGGCACCCCCACCGACGCCGCCACCGACTAGAAAACCCATGCCCCGAAGCTCATCTCCGAGGTCCGTGAGCGGCGCGCTGCTCACGGTGGTGGCTACCCTCAACCTCTGCGGCTGCGCCCTCGGGAGCTGCGGGCAGGAGGCGGCGATCATCCCGCAGACGGATG
>DASXVK010000753.1:0-3053 GCA_036504295.1 Polyangia bacterium
GCCCTCGGTGTGCGGGAAGTCGCCGACCTGGTTCTTGACCGCCCACTGCAGGTACTGCTCGGAGAAGTCGGGGTTCGCGAAGCCCTTCTTGAGATAGAGGTGCTCCATCAGCGCCGTCGTCGAGAAGATGGTGCACACGCCGCGGCTGGACTGGTTCCTGACCGGCGACTGGAACGCGAGCAGGTCGGTGAACTTCTTCGGGTAGACCGCGTCGGCCTTGCCGATGTCGGGCAGCGAGTCGTGCCCCGGCGCGCCGGCGAAGACCGCGTCGTGGTCCGACAGCGGCGGCTCGTCGTCGGTGTTGAGCGGCGTGCCGCCGCCCGACGTGGTGCAACCGAGCGCGAGCGCCGCGACGAGCGCCCACAGGAGCAACGCGACCCTGAGCTTAGGCATAGGAGTCCTCCGCAGTGGTTCCCCGGGCCGCATCGTAGGCCCAAACGGGGCGCGGGCGCAACGAGACCGGTGGTCAGTTTAGGGCGCCGCGGCGGCGCGCGAGGAGCAGGAGCAGGAGCGCGAGCAGCCCCGCCGAGGGGACCGTGCCGGCGGCCCGGCAGCCGCAGCCGCCGTCGCCGCCGCCGGCCGCGGCGCCGCCGTCGCCGACGGCGATCCCGCCGCCGTCGGCGATCGTGCCGCCGCACCCCGGGCCGGCGCCGTCCGCGGTGTAGGCGGCCAGCGCCTCGAAGCCGCCGCCGGCGAAGCCGTGCTCCCGCGCCGGGAAGTCGAACGCGAGCAGGCGGGCGTAGATGGTCATGGGCAGCGGCAGCGACACCTTCAGCCCGGCGTGGTCCATGGCGGTCCACGTGACGCCGCGGTCGGTGGTGTAGCCGATGATGGTGTTCTTCTGGACCTCGGCGAGCACGATGCCCTCGCACACGTCGAACCAGAAGATGTCGAGCACGGCGTCGGGGCCGGCGGGGATGGTCATCGGCGTCCACGTCGCGCCGCCGTCGCTCGTGTGCTCGAGGCGCGGGCCGCTCAGGGCGTTCGAGATCATGGTGCCCTCGGCGTCGTTGATCATGAAGACGCGCGCGACCGCGCGGGCCTCGCCCTGGAAGACCACCTTCCAGGTGGCGCCGCCGTCGGTGGAGCGGGCGAGGGCGCCGTCCTCGTAGCCGGTGGTCTCGCCGGTCTGATCGTCGGTGATCGCGCGGCCGGCCCAGGCCCACAGGTGGGTCGCGTCGCGCATGAACACGCCGCTCCAGTCGAGGCCGGCGATCGGCGGCGTGAGCGGCGACCAGGTGGCGCCGCCGTCGGTGGTCTTGCGCATGACCCCGCCCGAGCCGACGAGCACGCCGGTCTGCGCGCCGGCGAACGAGATCCCGGTCACGAGCGGGCCCTTGAGCGGGCCCCAGTCGGCCTCCTGGTACTTGGTCCAGGTCGCGCCGCCGTCGCTGGTGATGTAGACCCTGCCCATGCCGCCCACGAAGGCCTTGGTCGGCGACACCATGCGGACCGCGGTGTAGAACTCGATCGGCGAGGGTGCGCCGACCACGGGCTTGATCTGCGTCCAGGTCTGCCCGTCGCTGGTGACCGCGACCACGGCCGCCGAGTTGCCGGTCCCGTCGGCGTGCGTGCCGACGGCCATGGCGTGCTGGGCATCGAAGGCCGAGACCTGGAAGAAGCCCTGGTCCTGTCCGGTGCCGTTCGACTGCAGGGCCCAGCCGGCGTGCGCCGGCGCGGCGGCGAGGAGACCGGCGGCGGTGGCGGCCAGGGTGAGAAGTGCGCGCTGCGCCATGAGCGTCTCTCCGAGGGGCGGCAGCCCCGGCGTCGCCGATGCTGCGCTGGTCGAGCCGCGCCTGTCAATGCCGCAGCGCGACGCGGGGCGCGCCGCGCCGGCGGTATTCCCGACCGGGTGCCGCGAGGCAGCATCCTACGAGGTGGGGTCGGTGGCGGCCAAGGTGAGGGATGTTCGGCAAGCGCTTCCATCTCTTCACGGTGCTTGGCTTCGCGGTCCGCGCCGACGCGAGCTGGCTGGTGCTGGCGGTCCTCGTCGCGTGGTCCCTCGCCCGCGGCCTCTTCCCCACGTACTTCCCCGGCCTCTCGGCGCCCACCCGCTGGCTGATGGGGGCCGCGGGCGCGCTCGGGCTCTTCGTCTCGATCGTGGTGCACGAGCTGTCGCATTCGCTCGTGGCCCGCCGCTTCGGCATCCCGCTGCACGGCATCACGCTGTTCATCTTCGGGGGCGTCGCCGAGATGGAGCAGGAGCCGACCCGGGCCAGGGCCGAGTTCTGCATGGCCATCGTGGGCCCGATCACGAGCCTGGTCCTCGGCGGCGCCCTGCTCGTCGTGGCCCGCGTGGCGCCGCTCACGCCGGGCACGGCCATCGTGAGCTACCTCGCGGTCACCAACCTGCTGCTCGCGGCCTTCAACCTGGTACCCGCCTTCCCGCTCGACGGCGGGCGGGTGCTGCGCTCGGTGCTGTGGCGCCTGAAGCGCGACGTGCACTGGGCGACGCGGGTGGCCTCGATCAGCGGGGCGACGTTCGGCGTGGCGCTCGTGGGGTTCGGGGTGGTCGCGGCGGTGCGCGGGACGATCCTCGGCGGCCTGTGGTGGGTCCTCATCGGCCTCTTCCTCTTCCAGGCGGCGCGCGGCTCGTACCGCCAGCTCGTGCGACGCCCGAGCCTCGACGGCGAGGCGGTGCGGCACTTCATGCGTCCGACCCCGGTGTCGGTGGCGGCCTCGACGTCGCTGCGCGCGCTCTTCGACGACTACATCTTCCGCCACCACCACAGCACGTTCCCGGTCGTTCACGAGGGGCGGCTCGTGGGCTGGGTGAGCGCGGCGCACCTGCGGGCGGTGCCGCCGGGCGAGTGGGAGCTCCTGACGGTGGCGGCGCTCGCGTCGCCGTGCGGGCCGGAGATCACCATCACCCCCGAGGCGGACGCCAGCGCGGCGCTCACGCGCATGCAGCGGCACGGGCTGTCGCGGCTCCTCGTGGTCGACGGCGACCACCTCGTGGGGATCCTCGCGCTGAAGGACATGCTGCGCTTCCTGACGTTCCGGCCGCAGCCGGCGTAGCGCGGGCGGCGTAGCTCCGCGGCGGCGGTGGGGGC
>DASXVK010000754.1:0-5291 GCA_036504295.1 Polyangia bacterium
CGAGGGCGGCCTCGAGCTGCCGCAGGGCGCGCAGCATCGGCAGCCCCGGCCCGGCGAAGGGGCCGCGCGCGGCGGCGTCGACGCCGGCGAGGGCGGCGGGCTCGCACATCGGGTGGCGGGGCGCCCGCGCCAGGTACCGGGAGGGCGTGATCGGCTCCGCGTCGAGCGCGCCGGCGCGCTGGCGCGCGGCGGCGGCGTCGCCGATGTCGGCGCAGAGGACGATCAGCGGCGCGGGCCCGCCGGGGGCCGCGTCGGCGTCGTCGGCCCCGAACGGGCACGCGGCCAGCAGGGCGACGCCGCGCGGGTGGAACGCCACCGTCGCGCCGGGCAGCGCCGGGCGGCCGAGCGCGAGCGCGGCGGGCGCGGCGAGCACCCAGCGCACGCCGAGCGGCCACACGTCGTCGCAGAGGTGGGGCGGCACCGCGAGGTCCCGCGGCCAGAGCCCGAGCGGCTGGCGCGCGAGGCGCCGCCGGTGCGCCGCGGCCCCGATGCCGACCTGCGCCCGCAGCCCGCCCGGCCCGAGGCCCGGCAGCCACGCGTCGGTCGCCGGCGTCATGCACACCTCGAGCGTGCCGCGCGCCTCCTGGCCCCGCAGCGCGATGACCACGTCCTCGGGGAGCGCGGCCGCGACGGCGGGGGCGAGCGCGAGCGTCGTGGCCGAGTCGACGGCGGCCTCGAGCGTGTCCGCCAGGTCGGTGACCGCGGCCACCGCCGCGCGCAGGGCGGCCGCGGCGGGGTCGGCGGCGCCGGCGCCGCGCTCGGTGGGTGGCGCGGCGGCGCGCAGGCACAGCGCGACGGCGCGGCCGCTCACGGCGCCACGCTCCGGCCGACCGCGGGCTCGGCCTCGGGGCCGCCGCGGGCCGGCTCCACCTCGAGCAGCGCCGAGGCGCCGGCCGGGCCCGGCGACGCGGCGGGCAGCGGGGTCGGCGCGGCGTGGACGATCGCGGCGAAGCTCCCGTCCCCGGCGCGGAGGCCGACGGCGACGGCCATGACGCCGCCGTCGGGCGTCTCGACCGCGCGCTCGCCGGCGTCATCGTCGACCGCGACGTCGCGCACGGCGCGGGTGGGCGCGTCCGCCGCGGGGCCGGCGCCGGCGGTGACGATCCGCAGCACCAGCCGGCCGGCCGCGCCGCCGAGCTGACGACGGGCGGCCTCGCGGCTGCGCGGCGTGACCTCCCAGAGGCAGGCGCAGAGCCCCGGGCCGAGCGGCACGATGGCGGCGAGATCGACGCCGGCGCGGGCGGGCAGGGCGGCGGCGGCCGCGGCGGCCCGCTGGCGGGCGTCGCGCTTGAGCGTCTCGCTGTCGGCGAGCAGGCCGCGCAGGTGCCCGATCTGATCGGCGTCCTCGGCCGCCCGCGTGATCAGCCGGCGGTAGATGGCGGCGGCCTCGGCGACCTTGCCCTGCTCGAGGTACACCCGGGCCATGGTCTCGGTGTCGTGCTCGACCGGCGGCGCCGGCCGGCGCCGCTCTCTCCCGCCGCGCCGCTCCGAGGGCGGCGTCACAGCTCCCCCTGCCGCTTCAGGATCTCGCGCCCGTCGGCGATGTCGCGCTTGATCTGCGCCACCAGTTCGGCCACGCCGGCGAAGCGCACCTCCGCGCGCAGCCGCTGGTGGAACTCGAAGACGAGCCGCTCGCCGTAGAGGTCGGCGTCGAAGTCCAGGATGTGCGCCTCGATGGTCTGGGCGCCGCCCTCGACGAAGGTCGGGTTGATGCCGATGTTGATGACCGCCGGCAGCCGCGCCGGCCCGCGCCGCACGTGGCCGACGTAGATGCCGCCCTGCGGGATGAGCTCGCCCTCGGGCGCGAGGTTCGCGGTGGGCACGCCGATGGCGCGGCCGCGCCCGGCGCCGCGCACGACGGTGCCGGCGAGCTCGTACTCCCGGCCGAGCAGGCCGGTGGCGGCGTCGACGCGGCCCTCGAGCACGAACTCGCGCACCTTCGTGGACGAGATGACGAGCCCGTCGATGGCCAGCGGCTGCACCACCGTCACCGCGAAGCCGTGCTCCGCCCCCGCGGCCCGCAGCATCTCCGGGGTGCCCGCGCGGCCGCGGCCGAAGCTGAAGTTGTAGCCGATGCACACCGCGCGCGCGCCGAGCGCGCCGACCAGCACGTCCTTCACGAAGTCCGTCGCCAGCATGGCCGCGAACCCGGCGTCGAAGGGCTGGACCAAGGTCAGGTCGATGCCGGCTGCGGCGATCAGCTCGAGCTTGCGCGCGTAGGTGGTGATGAGCGCGGGCGCGAGCGCCGGCGCGAGCACCTTGACCGGGTGCGGCTCGAACGTGAGCACGACGCTCTCGCCGGCCTGGGCCGCGGCCTGCTCGCGGATCAGGCGGAAGATCGCCTCGTGTCCCCGGTGCACCCCGTCGAAGTTGCCGATGGCGACGACCGGGTTGCGCGGGGCGCGCGCCAGAGACTTGTATCCGCGAACGATCTCCACGTGGATGTCTCGAAAAGGACAGTCTTTCGATATGGGCCCGGCGCCGGCTTGTCAAGCCTGTGCCTCGTTTCGCCGCCTTGCGCGGTCGCGGGGTGACGCTTAAGATCGGGTCATGTCGCCGCGCCTCCGCACGCACCTCATCACGGCCGCGCTGTTCGCGGGGGTCGTGCTGGTGCTCGCGGTCCTGTGGTGGCTGCGCAACGTCTTCGTCTACGTGCTCCTGGTCGGCGTCGGCCTCGTCGCCTACTACGGGCTCTACCTGGTCGTGGCCTCGCGCCTCAAGGCGCGCGACGAGCGGCCCGAGCCCGAGCCCCCGCCGGACGACGGGCTCGACTAGGCGCGCGCGCTCCCGCCACGTCATGAGACCAAGGCTGCCGTGACCACCGCCATGCCCGAGGATGACCGCCGCCGGCTGCTTGCCGGCGGGCCCGTACGCCGCGCCGCGGTCACGTTCGCCGCGCGCGCCCGCGAGGACTGGAGCTACGCCTCGTCGATCCTCAACACCGGCTTCCGCGAGAGCCGGCTCGGGCAGAACGAGCGGCGCCTGGTGGCCGAGGCCGTCTACGGCCAGATCCGGCTGCACCGCCGGGTCGATCACCTGCTCGCCTTCGGCCTCAAGCCGACGGGCCGCCGGCTCGACGAGCTGCCCCCGGCGGAGCGCGACCTCGCCCGCTATCTCGGGTACCTCGTGCTGGGCGCCGGCATCGCGCCGGCGGACGCCGCGGCCGCGGCCCCGGCCCGCCTGACGGCGCCGATCACCGCGCTCGGCCGTGAAGATGAGGCGCTCGCCGCCATCGGCGACCCGCGCCGGCGCGCCGCGATCCGCCTCTCGTACCCCGACTGGATCTTCGAGCGCTTCGCCGCGGAGCTCGGCCTCGAGGAGGCCGAGGCCCTGTGCGCCGCGATGAACGAGCGCGCGCCGCTGGCCGTACGCGCGAACACGCTGCGCACGACCCGCGACGAGCTGCGCGCGACGCTCGCCGCCGCGGGCGTCGCGTCCGAGCCGACGGCCCTCGCGCCCGACGGCCTGCGGCTGCTGTCGCACGTGAACGCCTACGGCCTGGCCGCCTTCCAGCAGGGGCTCTTCGAGGTGCAGGACGAGGGCAGCCAGCTCGTCAGCGAGCTGTGCGCGCCGCCCCCGGCCGGCACCCTCGTCGACGCCTGCGCCGGCGCGGGCGGCAAGACCCTCGCGCTCGCCGCCCTCGCGCGCAACCGCGGGCGCGTCATCGCGCTCGACGTGGACGGCCGCAAGCTCGTCGAGCTGCGGCGGCGCGCGCGGCGCGCCGGCCTCACGAACGTGCAGGCGCGCGAGCCCACGCCCGAGGTGCTCCTGAGCCTCAACGGGCGCGGCGAGCGGGTGGTGTGCGACGTCCCCTGCTCGGGGCTGGGCGTCCTGCGCCGCAACCCCGAGGCGCGCTGGCGCTTGACGCCCGCCACCATCGCCGAGCTGCCGCCGAAGCAGCGCGGCATCCTCGAGCGCTACGCGGCGCTGTGCGCGCCCGGCGGCCGCATCATCTACGCGACCTGCACGGTCGTGCGCGCCGAGAACGACGATGTGGTCGACGGCTTCCTCGCCGCGCACCCCGAGTTCGAGCGCGTGGCGGCCAAGGAGATCCTCGGCGCGGCGCGCGCGGCCGCCATCGGCGACGGGGTCAGCCTGCGGCTCTTCCCGCACCGGCAGGGGACCGACGGCTTCTTCGCGGCGGTCGTGCGGCGGCGGCGGGGGTAGCGGGGGCGACCTTCAACGCTTCATCAGGACCCCCGCTGGCGTGTCGGCTCGTTCACGTAGGGCCGCGCCACGCTCCACCACGCCCACCTGATCATCATCGAGGGCGACTCCTACCGGAACCCGCCGCCGAGCCGCCGCGGGCGCGGCCGCGCCGCCCAGGCGCACGCGGAGGAGGCCACGCCATGACCCCTCGGGCACGGCTCCCGGATCCGATTGGCCGACCCGGACCGGGCTCCCCGTCAGGCTCGATCAGCCCGTGGCTCGGGCTGGCGATTCTTGGATCCGATTGGCCGACCCGAGCCCGATCTGATCAGCCGAACCTCGACACTCGGCTCGTACGCCCATTCCGTAGCCGGACCCATCGGTGGCGCATGACGGCGCCGCACAATCGATCGACGTTTCCTGTTGAAGGGAACCGGGCTCCCCTGGCCGTGGGCGTGCCTGCGACATGCGCCCAACTCGGGCCAACTCTCCTCCAGAGGAGGCCCTGGCCTTGGAGCATCCCTGCTGAGGTCATGAGCGAACAGGCGCCGAAAGAAACCAACAACCGCCAGTAATGAAGAACATGGCGGTCTTCGAGCCTTGACACGCGCTCGCAAAGTGGTTGACACACGACCGCACTGAAGTCTAGCATCATGCAAAGACCGTTCGCGCGTTTGCTTGGGGGCAGGCGGGCAGTAGCACGCGGGGACTACGTGGGATGGGGGCCCCTTTTGAGTCCGAATACGGGCGGCTCGAAGGAGGATGGAATGCGGCTCGTTCATTCCCGGCGCAGGGGTAGCCAAGGGTTCGGGTTGGTGGTCTTGTGGCTGCTGCTGCCATGCTTGTCCACGCCGGTCTTCGGTTGCAAGGGAGAGGTGGGCGCCGTACCCGACAAGGGGAGTGTCGGCACACTGCGCCAGGCCCAGGCAGAGGCTCAGGCGGACGCGTCGACTATTTCGGCGGAGATCCCGCAACCGACGCCAGCCGTTCAGGTCCCCTTAAGGAGCCCGATCCGATTTACGTGATCAACTCCGACGGGGGCGAAGCTCGTAGTTCCATTCCCCGTGGAAGGCATGTGGATGCAACGCGAGGGAATCCATCTCGGCTTTCGTGACGGGAACTCCGGTTGGGTACTTCCGTTT
>DASXVK010000755.1:0-7452 GCA_036504295.1 Polyangia bacterium
CCGCCAGGTCGCGGGCGACATGCTCCGGGCGCTCGGCTTCGAGGTGCACACCGCCGCCGCGACGCCCGAGGCGGTGGCGGTGCTGCGCCGGCCCGAGCGGCCGGTCGCGGTGCTCCTCGACGCGACCATGCCGGCCACGACCGGCCCCGAGGCCTACGACGTCATCCGCGCGTACGCGCCCGCGGTGCCCATCATCGTCGTGAGCGGCTACAGCGAGGCGGACGTCGCGGCGCGCTTCCGCGACCGGCGGCCGGCGGCGCTGGTGCAGAAGCCGTTCCAGCTCGAGACGCTCCGGCAGAAGCTGCGCGAGGTGCTCGACCCGCAAAGCTGAGCCCCGGGCCGCGGCTCAGGTCTCGCTGGGGGTGGGCTCGCCGGCGGGGCGGGTGGGCGCCGCGTCGCGCGCGGTCATCTCGCCGAGGCCCGCGAGCGGCAGCCCCAGCACCACCGTGTCCGAGACGCCCGCGACGTGGCGGATGGGGATGGTGATCTGCTGGCTGCCGAGGAGCGGCTTCTTCAGGTGCAGCCGCTCGAGCAGATCGCGCTCCACCCGCAGCACCAGCCCGACGACGCGCCACGCGTCGGTATCCACCTCGAAGCCGGCGATCTCGCCGACCACGCGCCCGTCCTGCGAGATGACCTTGGTCCCCACGAGCTCACTGATCCGCGCCATCGCCAACGCTCCTTCGAGTATCAGGTGGGGCCGCGGTGTCCCGCCGTCAACGGCCTTCCTCGCCCCGGACAATGGTGTTAAAGGTCGGTCATGAGCGGTGCTCGCTACGACGTGGTGCTCTACGGAGCCACCGGCTTCACCGGGCGGCAGGCGGCGCGCTACCTCGGCGTCCATGCCCCGGCGGGGCTGCGCTTCGCCGTGGCGGGGCGGCGGCGGGACGCGCTCGAGGCGGTGCGCGCGGAGAGCGGGGCCGCGGGCGTGATCGTCGCCGACAGCGCCGACCCGGCGGCGGTCGACGCCATGGTCGCGCAGGCGCGGGTGGTCGCGAGCACGGCCGGACCGTTCGCGCGCTACGGCAGCCACGTCGTCGCGGCCTGCGCCCGACACGGCGTGGACTACGCCGACATCACCGGCGAGACGCCCTGGATCAAGACCATGATCGAGCGCCACCACGCCGAGGCGGCGGCGCGCGGCACGCGCCTGGTGCCCTGCTGCGGCGTGGACTCGGTGCCCTCGGATCTCGGCACCCTGCTCGTCGTGACGGAGCTCCGGCGCCGCTTCGGGCAGTCCACGCGCCGGGTGAGCGCCTCGTTCCGGATGCGCGGCGGCCTCAACGGCGGCACCCTGGAGTCGGCGCTCGCCCTGCAGGACCCGGCGCTCGCGCGCGCGTTCGCCGACGTGCTGCTGCTGAACCCGCCCGGGCGCGCCACGCCGGCGGAGCGGGCGCGCAGCGCCGACTTCACCGGCGTGCGCTGGGACGGCGCGCGCAAGGTGTGGCTGAGCCCGTACCTCATGGCGGGGACCGACACGCGGGTCGTGCGCCGCTCGAACGCGCTCATGGACGAGTACGGCGCCGGCTACGGGGAGGCCTTCGCGTACGAGGAGGCGCTCGAGCACGACGGCCGGGTCCCGGCGCTGGTCTTCGCGGCGGGCACGCGCGCGGCCGCGGCCCTGTTCACGACCCGGGCGGGCGCGTGGCTCGTGCGGCGCCTCGGGCCGAAGCCCGGCGAGGGCCCGTCCGCGGAGACGATGGCGCGCGGCTTCTTGCGGGCCCGGCTGCTCGGCGAGGCGCCGGACGGGCGCCGCCTCGTCGCGACCGTCGCCGCCGACGGCGATCCGGCCAACCGCGTCACCGTGACCGCCCTGTGCGAGTCCGCGCTGGCGCTCGCCACGGACCGCGACGCGCTCCCCGGCGGGCCCGCGCGCGGGGGCGTGCTCACCCCGGCGACCGCGCTCGGGCTGCCGCTGCTGCGGCGCCTCGAGGCCGTGGGCTGGCGCGTCAGCGTCGCGACGGTGGGCTGACGTGGGACCCGCGCGCGACCCCGCGGCTGGCCTGCGCTGGGGCATCCTCGGCACCGCGAGCATCGCGCCCGCCGTCATCCGCGCGATCCGGGCCGCGGGCTGCGGCACCGTGGCCGCGGTCGCGAGCCGCGACCTGGGCCGCGCGCGCGCGTTCGCCGTCGCGCACGCCATCCCCGTCGCGCTGGGCGACTACGCGGCGCTGCTCGAGCCGGGCGTCGTCGACGTGGTGTACAACCCGCTGCCGAACAGCCTCCACGCCGCCTGGACCATCCGCGCCCTCGAGGCGGGCCGGCCGGTCCTGTGCGAGAAGCCCTTCACGGTCGACGCCGCCGAGGCGCGCGCCGTGGCCGCGGTCGCGCGGCGGGTCGGGCTGCCCGTGGCGGAGGCGTTCATGTACCGCTTCCACCCGCTCTACGACCGCCTCGCGGCGGTGCTCGCGACGGGCCGGATCGGGCCGCTCGTCACGCTCACGAGCCAGTTCACCTTCTGGCTCGACGACCGTGCCGCCCTGCCCGCCGTGGCCGGCCTCGGCGGCGGCGCGCTCCTCGACGTCGGCTGCTACTGCGTGGACGTCGCGCGGCGGCTCGCCGGCGCGGAGCCGCGGCGCGTGCTCGCCGCCGCCCGCGAAGCCCCCGGCGGCCCCGCCGGCGCCGTCGACGACACCCTCGTGGGGACGCTCGAGCTCGCGGGCGGCGTCCTCGCCTCGTTCGAGTGCGGCATCGCCAGCTTCGAGCGCCACCGCCTGGAGCTCGCCGGCACGCGCGGCGCGATCACCGTGGCGTCGCCGTGGTTCCCCGGCGCGGAGCGCGGCACGTTCGTCGTGCGCGACGCCGCCGGGGACGAGGTCGTGACCACCCCCGGCGCCGACGGCTACGAGCTGGAGGTCCGCGACTTCGCCCGCGCCTGCACGACGGGCGCGCCGCCGCGCTGGCCGGTCGCGGACGCGGTGGCGAACATGGTCGCGCTCGACGCGCTCCGGGCGTCGGCGCGCACCGGCACCGCGGTGGCGGTGGCGGCCGGCGACCGCGTCTGACCGCCGGCTGGATCGCCGCCGGCTACCCGGCCGGGAGCTGCCCGGCGACCGAGATGCCGGCCATGCCGATGACGGCGCTGCCCGGCGCCGAGTAGCCGCCCGCCGCGACGCCGCTTGACACCCCGCCCTGCGCCGGACCATGGTTCCGAGGGGCATGCGCGGCCGGCTCGACTACCAGCAGATCCTCAACGACCTCGCCACGGCCGGCATGATCGTCGACACGCGCGGGCGGGTCATCTTCTTCAACGCCGAGGCCGAGCGCCTCACGGGCATCACGCGCCAGGAGGCGCTCGGGCGGGCGTGCACCGAGGTGTTCCGCACGCCGCTGTGTCCGCGCCACTGCCGCTTCGACGAGGCGGGGCAGGGGCGGCTCGCGCGGTTCCGCACGCGTATCCTGACCACGCACGAGCGCCAGCTGGCCGTGGACGTGCGCACCATGGTGGTGCGCGACCAGGCCGGCCAGGTCATCGGCCGCTTCGACTCGTTCGTCGACGACTCGGCGCGCGACGCGCTCGAGACGCGCCTGAAGCAGGCCCAGACGCTCGACAACGTCGTCGGCCAGGACCCGGCCATCACCGCGCTCTTCGAGATGCTGCCCGTGGTCGCCGCCTCGGACGCGTCGATCCTGGTGCTCGGCGAGACCGGGTGCGGCAAGGACCTGCTCGCCCGCGCGATCCACAACATCAGCGCCCGCCGCCACGGCCCCTTCATCAAGGTCAACTGCGCCGCGCTGCCGGGCAACCTGCTCGAGTCGGAGCTCTTCGGCTACAAGCGCGGCGCCTTCACCGACGCCCGCCGGGACAAGGCCGGCCGCTTCCAGCTCGCCGAGGGCGGCACCATCTTCCTCGACGAGATCGGCGAGCTGCCGAAGGACCTGCAGGCGAAGCTGCTCCAGGTGCTCGACGAGCAGGAGTTCTATCCCCTCGGCTCGACCCGCCCGGTGCGCGTCGACGTGCGGGTGATCGCCTCGACGAACCGCGACCTGGCCGCGATGACGCTCGAGCGCGCCTTCCGCCGCGACCTCTACTACCGGCTCAAGGTGGTGGAGGTGGCGCTGCCGCCGCTGCGCGAGCGAGGCGGCGACATCCCGCTGCTCATCGAGCATTTCGTCGGCGAGCGCGCCGCGCACCTGGGCAAGGACGCGCCGGTGATCGAGCCGGCGGCCATGAAGATCCTCCTCAACTACGGCTACCCCGGGAACGTGCGGGAGCTGCGCAACATCGCCGAGCACGCGGTGCTCCTGTCCCACGAGGGCGTCATCCGGCGCGAGGACCTGCCGCACTACCTGCTCGAGGACCCCGCGCCGGCGCGCGTCGCGCCGCGCCCGGCGGCGCTGCCGGCGGACCCCTTCGCGGCCAAGGAGCGCGAGGCGCTGCTCGAGGCGCTGACCGCGAGCCGCTGGCACCTCGGCCAGACGGCGGCCGCGCTGCACGTGGCCCGCACGACCCTGTGGCGCAAGATGAAGCGCTACGGCCTGGCGAAGGTGCGGCCGCCGCGGTAGCGCCGGAGGCACGATCATGTGGGGGTACATGCAGCGGCACGAGCGGCTCGTGCGCGAGCGGCTCGACCAGGGGGGCGGCGAGGAGCTCGCGGCGGTGCGCGCGCGGCACGCGCGGCGCCTCCGCTTCATGCAGCACGAGCGCCTCATCCACCTGATCGTGACGATGTTCGTGGCGCTCTTCGCGCTGCTCGCGGTCGGGTTCGGCGTCACGCACCCGTCGTGGGCGTCCGGGGCGCTGGCGGCGCTCCTCCTCGGGCTCACCGGCGCCTACCTCGTGCACTACTTCCGGCTGGAGAACGGCGTGCAGCGCTGGTACGAGCTCGACGATCGGCTCGAGGAGGCGCTGCGCCGCCCGCCCGATGTTGCGCCGGTGCAACATCCGCGCGCAACCTGAGCGCGCGCGCAGCGCCGGTGTCCGCCCGGGTCCTCCACCCCCGCGGGACCGTGTTGCACGGATGCACCAAAACGTTGCAGCGCGCGGCGGCCGCGGTGCGGGCGGCGGCGCCTCCTCGTCGGAGCGGCGGGCGGCGCGGGCTGGCACGGCGCGTGCTTGAGAGGGCGGCAGCGGGACTGACCCCGCGGAGCCGCCGTGTTCACGAACCGCGTCACCGTCCTCCTCGGCCTCGAGGGCAGCGGCAAGACCAGCCTCGCCGTCGCCGGCGCCGTCGCGCTCGCGCGCCGCGGCGCGCGCGTCACGGTGATCGACCTCGACGCCGGCTGCCCCTCGTTCCAGCGCCCGGAGGCGCGCCGCCCCCTCGAGCAGCGGGGCGTGGGCGTCCTCGCGGCGGAGTGGGCGCCGCTCACCGAGGACGCCTCGCTCGTCGTCGCGCGCACCCGCCGCCTGCTCGAGGACCTGGGCACGCGTGCCGTGCTCGACGTGGGCGCCGATCCGGCCAGCCTCGCGGCGTACGCGAAGATCGCGGACGCGGTGCCGCGCGACGCCGACCGCCTCTTCGTCGTCAACTTCCACCGCCCCTTCACCGAGGACGCCGCCGGCGCCGCCGCGGCCGCCGCGAGGCTGTGCCGGCGCGCCGGCACCACCCTGACGGGCATCGTCTGCAACACCCACCTGATGGCGGAGACGACGCCGGAGGTCGTGCTCGCCGGCTGCCGCCTCGCCGAGGAGCTCGGCGCCACGCTGGGGGTGCCGGTCGTCGCCGTCACCGCCCAGGAGCACGTCGGCCCGGCGCTCGACCCGGCGCGCCTCGGCTGCCTCGTCCTGCCCGTCGGGGCGGCGGCGCCCGCGAGCCCGGCGGCGGTGGCCCCGGCGCTGCGCGTGGTCGCCGCGCCGCGGCGGCGGGGCTGAGGAGCGCACGGCCATGCCCGAGATCGCCATCGACCCGGTGCGCTGCAAGGGCTGCGGCCTCTGCGTCGCCGCCTGCCCCCAGCGCGTGCTCGCGCTGGGGACGCGGAGCAACGCCTCGGGGTACTTCTACCCGGTCACGGCGGCGCCCCGGCGCTGCCTCGGCTGCCGCCTGTGCGCCATCGCGTGCCCCGACACCGCGGTCGCCGTCGCGCGCGTGGGCACCGCCTACCACTACTTCCCGGTCTCGATCTGAGGAGCGCCATGTTCCGTCCCCCGCCCGCGAACGATGCCCAGGTCCTGCCGCCGCGCGACGTGCAGGTGCGGCCGCGCGCCTTCACCCCGAGGCAGACGCACTACTGCCCCGGCTGCACCCACGGCGTCGCGCACCGCGTGGTCGCCGAGCTCCTCGACGAGATGAGCCTGCGCGAGCGCGCGGTCGGGATCGCGCCGGTCGGGTGCAGCGTGCTCGCCTACGAGTACTACGACTGCGACTTCCAGGAGGCGGCCCACGGCCGCGCGCCGGCGGTGGCGACCGGGGTCAAGCGGGCGCGGCCCGACGCCTTCGTCTTCGCCTTTCAGGGCGACGGCGACCTCGCCTCGATCGGCATGGCCGAGATCGTCCACGCCGCCAACCGCGGCGAGAAGATCACGATCGTCTTCATCAACAACGCGATCTACGGCATGACCGGCGGCCAGATGGCGCCGACGACGCTCGTCGGCCAGCGGACCACGACCACGCCGCTCGGCCGCGACCCGGCGCTCATGGGCCGCCCGCTGCGCGTGGCCGAGCTGCTCACGACCCTCGAGACGCCGAGCTTCATCGCGCGCGGCGCGCTGCACCGGCCGCAGCACGTCCTCCGCGCGAAGGAGCTCATCCGGCGCGCGTTCTCGTACCAGCTCGCCGGCGCCTGCTTCGCGCTCGTCGAGCTGCTGTCGACCTGCCCGACGAACTGGGGCGTCGCGCCGACCGAGGCGCCGGCCTGGCTCGAGGCGCACATGCTGCCGACCTACCCGCTCGGCGTCTTCAAGACCCCGGACGGGCCCGACCGCGCGCCGCGGCCGCTCGGCGGCCCCGCCGACGCCGGAGGCCGGTGATGGACGCCCCCTGCTTCGACAAGGCGGCGCTCGCCGGCATCGTCGCGCGCTACCCGCGCGAGGAGCCGTCGCTGCTGCTGATCCTGCAGGACGTGCAGCGCGCGTTCGGCTTCCTGCCCTGCGAGGCCCTCACCCGCGTCGCCGGGGAGCTCGGGGTCCCGCTCGCGAGCGTCTTCTCGGTCGCGACCTTCTACCGCGCGTTCTCGCTCACGCCCGCGGGGCGCACGGTGGTCAAGGTGTGCACCGGCACCGCGTGCCACATCCGCGGCGCCGAGCGGCTGGTCGAGCAGCTCACCCGCGAGCTCGGCATCGGGCCCGGGGAGACCACCGCCGACCTCGCGTTCGGCGTGAAGACCGTCAACTGCGTCGGCGCCTGCGCGATGGCGCCGGTCCTCATCGTCGGCGAGCGCTACCACGGCAACGCCGAGGCGGCGCAGGTCGCCGACTACCTCACGGGAGCGAAGCATGCGCGGGCCAGTTGAGACCATGCCGCGGCTCGGGTCGCCCGGGCAGCTCGAGGCGCTGCGGGCCGTGGCCCGGCAGCG
>DASXVK010000756.1:0-11916 GCA_036504295.1 Polyangia bacterium
CCCCCACGCGCGCTCGAGCCGCGCCAGATCGCGGCCGGCGCCGGCGCGCTCGACGAGGTCCGCGAGCGCGAGCGCGAGCACCACCTCGCGCGGGGTCTCGCGCGGATCAGGCGCGAGCCCCGGGGCCGAGCTGCGCGACGAGCGGGACACGAGGTTCAGCTCGAGGCGGCTCAGCCACATGGCGGCGCGGAAGAACGGCTTCAGCCCGTCGCGGCCGGCGTAGTGGCCGCGCGGCTGGAACTGGGTGAAGTCGACCATCCGCGGCCGGCCGAAGATCTCGACGGTGGCGAGGGTGGCGGCGGTGCGAGCCGAGGCCACGAGCTCCGCGGCCGCGCGGTCCGTGGCGGGGCTGCGGAGCGCCGGCGCCGCGCCCGGCTCTTCCATCAGGCGGCGCGCCACGGTGAGGTACAGGTCGAGGTCCTGGGCGACCTCGGCCGGGTACGCGTCGGCCGCCCGCGGCAGCGCCGCGTGCAGCTTCGCCAGCAGCCCGCGCGCGAGCGGCGCGAGCTGGGTCTCCTCGAGGTCGGCGACGAGGTCGTCGTTCACGGCGAAGACCGCGTGCAGGATCGCGTCCGGCGAGATGTAGACCGGGAGCTGCGATATGTAGATCTCGTGGAAGGCCCAGGCGAAGGTCGAGAAGCCCTGGCGGTCGAGGACCACGAACCCGTTGCGCTTGAGGAGCGCGCGCTCGGCGGGCGTCAGCGCGAGCCGCGCGTCGACCCGGTCGAGGTACTTCAGTGGTGCGCCGCCCCGCCACGGCTGGTGCGCGACGGCGGCGCCCGCCCGCGAGCGGCCGCCCCCGAGCGCGTCGAGCGCGCGCGCGATGTTGGAGTCCGCCGTCTCGCACTGGTCCTTCGCGTGCTGCGGGACCGCGCGCGTCCGGGGCTGCTCACCGTCGTCGGGCGGGCTGTCGGCACGCGCCGCGCCGAGGGTGAGCATCAGGGCGGCGAGGATCGCGATCGGGATCGGGCGCATGGCGCCTCCTCATAGGCTCGTGTGCCACGACCCGCCGATGCAAGGCGCGGGCCCACCCTCATGACAAGGAAACGCCCGCAGCGGTCGCTGCGGGCGTCTCGAAGAAGCAACCAACCGCCCTGGCCGTCGGGGCCAATTCATACCCCAGACATTAAGGTGGGCTCCACGATGACCGGTATGGGCTTCCCGACGCAGCGGGCGTGCGCGCCACGGTCAGCGGCAGATCCCGGGGTATGACTCGTAGGGAATGAATTACGCCTCCTAACGAACCGGGCAGAAGGTTCGGATCAAGTCTACGCGTCGACGGGGATGCTGGCAAGGACGCGAGGGGCGGGCGCGCCCCGCCGAGAGTTGAACTGTCGGCCCGCTGACCGCACGACTCTAGGCAGGCGACGCTCGGCGCTGGTTGCGGTGCGGATCGGCGGGGCGGCGCCGCCGGAAAGGAGTCGCTGATGCGCAGCGCGCTCAGCAGCACCACGCGCGAGGGCGCGGTCTGGGGCGTCCTCGCCGGCGCCGTCTTCGGGCTGGCCGAGGTCGTCGGGGCCGCGGCGATGGGTCAATCGCCGCTCTTGCCGCCGCGCATGGCCGCGAGCCTGGTGCTCGGCGGCATTGCGCTCTTCTCGACGCCGCCCGCGACGGCCGTCGCCCTCGGGCTCTTCGTCCACCTGCTCCTGTCGGCGCTGTTCGGCATCATCTTCAGCGCCCGCAACGCGCCGATGCCGCCCGAGATGCGCGCGAGCTGGGGCAGCCAGGCCGCCTTCGGGCTGTTCTACGGCCTGATCGTCTGGCTGTTCGACTTTCAGCTCGTCGGCCGGCTGCTCTATCCGTGGTTCCTGACGAGCGCGCAGATCCCCCAGGCGATCGCCCACATCGTGTTCTTCGGGCTGCCGCTCGGGCTCGGGTTCGCGGCCACCGAGCGGCGCGGCCTCGCGGTGGGAGGCGGCCCCGTGCCGCGGCCGACCTGAGGAGCTCGCGTGAGTGCTGGCGGGCTTTGCCTGCCAGCCCTCTGCGCGGGGGGTCAAAGGGACCCTCCCAGGGTCCCTTCATACTAGCTGAACGCTGCGGGAGATGACGGCGGAGGCGACTAGCGCGTCTGGTGGACGGAGAGGACGCCGACGTAGCCGAAGCCGACGAGGAAGAGCGCGAGGAAGGGCATCGAGACGTAGTGGCCGCCGCGGGCGGCGATGACCATCGCGATGCCGAAGTAGAGCGCCAGCGCGAGCTCGACGTAGGGCACGAAGTCGCGCGCGGCGCGGTACTTCTTCGCGACCCAGCTCTCGCCCTTGAGCGCGACGCCGTGCTTGGGGGTGCGGACGAACTCGGTCTCGCGACCGATCATGGCCTCGATGACCGCGCGGGTCTGGTTGACGCAGAGGCCGATGCCGAGCGAGAGGACGAGCGGCAGCTGCCGCACCGTCTTCCACAGGCGGCCCTGCGTCGGGTCGATCTCGCGCTCCGAGGCGATGTAGAACGAGGCGATGGAGACCGTCGTGCCGAAGAAGAGCGGCAGGTCGATCATCAGCACCTCGCGCCAGCCGTGGGTGGTGCGCACGATCAGGTTCGGCAGCAGCAGGATCGACAGGATGAGCAGGAGCGGGTAGGCGAAGTTGTTCGTGAGGTGGAAGAAGGCCTCCATCTTCACGCGCCACGGCACGTCGGCCCGCATGATCGTCGGCAGGAGCTTGCGCGCGACCTGGATGGAGCCCTTGGCCCAGCGGAACTGCTGCGACTTGAAGGAGCGCATCTCGACCGGCAGCTCGGCCGGGGCGACGACCTCGGGCAGGTAGATGAAGCGCCAGCCCTTGAGCTGCGCGCGGTAGGACAGGTCCATGTCCTCGGTCAGCGTGTCGTGCTGCCAGCCGCCGGCGTCGGCGATGGCGCTGCGGCGCCAGATGCCCGCGGTGCCGTTGAAGTTGAAGAAGCGGCCGGACCAGTTGCGGCCCGCGTGCTCCATCACGAAGTGCCCGTCGAGCATCAGGGCCTGCGCCTCGGTCAGGCTCGAGAAGCCGCGGTTGACGTGCTCCCAGCGGACCTGCACCATCGCGATGCCGTCGTCGGTGAAGAAGTGCACCGTCTTCCGGAGGATGGAGGGCTCGGGGACGAAGTCGGCGTCGAAGATGAGCACGAACTCGCCGGTCGCCGTCTTGAGGCCGTTCTCGAGGGCGCCCGCCTTGAAGCCGGTGCGGTCGCTGCGGTGCACGTACTCGACGTCGAGGCCGCGGCCGACGAGCTCGGCCACCTTGCGCTGGGCGATCTCGCGGGTCTCGTCGGTGGAGTCGTCGAGGACCTGGATCTGGAAGCGGTCGCGCGG
This sequence comes from Polyangia bacterium, assembly GCA_036504295.1. GTDB lineage: Bacteria > Myxococcota_A > Polyangia > JACRCY01 > JACRCY01 > DASXVK01. The sequence continues at coordinate 3,287 of DASXVK010000756.1, forward strand.
GTAGTCGATGCGCGCGACGGCGTCGAGGAGCCGCTCGACGACGTACATCTCGTTGAACATCGGGAGCTGGACCGTCACCCGGGGCAGCTCGGTGAAGTGCCCCTTCGGCTTGGGCCGGCGCGCCTTGTTCCGGAAGTACAGGTAGACCAGGCTGCTCCGGTGGAAGCCGTACATGGCCAGCGTGATGAGAATGCCGAGGTAGATCCAGATCAGAGCGTCGCGCATGTTAGCCTCCCTCGAGTGGATACACCTCCCCACCCCGGGAACTGATGTGCTCCATCATAGACATTGAGCTCTCACGATTGTCACGAAGATGTAATTATGTGTAATTCGTTGTAAGTACAGGTGGTTAGCTCTTCTGTCGCCACTTTGATGCCAGGTTGGACCCGCGCGAACTTTGGGCTTGACTAACCATGACGCGACGCATAATAAGGAGGTGCTGATGCATTGCGTCAGCCTGTGTCCACCGGGAAGGAGGCTCTCATGGCGACGGAAATCAGCGACAAGCTGCGTGATGGTCTGAGCACCGCGAAGTCCCAGTTCGGCGAGCTCCAGGACAAGGCGATGCACTCGTTCACCGACGTGCAGCAGCAGGTGACCGAGGTGCCGAACCAGCTCCGCGGGGCGTGGGAGCGCGTCGTGCACCGCATCTGCGCCGCCCTCGACGTGCCCAGCCGCGAGGAGTTCGACACCATCGTCAAGCGGCTCGAGGGCATCGAGAACCGCCTCGACAAACTCAGCCGCAAGGCGGCCGCGCCGAAGAAGGCGCCCCGCCGCTAGTACCCCCCGGCCCAGCTCTACCCTCGGTCCAGTCCCCCTACATCCCGCAGCGGTTCCAGACCCGCCACCCGGTGTGCACGAGCGCCAGCACGTCCATCGTGATCGCGACGCTGATGTGGATGAGGGCGCCGCACCAGATGCTCCCGGTGCGCAGCGCGAGGGTGCCGAGGATGAGGCCGGCGAGGATCGCGCCCATCGTCTCGAGGAGCGGCTTGCCGTAGTGGATCATGCAGTACGGCACGATCATGACGAAGATCGCGTAGGCGCCCATCGTGCGCTTGAGCGACTGCAGCATGTAGCCGCGGAAGAAGAACTCGAGGGAGACGAACTGGGCCGCGTAGAGCAGCTCCCAGGCGACGAAGTCGAAGGCGCTGCGGCCGGCGCATTTGTAGAACGGGTAGGTGTGCTGAAACGGCGCCGTGAACGACGCCACGATCACCGCCGGGAGCACCAGCAGGAAGAGGACGACGTAGATCCACAGGTGCTTCATCTGCCCGCGCAGGGCCAGGCCGTAGTCGGCGAGGCGCTCGCGCATGATGAGGATCGGGAAGAGCGGCAGGACGACGTAGCCGAGGACGCGCCAGCCGGACCACCAGGCGAAGCTGCCGAGCGGGTAATAGCGCGCGTCGGTGTAGTCGCGGAAGAGCCGCTCGTAGGTGTCGCTGTGGCCGAAGTACTGCTGGAGCGTGAGGCTGATCGCGACCACGCACATGGTGACGAGCGGCCGGTAGTCGAAGGCCGGCGCGACCGGCGCGTCGAGCGCCGCCGCCGTCTCCGGCGACATCACCACCGCGACCGCCCCGCCGTCTCCGCCCGCGGCGCGCCGCTTGTCCTTCTTGCGCTCGCGCCGGACCGCCACCGCCGCCTCGCGCACGGCCTCGCGCGCGCGGGTGAACTCGTCCTCGTTGATCGCCTTCCAGTGCTTCTTGAGGTACCACGCGACGACCGCGATCGCGGCCATCTCGAGGGTGGCCCCGACGGCGGTGAGGGTGTCGAGGACCATCAGGGCTGCTTCCGCAGGAAGTCGGCGGCCTGGCGCAGGCGGCGGCGGGTCACCTCGCGGCCCAGGACCGCCATGGTGTCGAAGAGCGGCGGCGCCGCCGTGCGCGCGGCGACGGCGACGCGCAGCGCCATGAAGAGCTCCTTGGGCTTCCAGCCGAGCTTCTCGCACAGCGTCCGGCCCGCCGCCTCGAGGGCCTCGGGCTTGAACTCGGCCCGCGGCTGCCCGCCCTGCGGCTCATCGACGGCCTCGACGTACGCGGCGATCGCGGCGACGGTGTCGGCGGCGGTCCGCCCCTTGGGGACCAGGTCCTTGGCGACGGGCGCGTAGTCGAGATCACCGCTGAAGAAGAAGTCCGTCAGCGGCACGAACTCGTCGAGCTTCTTGATGCGCGCCTGGGCGAAGGGGATCAGCCGGCCGAGGAAGTCGTCGCCGAGGCGCCAGGCGCGCAGCCGGGTGACGAGCTCGGACGGGGCGAGATCCCGGATGTACTGGCCGTTGAGGTCGGTGAGCTTGGTGAGATCGAAGACCGGGCCGCCGAGGGAGATGCGGTCCCACGTGAAGCTCTCGATCATCTCCGCCAGCGTGAACTTCTCGCGGTCGCCGGCGAGGGACCAGCCCATGGTGCCGAGGAAGTTCAGCAGCGCCTCGGGGAGGAAGCCGGCGTCGCGGTAGAAGTCGAGCGAGACGGGGTTCTTGCGCTTCGAGATCTTGCTCTTGTCGGCGTTGCGCAGGAGCGGCATGTGCACCCAGACCGGCTCCTCCCAGCCGAACGCCCGGTAGAGCGCCACGTGCTTCGGCGTCGAGGTGATCCACTCCTCGGCGCGGATGACGTGCGACACCTCCATGAGGTGGTCGTCGACGACGTTCGCGAGGTGGTACGTCGGGAAGCCGTCGCTCTTGAGCAGCACCTGATCGTCGATCTGGGTGTTGTCGAAGCGGACCTCGCCGCGCAGCAGGTCGTTCACGACGGTCTCGCCCGCGGTCGGCATCTTGAGGCGGATGACCGACGGCTCGCCGGCGTCGACGTGGGCCTGCACCTCGGCGGGCGGGAGGTCGCGGCAGTGGCGGTCGTAGCCGCCCGGCCCCTTGTTGAGGCGCGCCAGCTCGCGCAGCTTCTCGAGCCGCGCCGGGGGGCAGAAGCAGCGGTAGGCCTCGCCGCGCGCGAGGAGCTCGTCGGCCTTCGCGCGGTAGATCTCGGCACGCTCCGACTGACGATACGGGCCGTGCGGGCCGCCGACGTCGGGGCCCTCGTCCCACGCGAGGCCGAGCCAGCGCAGCGCGCGCAGGATCGCCTGCTCGCTCTCCAGCGTCGAGCGCGTGCGGTCCGTGTCCTCGATCCTGAGGATGAACGTGCCGCCGTGCTGGCGCGCGAAGGCGTAGTTGAAGAGCGCGATGTACGCGGTCCCGACGTGGGGATCCCCCGTCGGCGACGGGGCGATCCGGACGCGGACTTCCTTGCCAGGTTCCATGGTGCCCGAGATTGTACCGGCGAAGGCCCGAGCGTCAACGCCCGCGGGCCCGCGCGAGGCCCGCGCGGCGCGTTCGACAGCGACGGCGCGCCGCATCATCGGGCTCCGCGGCGATGTTTCTAATGTAGCTGCGCTTGCACTCGGAACTCGACGCGATCCTTGCCCCTGTCACGCCGCCCGCATTTCGGCTCCAGAACATGAGCCGCCATACATTAGTGTCATCGGACATGTGCGCATTGTGCGCGGGTGTAGTTAGCTAAGCCCATGATATGACAAACATTTTTCTTGACAGAATTGGCAGGTTGAAATAGAGTGAAAACATGGCCGGCACGATTCGCGCGACGCTTCGGTGCTCCAGCGGGACGTCCGCTGCGGCCCTGCAGGGGCGCGGGTGCAACGCGAGTGGGCCAGCTCACAGAACGAACAAGGAGGGTGCCATGACCGGACGCATGCTGCCTGTCGCCATCGCCTTCGTCTTCTGCCTCGCGGGCTCGACGGCGCGCGCCCAGCAGCTCACGCTGGTCCACGTCAACGACACGCACTCCCACCTCGACGCGACTGGCCCGAAGGACGCGCAGCTCAACGGCACGACCGGCGGCATGGTCAAGGCCGCGAGCATCATCGGCCAGATCAAGATGACGGAGCCGAACACGCTGCTGCTGCACGGCGGCGACGCGTTCCACGGCTCCCTCGCCTTCCAGGCCACCTTCGGCGTGCCCGAGCTGCAGCTCATGGAGGCGCTCGGCTTCGACGCGATGGCGGTCGGCAACCACGAGTTCGACCTCGGGCCCGGCTACCTCGCGTACATCCTCTCGCAGGCGTTCGCCGGCGGGCAGGCCCTGCCGCTGCTCTCGGCCAACCTTGACCTCGCCTCGAACCCGCACGGGCTCGCCAACTTCATCCAGCCCGCCATCCTCAAGCAGGTCGGCGGCATCACCGTCGGCATCTTCGGCATGACCGTGCCGACCAACCCGACCACGAACAACGGCGACGTCGCCATCCTCGGCGGCAACGACCCGGTGGTCCTCATGCAGATCGCCGGCTACCAGATGCAGAGCCTGCGCATGCAGGGCGCGCAGGTCGTCATCATGCTGTCGCACCTCGGCGACATGTACGACGAGGCGGTCGCGGCCAACGTCCCGGGCATCGACATCATCGTCGGCGCGCACGACCACTACGTCTTCAACCAGCCGAAGCAGATCCCGAACCCCTACGGCCAGCCGGTGCTCGTCGTCCAGGCGGGCGCCCATTACCAGTACGTCGGCGTCATGCACTTCACCGTCGGCGCGACCGGCGTCGCCCTGGCCGACTACACCCTCGTCCCCGTCGACAAGAACATCCCCGACGCCGCGCCGATCCGCGCCGCCGTCGACCAGGTCAAGGCGCTCGTGGTCCAGCAGTTCGGCGACGTCTACCACACCAAGCTCGCCCAGGCCCTGATCGACATCCCGATGACCTACAACAAGTCGTTCGCCGCGCGCGACACCGCCATGGGCAACCTCATCACCGACGCGCTCCGCGGCCGCACCGGCACGAACATCGCCATCACGGCGAACGGCCTCATCTCCGAGGGCATCTCCAAGGGCGCCATCGTCGGCGACGACATCTTCCGCCCGGTCAGCTACGGCTACGACACCGCGACCGGCCTCGGCCTCAAGCTCGCCACCTTCAAGCTGACCGGCGTCGAGCTGGCGAAGAGCCTCGAGATCGGCCTCTACTACCTCGGCATCAACGAGGACATCTTCCTCCAGGTCTCGGGCATGACGTTCATGTACGACTCGCGCCTGCCCGCCGGCCAGCGCGTCGTCCTGTCGTCGGTCCGCATCAACGGCAAGGCGCTCGACCCGGCCACGGTCTACAGCGTGACGGTCAACGAGGGCATCGCGATGCTGCTCCCGACCATGGGCGTGCAGTTCAGCGACCTCGTCCTGCGGCCCGAGCTCGAGTACAACGTCCTCAAGGACTACATCGTCCGCTGGCGCTACCTGGCCTACACCTCGCAGTTCCGCATCACCGACAAGGCCGCCCTGCCGGTCGCCCGCGACACCGAGACCACCGCCCCGCGCGACGCCCAGGAGATGACGGCCGCCTCCGGCTGCAGCGCCGCCCCCGGCACCACCTCGCCCGCGGCCGCCCTGGTCCTGATCCTCGGCTTGGGCCTCGTCGTCCGCCGCATGCGCCGCCGGTAGCCCCGCTTTTCCCCTTTCGCTCCCCCCCTCCTCGTCCGACAATCCCCCGCATGAGCTTCCAGTACCCCGCCGAGATCATCGCCCTGCCCGACGCCGACATTCCGCTCGCGGGCGTCCACGGCAAGCTGCTGCAGGCCGCCGGCACGCAGGTCGTCTTCTTCACCATCGACCCCATCGGCGCGATCCCGCCGCACGCCCACGGCGCGCAGCTCGGGCTCATGGTCGAGGGCGAGATGGATTTGACGATCAGCGGCGTCACGCGGCGCGTCCGCGGCGGCGACACCTACTACATTCCGGCCGGCGCCGTGCACTCGGCGACGTTCCTGACCACGGTGTACGTCATCGACCTCTTCTTCGAGCCGGCGCGGTACCGGGCTCGGAACCCGTGACCGCCGTGCCGCACCGCGGCAGTTCCTTCTTGACACACCCCCTCGGATCGGCCCAGTTTTTGGGGTTCCGCGCGCGCCGTGCGGACGTTATGAGCCTAGAGGGTGAGACGACCATGACGACGAAGGACGAAGGGGCGGCGGCGGGAACCCCGCCCGCGGCCGCCAGGGAGAACCTGCACTTCATCGAGGAGCTCATCCAGGCCGACCTCGACAGCGGCAAGCACGGCGGCCGCGTCCAGACGCGCTTCCCGCCGGAGCCGAACGGCTACCTGCACATCGGCCACGCCAAGGCGATCTGCCTCGACTTCGGCCTGGCGGAGCAGCACCGCGGCGCGTGCAACCTGCGCTTCGACGACACCAACCCGACCAAGGAGGACGTCGAGTACGTCGACTCCATCCGGGAGGACGTGCACTGGCTCGGGTTCCAGTGGGCCGGCGAGCACTACGCGTCGGACTACTTCCCGAGGATCTACGAGTACGCGGAGTACCTGATCCAGACGGGCAAGGCGTTCATCTGTGACCTCAAAGACGACGAGATCAGCGAGTACCGCGGCAACTTCTACAAGCCGGGGAAGGACAGCCCCTACCGGAGCCGCAGCGCCGAGGAGAGCCTCGACCTCTTCCGGCGCATGCGCGCCGGGGAGTTCCCCGACGGGGCACGGGTGCTCCGGGCGCGCATCGACATGGCGCACCCGAACATCAACATGCGGGACCCGATCATGTACCGCATCCGGCGCGCCCACCACCACCGCACCGGCGACGAGTGGTGCATCTACCCGATGTACGACTACGCCCACTGCGTGTCCGACGCCATCGAGCGGATCACGCACTCGATCTGCACCCTGGAGTTCGAGGACCACCGGCCGCTCTACGACTGGTTCCTCGCGCAGGACGTCGAGGGCAAGTTCTTCGCGCGGCCGCTGCCGCGGCAGATCGAGTTCGCGCGGCTGAACCTGACCTACACGCTGATGAGCAAGCGCCGCCTGCTCGAGCTCGTGCAGGAGGGGCGCGTGAGCGGCTGGGACGACCCGCGCATGCCGACCATCTGCGGCCTGCGCCGCCGGGGGTACACGCCGGAGTCGCTGCGGGCGTTCTCGGACCGCATCGGCGTCGCGAAGCGTGACAGCATCGTCGACGTGGCGCTCCTCGAGCACGCGATCCGCGAGGACCTCGAGAAGCGGGCGCCGCGGCGGCTGGCCGTGCTGCGGCCGCTCAAGGTGGTCATCGACAACTACCCCGAGGGCGAGGCCCTGTGCTTCACCGTGCCCAACCACCCCGACGACCCGAGCCAGGGTACGCGCACCCTGCCCTTCTCGAAGGTGGTGTACATCGAGCGCGACGACTTCCGCGAGGAGCCGCCGAAGAAGTTCTTCCGGCTCTCGCCCGGCGCCGAGGTGCGGCTGCGCTACGCCTGTCTCATCACCTGCACGAGGGTGGTGAAGGACGCGCAGGGCGAGGTGACGGAGCTGCACTGCACGTGGGACCCGGCGTCGCGCGGCGGCAACGCGCCCGACGGCCGCAAGGTGCGCGGGACGCTGCACTGGGTGTCGGCGGCGCACGCGGTGCCCGCCGAGGTGCGGCTCTACGACCGGCTCTTCACGAAGGAGAACCCGGCCGAGGGCGGCGCGGATTTCCGGCAGTACCTGAACCCCGCCTCGCTCGAGGTGGTCGCGGGCGCGATGCTCGAGCCCGCGCTCGCCGAGACCGCGCCGGGCACGCGCGTCCAGTTCGAGCGGCTCGGCTACTTCTGCGCCGACGCGGCCACGACGCCGGCGGCGCCGGTCTTCAACCGCACCGTCTCGCTCAAGGACTCCTGGGCCAAGATCGAGCAGAAAGCGAAGTAGTCGCCGTGAAGCACCCGACGCCGGCCGTGGCCCGCGGCGGCCTCGCCGTCCTCGCCCTCCTCGCCGCCCTCACCTGGGAGGCGGCGGCGGCCCGAGCCGCCCCGCCGCCCCCGCGCCCCGGGCCGATCCCGGCGCAGCTCGCCGACCTCGCGCGCGAGGTGTCGCGGCAGGGCTGCGCCGGCGCCGAGGGCACCGGGGGCGGCGAGCCGTTCCGCTGGGCCGCGCTCGGGTGCCAGGCGTTCACCGCCGGCGCGCTCGTCGCGGCGGCGGTCGCGCCGGGTGCGCCGCCGGCCGAGCGGGCGCGGGCCGGGGAGCTGGTCGAGCAGCTCGCGCGCCTGGCGCTCGGCCCCGCGGCGCAGGCGCCCTTCACGGGCACGGGCACGGTGACCGCCGGGCGGCGCGACGTGCCGGCGAGCGTGCTCTACCGCGGCCTCGCGCTCTACGTGCTCGCCGGCCTCGAGCGGCTCGAGGGGCCGAACCCGCTCAGCGGGGAGCTCGACGCGCTGGCCGCCGGGCTCGCGGCGGACCTCGAGCGGAGCCGGTCCGGACTGCTGCCGACCTACGGCACGACCGACCTCTACCCGAGCGACCACGCGCCGGCCGCCGCCGCGCTGCTGCTCCACGGGCGGCTGCGCGGGAGCGCCGCCTCGACGCGCGCGGGCGCCGCGCTCACGGCCCGGCTCCTCTGGCTGCTCCACCGGCGCGGCGGCTTCCCGACGCGGGTCACGCCGCCGGGCGCGACCGCGGTCGGGGTCCGCGGCACGCCGCTGGCGTTCACCGCCAGCTTCCTGCTCGCGGCCGAGCCCGCCGCGGCGCGACGCCGCGAGCGGGCCGCTCGTCGGGGGCTACGCCGCCGGCGCGACCGCGCTCGCCATCGGCGCGACCCGCGCCCTCGCCGATCCCGAGTGGACCACGGCGCTCGGGCGCACGGCGGACGTGTGGGGCCGCACGCGCGC
>DASXVK010000757.1:0-2601 GCA_036504295.1 Polyangia bacterium
CCATAGAAGCCGACGAGCCGCCACCGGTCGTTCGCCTGTCGCCGCCGCGGCCCGCGCCGGCCCCCATCGAAGCCGTGGCGCCGCCCGCGGCCGCGCCGGCTGCCGCCGCGCCCGCCCTGCGGCCGTCCGATGGTGGGCGCCTGCGGCCGTCGCTCCTGCCGGGGGCGCCGATCCCCGTCGCGGGCGGTTCCAAGGTCATTCCGCTGATGGCGCTCCGGCCCCCCGAGCCGGTCGCCGCCCGGCCGGCCGCCGCGCCGCCGGCGCCGCCCGCGCCGCCCGCGCCACCCGCCCCGCCCGCGCCGCCGCCGTCGACCACGGGCGCCGTCGCGATCGGTCGCATCTCGCCGACGCAGAGGCGCGCCGCCCCGACCATCGTCGGCATGCCGATCGTGGACCTCGGGATCCCGGACCTCTCGATCAGCGCGCCGCGTCCGCCCGTGAAGCCGGCACCGGCGGAGGCGCAGCCGGCCCCCCAGGCGCCGCCGGCGCCCGCCGTGGCCGCGGTAGCCGCTCCGGCCCCGGCCCCGGTGAAGGCGCCCCCGGCCGCGGTCCGGCCCGCCGCGCCCCCGTCGCCGCCGCCGGTCGCGGTCGCGCCGCCGCCGCCCGCCGCGGTCGCGGCCCCGCCGCCCGCCGCCGCGCCGCCGCCGGCCGTCGCCGCCGCGCCGCCGAGCCCGGCGGCCGCCCGCCTCGCCGACGCCGTCCGCCCCGTGATCGCCCAGGCGGTCGAGGCCAAGGTGGCCGCGATCGCCGCCCGCAGCCCCGAGCACGCGGCCGTGGCCGCGATGAGCCGCGAGGTCATCGAGGCGATCGCCTGGGAGGTGGTGCCCGAGCTGGCCGAGGTCATCATCCGCGCCGAGCTCGACCGGCTGGTAGCGGAGCGGAGCCCGGGCCGGTAGCCCTGGTTCCGCCGTCACCTCCATCGCATGCCGCCGGCGCCGAGCGCGCGAGCTTCGGCGCCGCTGGCACAACGGAACCTCAAACCGCAGATCTGACGCCTGACGACCTTGAGCCAACCAATGACCAGCCTACTTGGAAAGAGCTACGAGCCCGCCCAGGTCGAGTCGAAGTGGTACCGCTTCTGGCTCGAGCAGGGTTACTTCCACGCCGACGAGAGCGCCCCGCGGGCGCCCTTCAGCATCGTCATCCCGCCGCCGAACGTGACGGGATCGCTGCACATGGGGCACGCGATCTTCGTCACGATCCAGGACATCCTCACGCGCTGGAAGCGCATGGCCGGCTACAACGCCCTGTGGCTTCCGGGCACCGACCACGCCGGCATCGCCACCCAGATGGTGGTCGAGCGGTTCGTGAAGCGCACCGAGGGCAAGTCCCGCCACGACTTCGGCCGCGAGGAGTTCCTGCAGCGGGTGTGGCGGTGGAAGGAGCAGCACGGCGGCCGCATCACCGAGCAGCTCAAGGTGATGGGCGCCTCGCTCGACTGGCAGCGCGAGCGCTTCACCATGGACGAGGGGCTCTCGCGCGCCGTGCGCGAGGCCTTCGTGCGCCTCTATGACGAGGGCCTCATCTACCGCGCCGAGCGCCTCATCAACTGGTGCCCGCGCTGCACGACGGCGCTCTCGGACCTCGAGGTCCAACACGAGGACCGCCAGGGCAGCCTGTGGCACATCGCGTATCCGGTGACCGGCACCGACCGCCGCCTGGTGGTCGCGACCACCCGCCCCGAGACGATGCTCGGCGACACCGCGGTCGCGGTCCACCCCGACGACGAGCGCTACCGCGACCTCATCGGCAAGACCATCGCGCTGCCGCTCACCGACCGGCAGATCCCGATCATCGCCGACCCGGTCCTGGTCGATCCCAAGTTCGGCACCGGCGCCGTGAAGGTGACCCCCGGCCACGACTTCAACGACTTCGAGACGGGGCTGCGGCACTCGCTGCCCGCCATCTCGGTCCTCGATCTCAGCGCCCACATGAACGAGAACGCGCCCGCCGCCTACCGCGGCCTCGGCGTGGCGGAGGCGCGCGCGGCGGTCGTGCGCGACCTCGAGGCCGGAGGGCTCCTCGAGAAGGTCGAGCCGTACCCGCTCTCGGTCGGCACCTGCTACCGCTGCGGCATCGTCGCCGAGCCGTCGCTCAGCCTGCAGTGGTTCGTCAAGATGGAGTCTCTGGCCCGGCCGGCCGCGGAGGCGGTCGAGGACGGGCGCATCCAGTTCGTGCCGGAGTCGTGGTCGAAGACCTACCTGCACTGGATGAACACCATCAAGGACTGGTGCATCTCGCGGCAGCTCTGGTGGGGGCACCGGATCCCGGTCTGGTACTGCGAGTGCGGCCACATGATCGTGGCCCGCCAGACGCCCACGAGCTGCCCCAAGTGCCAGGGCACCGCCCTCAAGCAGGACGAGGACGTGCTCGACACGTGGTTCTCGTCGTCGCTGTGGCCCTTCTCGACCCTCGGCTGGCCCGACGACACCAAGTCGCTCAAGACCTTCTACCCGACCTCCGTGATGGAGACGGGCTACGACATCATCTTCTTCTGGGTCGCCCGCATGGTCATGATGGGCCTGCACTTCATGAAGAAGGTGCCTTTCCGCACCGTCTTCCTGCACGCCCTGGTCGTCGACGAGGACGGCCAGAAGATGT
>DASXVK010000758.1:0-3218 GCA_036504295.1 Polyangia bacterium
CGAGGCCGCGCACGAGGCCGGCAGCCGCGCACTTCCGCGGCCCAAGTGCGAATTTGTGCAGGGGCACTGCGTGCGTCGGGCCTCCCCAGTCACCGACGAAGCCGGCCACGGCGACGCCCCGGAGCGGCAATCAGTCCTGCGTCGGCGGGGCCTCCGGCAAGGCCGCAACCCCGCGCCCGGACACGTGGCTCTGGAGGTGTACGAGCTCGATGCCGAGCTTCTCGGCCACCTCGAAGATCCGCGCGTCGCGATAGAACTCGCCGAAGCAGATCCGTCGGATGCCGGCGTTCGCGATCTGCTTGAAGCAGCTCCAGCACGGGCTCGCGGTCACGTAGATGGTCGCGCCGTCGATCACGACGCCGTTGCGGGCCGACTGGATGATGGCGTTCGACTCGGCGTGGATGGTGGCGACGCAGTGGTCGTTCTCCATCATGTGGCCGACGTCGGTGCAGTGCGGCAGACCGCGGATGGAGCCGTTGTACCCCGTCGAGAGGATGGTCTTGTCCCGCACGATCACCGCGCCGACGAACTTGCGGTCGCAGGTCGAGCGCGAGGCGACCACCTCGGCGATGTTCATGAAGTACTGATCCCACGAGACCCGCGTCTGCCCCATGGGGCGGCCAGGTAGCACGGCCCCGTGGGGGGCGCAAGGCGCGCGGGGTCGTTTGACACGTCTCGGCGCGCTGTTATATTGCCTGCCCCGAGGCTGACGTGGACTACAAAGAGACTATCAACCTGCCGAAGACTGAGTTCGCGATGGCGGCCAACCTGGCCAAGCGCGAGCCCGAGCTGCTCACCGAGTGGACCGAGAAGCGCCTGTACGAGCGCGTGCTCGAGGCCCACGCGCACGATCCGGTCTTCGTGCTCCACGACGGCCCCCCGTACGCGAACGGCCACATCCACTACGGCCACATCCTGAACAAGATCCTCAAGGACATCGTGGTCAAGTCCCGCACCATGATGGGCCACCGGGTGAAGTACGTCCCCGGCTGGGACTGCCACGGCCTGCCCATCGAGCTGGCGGTCGACCGCGAGCTCGGACCGAAGAAGGCGGCGATGACGACCGCCGACGTGCGCCGCGAGTGCGAGGCCTACGCCCGCCGCTTCGTCGCCATCCAGCGGGACGAGTTCGCGCGCCTCGGCGTGTTCGGCGCCTGGGACCAGCCGTACCTCACCCTCGATCACTCGTACGAGGCGACCATCGTCCGGATCCTCGCCGCCTTCACCCGCGGCGGGTACCTGTACCGCGGGAAGAAGCCGGTGCACTGGTGCGCGCACTGCCGCACCGCGTTGGCCGAGGCCGAGATCGAGTACCAGGACCACACCTCGCCGTCGGTCTTCGTCCGCTTCCCGCTCGAGCCAGAGAACGGCCGAGACCTGGGCGACGTCGACCCGGCGCTCGCCGGCAAGCGAGCCTCGGTCGTCATCTGGACCACGACGCCCTGGACGCTGCCGGCCAACCTCGCGGTCGTGCTGCACCCGACCTTCCACTACGTCGCGGTGCCGGTGATGCTCGCCGACGGCGAGGAGTACGTCGTCGTCGCGAAGGACCTCGCCGAGGGCTTCCTCAAGGAGGTCGGGCTCACCAGCGACCGCGGCCGCTGGATCGACCTGCCGCCCGCGAAGACGGCGAAGCTGGCGGGCCGCCGCTACGCGAACCCGCTCGGCCGCCCGGCCCAGGAGGCGGACTTCCGCGTCGGCTTCGCCGACCACGTCACGCTCGAGCAGGGCACCGGGCTCGTGCACACGGCCCCGGGCCACGGCATGGAGGACTACCTCTACGGCCAGGAGCACGGCCTCGACGTCTACGCGCCGGTCGACAACGCCGGCGCCTACACCGCCGACGTGCCGCGCTGGCAGGGGACGCACGTCCACGCCGCGAACCCGGCGATCGTCGCGGACCTCGTGGCGAGCGGCCACCTGCTCTCGAACCCCAAGGCCACGGTCGCCCACTCCTACCCGCACTGCTGGCGCTGCAAGAACCCCATCGTCTTCCGCGCGACGCCGCAGTGGTTCGTGGGCCTCGACCACGCGGGGCTGCGCCAGCGCGCCCTCGAGGAGATCGACCGCACCCAGTGGATCCCGCCGTGGGGCCGCAACCGCATCTACGGCATGATCGAGCACCGGATGGACTGGTGCCTCTCGCGCCAGCGCGCCTGGGGCGTGCCCATCCCGGCGTTCTACTGCGACGACTGCGGCGAGACCCTGCTCTCCGCCGAGGTCATGGACCACGTCGCCGCGCTCTTCGACCAGGAGGGCTCGGGCGTCTGGTTCGAGCGCGAGCCCAAGGACCTGCTGCCGGCCGGCACGGCGTGCCCGAAGTGCGGCTCGCACAAGCTGCGCAAGGAGCAGGACATCGTCGACGTCTGGTTCGAGTCGGGCGTCTCGTGGGCCGCGGTGTGCGAGGGCAAGCCGGACCTCGGCGTGCCGGTCGACCTCTACCTCGAGGGCAGCGACCAGCACCGCGGCTGGTTCCACTCGGCGCTCCTCACGTCGGTCGGCAGCCGCGGCCGCGCCCCGTACCGCGCGGTCCTCACCCACGGCTTCGTCCTCGACGACCAGGGCCGCCCCTACTCGAAGACCGAGATCGAGAAGGCCCGCCGCGAGGGCCGCAAGATCGAGTACCTCCCGCCGGAGGACGTGCTCAAGAAGCAGGGCGCGGAGCTCCTGCGCCTGTGGGTGGCGTCCGAGGACTACCGCAACGACGTCGCCTACAGCCGCGGCATCCTCGACCAGCTCGGCGAGTCGTACCGCAAGATCCGCAACACGACCCGCTTCGCGCTCGGCAACCTCTACGACTTCGACCCGGCCCGGGACGCCGTCGCGCCCGAGGCGCTGCTGCCCCTCGACCGCTACATGATGGGCAAGGTCGCCCGGCTCGCGGCGCGCCTGCGCCAGGCCTACGCGGACTACGAGTTCCACCTCGTCTTCCGCGCGCTCATCGACTTCTGCGCCGTCGATCTCTCGGCGACCTACTTCGACATCATCAAGGACCGCCTCTACTGCGACGCGGCCGCGGCGCACACGCGCCGCAGCGGGCAGACGGTGCTCTACGCCGCCGCCCGCGCCCTGGCGACCCTGATGGCGCCGATCTTCGCCTTCACGGCGGAGGACGTGTGGCGCCACCTGCCCCACCTCCCGGGCGACCCGGACAGCGTGCACCTCGCCGCCTTCGTCGAGCCGCCGGCCATCGACACCGCCGAGCTCGACGAGGAGCT
>DASXVK010000759.1:0-5281 GCA_036504295.1 Polyangia bacterium
CGCCGGGCGGCGGGCGCTGACGACCGGCAGCGCCACCGTGAAGGTGGCCCCCCGCCCCTCCCCCGGGCTCTCGGCCCTCACGGTGCCGCCGTGCAGCTCGACGAGGTGGCGCACGATGGCGAGCCCGAGCCCGAGCCCGCCGCGGGAGCGCACCGTGGCGCTCTCCGCCTGGCGAAAGCGATCGAAGATCAGCGGCAGCAGCTCCGGGGAGATGCCCCGGCCGGTGTCGGTGACCACGATCGTGGCCGTCGGGCCGACGCGCGACAGGCCCACGCTGATGCGGCCGCCGCGCGGCGTGAACTTCACGGCGTTCGAGAGCAGGTTGGCGACGATCTGGAGCAGCCGCTCGGGATCCCCGAGCACCTGGCCGGGCTGGGGCTCGATGTCGCAGTCGAGCCGGATCGACTGCGCCTCGGCCGCCGCCCGGGCCGACTCCAGCGCCGACGCGACCATCTGCTCCAGATCCACCGGCTCGTGCTGCAGCAGGAGCTTCCCCGCCACGATCCGCGACACGTCGAGCAGATCCTCGATGAGCCGCGCCTGCGTCCGCGCGTTCCGGTTGATCGTCTCGAGCCCGCGCGCGAGGGTGGCCGCGTCGACCTCGCCCATGATCAGGCGCTGCGCCCAGCCGAGGATCGCCTGGAGCGGGGTGCGCAGCTCGTGGGACAGCACGGCGAGGAACTCGTCCTTCGCGCGCGTGGCGGCCTGGGCCTCGGCCCGCGCGGCCCGCTCGCGCTCGAGCAGCGCGGCGCGCTCGCGCTCCACCTGCTTCTGGGCCGTGGTGTCGAGGGTCACGCCCATGATCCGCCGCGGCGCGAAGGCCGTGCGGGCGAACGCGCGCCCCAGCACCGACAGCCAGTGGACGCTGCCGTCGGGCCACGTGACGCGGTACTCGACGCGGAACTCGGTGTGCTCCTCGAACGCGCGCGTGGCCGCGCGCAGCGTGGGCGCGCGGTCCTCCGGGTCCAGCAGGTCCAGGAACCGCCGGGGCGTGAGCGGCTCGTCGGGCCCCACCCCGTGCATCGCGCGGCAGAGCGGCGACCACGCGACGCGGTCGTCGCCCTCCTGCCAGAACCAGGTCCCGAGCTGGGCCGCCTCGACCGCGAGCCGCTGCCGCTCCTCGCTCTCGCGCAGCGAGCGCCGCGACTGCTCGCGCTCCGACGCCACCGCGCCGAGCACGAGCGCCGTCACCGCCGCCGCCGCGAGGAAGAAGTCCAACGCGAGCAGGCTGTCGCTCTCGTCGGCGCGCACGAACGGGCCGAGCCCGGTCGCGGTGGCCCACACCGCGGCGAAGGCGAGGAGGAGCGTCCCGGTGGCCGCGCCCCGCACGCCGAAGCGCAGCGCGGCCCAGACGAGCGGGACCAGCAGCACGTAGGGCCCGACGAACGCGTGGGCCGCGACCGCGGGCCGGCGCGCGACCACGGCGAGCGTCAGCCCGAGCAGCGCCGCCCCGAGCGCCAGGCCCTCGTAGGCCGACGCCGGGCGCCGGACGAACGGGCGCGGCCCCCGCGCCCACGTGAGGATCACCGGCGCGACGATCAGGTCGCCGACGAGGTCGCCCGTCCACCAGGCGCGCCACATGTGGGCGAAGTCGTGGCTCGGGACGAGGCCGCCCAGGGTCACGCTCGCGGTGCCGACCGTCGCGCTGATGGCGGTGCTGAGGAGCGCGGCCGGCACGGCGAGGCGCACCACCTCCGCCACGCGGTCGAGCGAGCCGCGGAAGCTCGCCAGGCTGCGCAGGGCGAAGCTGCCCGCCAGCGCCTCGAGGGTGTTGCCGGCGGCGATGCCGACGGCCACGGGCGCCGGCGCGCCCATCAGCAGGTTGGTCACGAGCGCCCCGAGGGCGACCGCCGGCCACAGCCGGTAGCCGCCCAGCACCAGCGCGGCGAGCGACAGCCCCGAGGGCGCCCAGAGCAGGGTCGCGAAGCGCTCGATGGGCGCCACGGTCAAGCCCAACACCCCCAGCACGACGTACGCGGTGGCGACGGCCGCGAGCTGGCCCGAGTACACGAGCGTCCTCGACCGTCGCTGCCTGCCTGGGCTCACCGGACATTGGTGAGACCCGGCGGGCGCAAGTCAACTCGCGCCCGAGGCCGCTACTTCCCCGCCGTCGCCGCCTGGGTCTTGAACCAGCGCTCGATCACCGCCGCCGCCGGCTTGTTGCGCGGGGTGTAGCCCTTCGAGCGGGGGCCGCCCCAGCCGTACCAGTTCCAGACGAAGACGCCGCCGAGGATGGCGCTGTCGTGCCAGGCCAGGGCGAAGGCCTCGTAGCAGCGCGCCTGCTCGGCGACGTCGACGGGCTCGTCGGCGCCCTCCTTCCACGGCCAGGCGTGGGTGCCCCGCTGCGAGAGGTACCCGAGCTCGGTGAAGAGCAGCGGCCGGCCGACCTTCGCCTGCCAGGCCTCGAGCGTCCGGCGGTGGGCGCCCCACCGCCCGGCGAGCGACGCGGCGTCGGTCGCGCCGCCCGCGGCCTTGAGCTCGAAGTACCCCGTGACGCCGGCGAGGTCGACGAGGTCGTAGATCGCGACCTGGTCGTAGTGGTCCCAGTTGCCCGAGTAGGTGAGCGCGCCGTGGAAGCGGCGCCGCACCTCGGCGACGAGGCGCTCCCAGCGCGGCCGCTCGACGTCGAGCGTCGAGAGCTCGCTGCCCACGGAGAGCGCGGCCGCGTGCTCGCGCTCGGCGAGGTCGGCGAGGCCGAGGAGCCAGCGGCCGTAGCTCGCGAACCACGCGTCGCGGTCACGCGGGCGCAGCGTGCCCCGCCAGTCGCCCTTGGGCCCGCCGTCCTCGAGGCGCACGATGGGGAAGATGAGGACCTTGAGGCCGCGCGCGTGGGCCTGCCGGAGCGTACGCAGCACGGTCCGATCCGGCGGCGAGAAGCGCGTGTGCGGGCCGATGTCCGTCGCGGCGACGTCGCGCTGGTAGTAGGGGATGACGAGCTCGACGTGGCTCGCGCCGAGCGCCTGGATCTCGCCGAGGAGGCCGTCGTACGACCAGTCCGGGTCCTCGCCGAAGAGGCCGAGGGCCACGCCGCGCCACGGCGGCGCGGCGGCCGCCGGCCGGGGCGCGGGTCGCTCGCGGCGGCAGCCCCCCGCGCTCAGGGCGAGCGCCAGCGCGAGGGCGCAGGCGAGGGAGGCGGCGAGAGTCGGACGCATGACGAGTGTGGGATGGCGCGGTGTCGCTCCGATGTAGCAGGCGCCGAGCAGGCTTGCAATCGCGCGCGGAACCGGGAGACTCGATCCATGCCCCGGTGCCCAGCCTCGGCGCCCGCCGTCGCGCTCGTCGCGATCGCCGCCACCGGACTGCTGACGGCCGCGTTCGGCGCCGACACCGGCCGCACCGCGGCGGTGCGGCGGCCAGCCGGGATGGCGCTCGTGCCCGCCGGCACCTTCGTCATGGGGTCGAGCAACGAGGAGGTCGCCGCGGCGATCCGCGCCTGCGCCGCCGAGTACGGCCCGGCCCGCGCCCCGGCCGGCTGCAACCGCAGCTTCTTCGATCCCGAGCTGCCGAAGCGCCGGGTGTTCCTGCGCGCCTTCGCCCTCGACCGCCTGGAGGTGTCCGTCGCCGAGTACCGCGCCTGCGTGCGCGCCGGCGCCTGTGACCCGGGCGCCCTGGTGGCCCAGGACCCGCGGCTCACGCGGCCCGAGGGCCCGATGACCGGCGTCACCTGGGACGAGGCGGTCGCCTTCTGCCGGGCGCAGGGCAAGCGCCTGCCGACCGAGGCCGAGTGGGAGAAGGCGGCCCGCGGCGGCAGCGGCCGGCTCTGGCCGTGGGGCGGCGGCTGGGACCCGCGCCGCGCGAACCACGGCCGCGTCTCCGTCGAGCTGGCGCTCCGCTACCTCGACCCGGAGCTGCACCGGGACGCCGACGGCGCCGACGGGTTCCGCCTCACGGCGCCGGTGGGCTCGTTCCCGGCCGGCGCGAGCCCCTACGGGGTGCTCGACCTGGCCGGCAACGCCGCCGAGTGGACCGCCGATGTCTTCGCCCTCGATCCGCCGCAGGCCCGCAGCGCCGCCGACCCGCGCGGCCCGGCGCAGGGGCCGCTGCGGACGGTCCGCGGCGGGTCGTTCCTCGACCCGTCGTTCCGGCTGCGGGCCGCCTGGCGCGGGGCGGCCGAGCCGGGGACGCGCTCGAGCGAGCGCGGCTTCCGCTGCGCGAAGGACCGCTGATCCCCATACCAACCCAGGCGCGGTTCCCGTAAGTCGGGCGACGCGAGGCAGGAAAACAGGGAGACGGTGAGACGGGGAGTAGGTCAGGTTGGGTCGCGCCGACGCTGGCGTCGTGCACGACGCGAGCGTCGTGAGCCAAAACAGAAATATCCTCCCCGTCTCCCCGTCTCCCTGTTGCATTTCATGCACGCGTCGGCCCCGACTTTGCGGAACCGCGCCCTACCAACCCAGCCAACCTTTACAGCGTTGGGCGCGTCTGCTACACATGCGACCCATGACCAGGCGGGGACTGCTGTTACTGGCGCTCATCATGGGGATGGCCCTGGCCGCCGCGGGCTGCAAGCAGAGTCAGGGCGACCGCTGCCAGGTCGACTCGGATTGCGAGTCGGGGCTGCGCTGCTACACCGGGACGAATCAGTCGGTGCCGCCCGAGGGCGAATGCGTGCCCGCCGGCACCGTGGTGCAGGACGACGCGGCGGTCGCGCAGCAGGACGCCCCGGCCCAGGCCGACGCCCCGGCCCAGACCGACGCCCCGGCCCAGACCGACGCCGCCCAGGCGGACGTCGCCCCCGCCGACGACGGCGGTGCCGGCGACGCCACGACCGACTGACGGCGGCTACAGCCGCCCCAGCCGGAGCAGCTCGTCCGCCACCTGCTCGGCGAGCATCTCGTCGACGAAGAGGCGCAGCGAGACGCGGATCTTGTCCACCGCGACCCGCAGCATCTGCTCGTCGTCGCCGGCGCTGGCGAGGTGCCCCTCGAGCCGCGCCGCGAGCATGCCGCTCACCGCACCCCCCACGCGCGTCCGCAGACAGTCGATCATCCGCTCCGCTCGCGTGCGCGCCATACCCGTCCCGTCTCACCGCTGTCGTGGCCTCGTGATTCTAGCACGACCGGACGCGGGCCCGATCACCGAGCCAACCGCGGACGGCCTTTGCCGCGTCAAACCCGGAGATGAGCCCCCGCCGACCGCCCGCAGGACTGATTGCCGCTCCGGGGCGTCGCCGTGGCCGGCTTCGTCGGTGACTGGGGAGGCCCGACGCACGCAGTGCCCCTGCACAAATTCGCACTTGGGCCGCGGAAGTGCGCGGCTGCCGGCCTCGTGCGCGGCCTCG
>DASXVK010000760.1:0-20267 GCA_036504295.1 Polyangia bacterium
GGCGGTCGTGGATCTCCTTCTGCAGCTCGATGACCTTGGCGCGCTTGGGATCGGCGGCCGAGAGGCGGGCGACGTCGGGCGACGCCGGCACCGCCTCGGTGCGGCGCGGGCTGACGGCCCCGCCGGCCGGCATGCCGGCCCGGGGCGTGACCGCCGGGGTGCGCGCGGACGGCGCCTTGGGCGGCGGCGCGGCCGCGGGCGGCGGCGGCGCGTACTGCGGCTGCGCCTGGGGCGGCGGCGCGTACTGCGGCGGCATCGGCTGCGGCGCCGGCTGCGTCGCCATGGGCGGCGCGGCGGGCGGCGGAGGCGCATACTGCGGCGGCGGCGGCGCGGCGGGCGGCGGCGGCGCGTACTGCGGCGGCGGCGGCGCATACTGCTGCTGCGGCGGCGGCGGCGCGTACTGCTGCTGCGGCGGCGGCGCATACTGCTGCGGCGGCGGATAGCCGGGCGGCACGGCCTGCGGCGGCGGGTACGGCGCGCCCATCGGCTGCGGCGGCACCGTCGGCGGATCGGGGTTGTCGGCCTGATCCAGCGGCCGCGGCGTCGGGCCCGCCGACGAGGGCGGCGCCGACATGGAGCCGGTGGGCCGCTTCGGCGGCGGCGGCGGCGGCGCCGGGCGACGCGGGGGCGGCGCCGACGGCGGTCCCGGAGGCTGCGGCTGAGCCGCGGCGCCGGGCTCCTCGATCGTGAGGATGAAGTCCCCGATGTAGACCTTGTCGGTCCCCTTGATGACCATCGGGCTCGTGATCTTGCGCCCGTTGACGTAGGTCCCGTTCGTGCTCTTGAGGTCGACGATGATGTACTTGTCTTCCTTGAGCACGATGCGCGAGTGGCGCTTCGACACGTTGCCCTTGGGCAGGATGATGTCGTTGCCCTGGACGCGGCCGATGGTGACCTCGTTCTTGTCGAAGTCGAGGCGCTTCTGCTCTCCGCCCTTCTCCGTGACGATGACGCTGAACATCAATTCTCCTCGGAGTCGTGTATCAGGTCCCGGGCCAGACGTCGGCGCGCCGGGACGCACGAGCGGTCAATCTACAACGAGGCTCGTCTCTGACTCGCCTCAGTCGAACAGCTCCCAGCCCATCTTCTTCTCGTACTCGTCGTAGAGCCGCTGGATCTCGGAGACGGTCTTCTTCACCCACTGGTGCTGCGGGCCGACGACGCGCGGGGTGATGAAGATCGCGAGCGAGGTGCGCGAGTCGCGCATGTCGCGGTTCTTGAAGAACTCACCGAGGATCGGGATGTTGCCGAGGCCCGGGAAGCGGCTGATCGCCTTCGACTCGATGTTCGAGTAGAGCCCCGACAGGACGATCGTCGAGCCCTCCTTCACCGCGACCATGGTGTTCACGCGCCGGGTGCGGAAGCCGGGGTAGTCGCCGCGCGCGAGGCTCGGGTCGACGTCGCTCACCTCGGCGAGGAGGCGCGCGCTGATGTTGCCGAGGTTGTCGGCGACCGGCTCGATCTCGAGCTTGATACCGAACTCCTTGTACTTGACGTCGACCATGAACTGCGTCGTCGTCACGATCGGGATCTCGCCGCCGACGAGCAGGCTGGCCTTCTCGCCCGAGGAGCAGATCAGCCGCGGCTGCGCGAGCGTGCGGATGGCGCCGTTCTCCGACAGCACGTTGAGCTGCGCGCTCGTCTGCGGGCCGGCGATCTGCAGCGTGACCGAGCTGTTCTGCGTGTTCGCCTTGGGGTAGAGGCTGAGGTTGCCCTGGAGCGTGGCGCCGCCGCCGAAGAGCTGCGGGTAGGCAAGGCCGATGTTGTGGTGGCCGGAGCGCACCATCTCGACGAAGCTGACGTCGATGAGCACGGTGCGGCCGCGCCCGACCTGGAGCAGGTTCTCGGCGCGGATGCCCATGCTCTGCAGGAGGACGTCGGCCTTCTTGGCCTCCTCCTTCGAGCCGACCGCACCCTCGATGACGAGGCGGCCCTCGTAGGAGCTGGCCCTGACGTCGACGAGGCCGGCGCGCTGGAACGCCTCCGTGAGCTGCTGGGCGGCCTGCGGCCGGATGCGCACCCAGTTGCGGACCGAGTCGCCGAAGAGGCGGACGGTCTGCTCGGCCCGCATGTAGTCCTCGGCGGTGAGCGCCTCGCCGTCGAGGACGATCTTCTCGCCGAAGACGCGCGGGTAGATCCCCTCGATGTGGCCGAGGTAGGACTTCACCTGCCGCATGAGCTGGCCGGTCTGCACCGCCGTGACGATGACCAGGTACTTCATCTGGCGCCCGCCGGCGGTGAGGAAGAGCTCCGTCTGGCCAGCGGCGATCCCGACGACGGTCGCGCCCTTCGCCGAGTAGTCGGCGACGTCGGCGATGTGCGGGTTCAGCACCTGGACCTTCGAGATGGGCTCCCGGACCTGGATGGTCTCGGACTCGCCGACGCTCAGCCGGATCGTCTGGCCGAGCGCCGAGCTGGCGACGAGGGTGAGAAAGGCCACGACCGCGATGCGAGTGGGACGAGTATAAGGCGTCATGTGCCTCACGGTCTTTGGTAGCGCTCGGTATATGACCGTAACGCCAGCAACTTACCGGAAGCACGGGAGTCCGGTCAAGGAATTATGGGGCCTGGTGGTACACTGGCACCGTGCCCAGCTCCCGGCGCCCGCTCCGCCGCGTCCTCCTCGTGCTGCTCGCCGTGGTCGTGCTCGCCGACGCGGCGATCCTCCTCTTCCCCGGCGAACGGCGGTGGTTCCGCGTCTATCTCGCCACCCCGCGCAACGGCTGCACGCCCCTCGCCGGACTGGGCGCCGTGCGCTACACCGCGCGCCACCGGCGTCTGCTGGCGGAGCTCCGGGCCACGAGCCGGGTCCTGCGCGAGATGCCCGACGGCACCTCGCTCTGGCACACCCGCTACGGCGACTACTGGGCCCCGACCGGCGACCAGACGCACCTCTTCGTGCTCGCCGAGCTCGAGCTCGAGCCCTACGCCGCCGAGGGCGTCCACGTCGCGCCGGGGGACGTCGTGCTCGACTGCGGCGCGCACGTCGGCCTCTTCGCGCGCGACGCGCTGCGGGCCGGCGCCGGCCTCGTCGTCGCGATCGACCCGGGCACGGCGCAGGTCGCGTGCCTCGAGCGCAACTTCCCGGCCGCGATCGCGGCGGGCCGATTGCGGGTCTACCCCAAGGGCGTGTGGCACAGCGCGGGGGAGCTGCTGTTCCAGGACGACGGCTCGGCCACCGCGAGCCTGGCGGAGGCCGGCGCCCGGCAGGCGACCGTGCGCGTGCCCGTCACCACCATCGACGCCCTCGTCGACGAGCTCGGCCTGAGCCGCGTCGACTTCATCAAGATGGACATCGAGGGCGCCGAGCAGGAGGCGCTCGCGGGCGCGGCGCGCACCCTCGCCCGGCACCGCCCGAAGCTCGCCATCGCCGGCTACCACAAGGCCTCCGACCCACGTGAGATCCCGCGGGTCGTGCGGACCGCCGAGGCGCGCTACCGCGTGACGCCCGGCGGCTGCCGCCTCGACCTCGGCGAGATGCGGCCGCTCACCCTGTTTCTGCGGTAGGGTCGGCGCTCAGAACAGCAGCGCGCGCGGGACGTAGTGCGTGAGCGCCGCCCACACGGCGCCGAGCGCGATGGCGACGGCGTAGGGGACGGCCAGGTCCGACAGCTCCTTGAGCTTCGGTTGGTCGCCGCGCTTGAAGGTGCCCGCGGCCGCGCGGCCGAGGTTGCCGACGACGTTGCCGAGGCGGCCGCGGTACGCGGCGTAGGCGATCCCGAAGACGCCGCCGATCAGGGCGGTGTAGGTGATGGCCCACAGCACCAGCGGGAAACGCAGCAGCGTGCCGCAGGCGACCATGAGCTTGACGTCGCCCATCTTGAGCCAGCCGAGGGCGGCGAAGAGGCCGAAGAGCAGCAGCGCGACGAAGCCGCCGGCGAAGGACGACAGCAGGCCGGCCCGGCCGTGGAAGGCGAGCGCGAGCACGAGGCCCGCGAGCGCGGCCGGGAACGTCAGCCAGTTGTAGATCATCCGGCGCCGCAGGTCCGTCGCGACCGCGACGGCGCACACGCCGAGCAGGAGGGCGTCGGGGACGACCCTCGACCAGGGAATCAGGAGCCGCCCCGCCCTAGTTGGGCGAGCCCTTGTTGTCCGACGCGAACGTCTTGAGCGTCTTCGTCTGGACGTGGTTGTTCGTCGCCTTCGAGGTCCCCGGCGTGACCGTGGTCTGGCCGGCGAGGGCGTTCGTCGACCCGGCGAAGAGGTCGCGGATGTTGTCGCCGAAGATCGTGACGACGCCGATGGCGGCGATGGCGATCAGGGCCACGATGATGATGTACTCGGTCATGCCCTGGCCGCGCTGGTCTTTGCGGAACCGAGCGAGCAGCTTACGCAGCGTGTCCTTCATGGTGGCCTCCTGATTCGCGTTGGGAGCAGTGGTCCCTGGCACCCACTATCCCAGATCCTGGCGCGCTGCGCTATCGGTCACATGACGGATACGCCGGTTTGACGCCGGCGGGCCCCTGTGCTAGCGCAAAGGGCTCGAATCGGGGGTCACCATGCCTCGTACGCTCACGCTCACCTTCGCGCTCCTCGTCCTCGGCGCCCTGGCGCCGCCGCCGGCGGCGGCCAAGCCGAAGCCGCCCAAGTACTACCTCACCTTCCGCGAGACGCTCGAGGCCCCGGGCCTCACGACCGGGCTCAAGGACAAGGTGAAGCCGCTCCTGTACGAGGAGCTGCGCAAGTACCCGGAGTTCGTGCTCGAGCTGCCGGATGCGCCGCAGGACCCCGCGGCCCTCGCCAAGTACTTCAAGAAGAAGAAGCTCAAGGGCTACGAGGTGAACATTCGCCTCACGAAGCTCAAGCAGACCACGATCCCGCCGAAGCCGGGCGAGCGGCACAAGACGCTGTCGGTGACCGTCGCCGCCACCATCTTCGGCACGTCGTTCCCGGACAAGTCCTTCGCCATCGGGGGCGACGGCGAGTCCACCGTCGAGATCCCCGTGCGCACCGAGACGCCGCGCGACGTGGAGGCGGCCAAGAACGATGCGCTCAAAGACGCCATCCAACAAGCGGTCGTGAAGACGCTCCGGTCTCTCGAGGTCGGGATGAAGCCCCCGACGCCGGAGAAGCGAAAGAAGAAGTGAACGTGCGTCGTCCCTCCCTCGTCCCCGCCGCTCTCGTGCTGCTCACCGCCCTCGGCGCGGCCGCCCCGGCGCCGGCCGCGCCCGCGCGCCGCTTCGTGCGCGGCATGGCCCTCGGCCTCTACGCCAACGACCCGGGGATGCTCAAGCCCATGCTCCGCGAGATCAAGGAGACCGGGGCCGAGTACGTGAGCTTCGTCGTGTCGTGGCACCAGCAGAACATCTGGAGCGCGGGGCCCGAGCCCAACCCGAAGTCCACCATCTCCGACCAGCTCGTCGTCGATCTGATCAAGGAGGCGCACCGCCTCGGGATGCGCGTCTTCCTCTTCCCCATCGTGGACGTCGAGGACCGCAAGATCGGCGAGTGGCGCGGCACCCTCAAGCCGCCGAACCTCGAGGAGTGGTTCCGCCGCTACGACAAGTTCATCCTCCACTACGCCTCGCTCGCGGCGAAGCACCGGGTCGACCTCTTCAGCGTCGGCTCGGAGCTGATCGCCTTCGAGGGCATGCGGCAGCGCTGGGTGGGCATCATCGAGCGCGTCCGGCGGCTCTACCCCGGGCCCCTCATCTACTCGGCGAACTGGGACCACTACAAGCCGGTCACGTTCTGGGACCGCCTCGACTACGTCGGCCTCACCGGCTACTACCAGCTCGCCGAGAAGCCGAACGCGCCGCTCGAGACGCTCCGGGCCTCGTGGCGCAAGGTCCGCGAGGAGCTGGTGCCGTGGGCGAAGACCGTCGGCCGGCCCGTCGTCTTCACGGAGATCGGCTACACGAGCCAGGTCGGCACCGCGACGCACCCCTGGGACTACACCCGGCCCGACCCCGTCGACCTGGAGGAGCAGTACCGCTGCTACCGCGCGGTGTACGACGTGTGGCGCGGCGAGAAGTGGCTCGGCGGCATCTTCTTCTGGAACTGGTTCGGCGCGGGCGGCCCCAAGGACAACTACTACACGCCCAAGGGCAAGCCCGCCGAGCGGGTCATCCGGGAGTGGTACCAGGGCCACGGCTCCAAGAAGACGGGCGTCGCGAGCACCGCCGGGCGATAGCCCGCGTCAGGCCTGCAGACCGTGCACGGTCAGGTGGACGCGGCCGCCGTCCTCCGTGCCGGGCACCAGCCACAGCATGAGCCGGTGCTCGGTGCCGTCGGGGGCACGCAGCGCGAGCACGAGGCTCTGGGCGGCGCCGTCGGTGTGCACGCGGCGCACGCACTCGCGCAGGTCCGGGCAGACGGTCTGCAGCTTGGTGTCGTAGAGGCTCTTGCCCTCGACGGCGCCGTCGCCGGCGAAGAGCGCGAAGGCGCGGTTCGCGACGACGATGGTGCCGTCGACGTCGACGCCCGCCATCGGCAGCGGCGTCGCGTCGTAGCCGACGAGCACGCCGCGCTCGCGCCGGTCGTGGGTCGACTCGCGCACGACGATCGGGTTGGCGCGGCGGCGCCCCATGCCGAGCATGTCCATCACGGTGCGCAGCTCGTACAGGAACGCGGCCATGTCCTTCTGCCGGTCCTTCGGCTCCTTCGCGAGCGCGCGCATGATGAG
Source organism: Polyangia bacterium (assembly GCA_036504295.1). Taxonomy (GTDB): domain Bacteria; phylum Myxococcota_A; class Polyangia; order JACRCY01; family JACRCY01; genus DASXVK01. The sequence continues at coordinate 6,626 of DASXVK010000760.1, forward strand.
CCCCTCGAGGCTCTCGTCCACCCCGTCGGGGACGTGGGTGGAGAGGGGCGGCGGCGGCTTGTTGATGTGCGCCGACATGATCTCGTACATGCTGCCGTCGAACGGGAGCCGGCCCGTGAGCAGCTCGTAGCTGACCACCCCGAGGCTGTAGATGTCCATCGACGCCTGGGGCGCCTGGCTGCGGATCCGCTCGGGGGCGAGGTACGCCGGCGTGCCCTCGATGTTCTGCGTCGTCCGCACGGCGACGGCGCCGGTGCGCGCGAGGCCGAAGTCGAGCAGCTTCACCTGGAACTTGCGCCGCTCGGTCGACGGGAGCCGGCACAGGAAGATGTTCTCCGGCTTGATGTCGCAGTGCACGATCTGCCGGCCGTGGATGTAGTGGAGCGCCTCGGCGATCTGCAGGATGACGTCGATGGCCGGCTTCGCGGCGAGGCGGCCGAGCCGGTGCAGGTGAACCGAGAGCGGCTCGCCCTCGACCAGCTCCATCACCATGAAGGCGCCGCGCCGCGGGTCCTCGCCGAAGTCGACGATCGTGACGATGTTCGGGTGCGCGAGGGAGCTGGCGAGCTTCGCCTCGCGGTAGAAGAGCTCGCGCGCCCGCGGGCTGCTGTTCGCGTTGACGTGGATGAGCTTGAGGGCGAAGGCCTTGTCGAGCTGCAGGTGCCGCACGCGGAAGACCTTGCCCATGCCGCCCTCGCCGAGCTGGTCCTCGATGCGGTAGCGGCCGGCGATGATCTCCTCGTCGGGGATGGCCGCGGCCGCGGGGGTGGCGGCCGGGGTCGCGGCGGCCGGGGCGGCCATGAGGTCGACGAGGGAGGCGCGGCGCCCCAGGGCGAGCGCGCGCGGGACCGCCTTCTCGAAGGCGAGGTAGTCGAGCACCAGCTCGGCGATCGGCCGTACGCCGGCGGGATCCGCCGGGGAGAAGCGCGACACCCGGACCGGGGTCGGCCGCTCGTCGAAGACGGCAGCCGCGGGCTCGGGTGCGGGAGCGGCCGCGGCGAGCGGCGCGGCCGGCCGCTCGCCGGTGATCTCCTCGTCGACGTCGCCGAACGACGGCGCCGGCGCGGGCGGCGGCGGCAACGGCGCCGCGGTCTCGGCCGGCGGGTGCGCGGCCGCGGTCGACGCGGCCGGGGGCGGCACCGCCGGCGGCGGCACAGCCTCCTCGATGATGGGGCCCGCGGGCGGCTCCGCGTGCGGCGCCGCCACGCTCGTCCGGGACGGCCGCAGCCCGAGCTGCACGACCGGGATCTCGGTCGCGAACGCCGGCGTATCCTCGGACGCGGCCGCGCGGACCCGCTCCACGACGTCGGCGTGCAGCGCGGCCGTGGGCTCATCATCGTCGAAGTTCTGCGATGGGCGACGTGGCCACGTGCCGGCGTCCGGGGGGGCCGTCTCGGCCGGCGCGGCGGGCCCCCTGCCCGCCCCACGCTCCCCGGTGTTCTCCTCGGGGTCTGGCTGCTGATCGCGTGAGCGCACGATGGTCGCGGCCCCCGCCGCGCCCTGGATTCTAGCGTGGATCCGGGGCCGCGGGTAGATCCGACGGCGCCGGATCGACGAGCGGCGCCGCGCCCGGCGGGTCGCGCAGCGCGAACGCGAGCCCGAGCAGCGCGAAGGCCATGACCGCGACCACGCCCTCGGTCGCGACCAGGTCGAGGGTCCGGGAGGCCACCACGGCGACCGCGTCGAGCGCGGCGTGCGCGGCGACGGCGGCGACGAGGTACGCGGGCTGCCGGCGCACGACGGCGCGCATGACCAGCACGGCGAACGCGATGTGAGCGGCGAGCGCGAGGACGCGCTCGAGGCCGCCGAGCAGCGCGTGGTACCACGGCGTCTGCCAGTACGCCTCGGCGACCGCCGCCACCTGCGCCGCCTGCTCGGGGGTGAGCCCGAGGCGCGCGGCCGGGACGGCGCGCATCACGAGCATGTTGACGAGGGTGAGCGCGACGAGCACGCCGAAGATGATGGCCTCGACCCCGCCGTGGCCGGCGCCGAGCTGCAGCGCCGCCGGCCACGACCGCGCGCGCTTGAGCGCGAAGCGCAGCGCGACGAAGCGCGCCAGCTCCTCGCAGAGCCCGGCGGACAGACCGGCGGCGAGGGCGAGGAGCGGCAGCGACAGCAGGCCGAGGCCGCGCGGCGGCCCGAGCAGCCCGAGCGCCCAGTTGAGCGGCAGGTGCACGATCTGCGACGCCACGAACGTGAGGGCGCCGGCGCCGAAGACGCGCCACGCGACGCCGAACCGCCGCTTGATGAGCCACCCGAGCGCGAGCGGCAGGAGGATCATGAGCGGCAGCTGCAGCGCGAGGCTCGTGACGACGAAGGGGACCGGGAGCGGCGGTGGTCCGGCGCGCGGCGGCGCGACCGGCGCCGAGGCGGGGTTGCCGTGCAGCGCCGCGCCCGCGCCGGGGCGCCACGAGCGCAGCGCGAAGACCGCGCCGCTCTGCGGGTTCTCGTACTTCACCATGAGGTGCGGCGGATCCGTCGCGTACCAGGCCCGGTGGGCGTTCGCCCCCGCGGCCAGCGAGACGCGCCAGGCGGGGAACGTGCCCGCCGGGACCGTGACCGCCTCGCGCGCGTCGACGGTCAGGCGCATGGTCACCGGCGTCCCCGAGGCGACCACGTTGGCGTAGCGAACCGTGTACCCGGCCGCGAGCGGGAGCGCGCGCTGGAAGGTCAGGGACTCGTCATTGTCGATGGCGCCGGCGGGCACGGCGACGCGCTGCTCCTTCGGGGCGCCCTTCGGGCCTTCGCGGCGCACGAGGACGGACCCGGCGTCGTAGGCGAGCTCGACCCGCTTCCCGTCGGCGGTGCGCGTCGCGCGCCGGGGCCGCAGGTCGGCGTCCATGACCACCTCGCCCACGGTGCGGCGGGCGCCCTGGGCCATCTCGTGCACGAGCCGCCAGCCCCCGTCGGCCCGGGCGACGGTCCACGTGGCGGCGCCCACGACCGCGCCGCGGCGGTCGAGGAGGTCGTAGGTCGTCACCTCGCCGTCGGACCACGGGGCCGTGAGGCGCGGCGGCGCCGACGGGGTCGCCCCGCACCCGGCGAGGACGACGGCGGCGAGCAGGGCGGCGTGGCGCGGCGCGAGCCTCATCGGATCTCTCTCCTGCGGGGTGCTGCCGAGCCTGCCTCGCGGCTGCCCCGGGGTCAAGCGGGCCGCGGGGCGCGTCACGCGACGCCTGCGGCTGCGCGAGCTCCTCGTGACTCGGGGCGCGGGTGACGGCCTACGTCGGCTTCCGCAGCGGTATCTGGTCGACGGCCATGAGGACGCGGTCGACCGTGACGGGCTTGTAGATCACCGGGAAGCCGTCCTGCTCGGCGCGACGGCGGAGGTTCTCGTCCGTGTACCCGGTGACGAGCAGGATCGCGGCCTCCGGCCGCAGCGCCTGGACGGCGCGGGCCGCGGCGACGCCGTCCATGCCCGGCAGCATCACGTCCATGAACACGACGTCCACGGCGTGCCGCGCGACGTAACGGACGCACTCTTCGCCGCTCCCGGCGACCTGGCAACGGTATCCCCGGAGCTGCACCACGTCGGCCAGCATCTCGGCGAAGTCGAGGTTGTCGTCGACGACCAGGATGTCGAGCTCGCGGCTAGACACGGGTTTCTCCCTCGAGCCGGATGGTGATCGCGGTGCCCACTCCCGGCGCGCTGTCGATCTCGAGCCCGCCGCCGTGGGCCTCCGCGACCTGCTTGACGATGGCGAGCCCGAGGCCGAAGCCGAGCTTCTTCGTCGTGAAGAGCGGCTCGCACGCGCGGGCTCGCACCTCGGGCGCCATCCCGGGCCCGTTGTCGGCGACGCGGATCCAGACGGTGCGGTCGCGGCTGCCGGTGGCCACCTCGAGCTCGTGCGGCTGGCGGCCGTCGCTCATCGCCTCGACGGCGTTCTGGACGAGGTTGATGACACAGCGCTCGAGCGCCTCCCGGTCGATCGCCACGGTGGCGTGGCTCTCGAGCACCGGGTGCAGCGCGACCTCCTGCGGCGGCGCGATCTCCGCGACGATGCCCGCCAACCAGGGGTCGAGCTCGGTGGGCTCGCGCGTGCGGGTGCCGGCGCGCGTGTAGGCCATGAGGTCGGCGATGATCGCGTCGCACCGGGCGACACCCCGCGACGCGCGGGCGAGGGCCCGGTCGACCTCGGGTCCGCGGTCGCACCGGCCCCGCAGCACATCGAGCGCGAGGTTCACCACGGCGAGCGGGTTGCGCAGCTCGTGGCTGACGCTCGCCGTGAGGCGACCGAGGGTGGCCAGCCGCTCGCGCTCGACGAGCTTGGCGTGGGTCAGCTCGAGCTCCTCGGTCCGCTCGCGGACCGTCCGCTCGAGGTCCCGCTGATGGCGGGCGAGGCTCGTCTCCGCCCGCATGCGCGCGACCTCGGCGGCGGCGCGCGCCGCGAAGACCTCGACCGTCTCCAGCGTCCGCCGGGACTCGTCGAGCGGCGCCTCCGAGAGCAGCGCGATGAGCCCGATCACCTCCCCGGCGCTGTTGCGCAGCGGCGCGCCGGCGTAGGCCTGGATCCCGAGCGGCACGAGCAGGGGATCCTCCGGGTAGCGGCGCTGGGCGTCGCGGGGGACGAGCAGCGGCCCGTGCGCGAGGACATCGGCACAGGGCGTGCCCTCGACGCTGTACTCCGCGGCCGCGACCAGCTCGCCGCGGGAACACATCGCGAGCGGGCGCACGATCCCGCCGCCCGGCGCGAGCTCGCCGATGAAGGCGTGGGCGCACCCGAGCGCCCGTGCGAGGTGTGCCACGAGGGAGCGCAGAAAATCGCCGCCGGTCGCGGCCGCGGTGCCCTCGACGATGGTGCGCAGGGACCACTCCACGCGGGCGCGCTCACCGACCTCGCGCTGGAGCTGCAGGTTGGCCTCGGCGAGGTTCTGCCCCCGGCGCTGGGCGGCGGCGGCCTGCTCTGCGATCTTCCGCTGGAGGGTGGTGATCGCGAGGACCAGGATGAGCAAGACGAACGTGTAGGTCGCGACGTAGTCGAGCCACGCCGCGGAGGAGTGGACCAGCGCGTTGGCGTCGAAGCCGAAGCGGGCGACGCCGAGGTGCACCGCCAGGCCGACCGCGGCCAGGCTCAGGACGCAGGCGCCGAGGGCGATCATGCCCGCGCGACCGCCGAGGAACAGCGTGGCGGCGACCGCCGTGAGCACGAAGAAGCCGGCGGGGCCGAGGATGCCCTGCGTCACGAGGTTCCCGAGGCCGCCGACGTAGGCCCCCACGACGATCCCGAGCGCCCGCGCGCGGAACGAGATCCGGTGGCGCGCGAGGGCCAGCGCCACGAACCCGAGATACAGGAGCGTGTCGAGGACCGGCTTGAAGACGCGCCCGGGCACGCGCAGGTCCATGAAGAGCGAGGCGCACAGCAGGGGCAACCCGAAGGTGGCCCCGAAGATGATGCAGGTGTCAGCGAGCCGACCACGGATGCGCGCCAGCTCCTCGTCGAGCGGCGCCGCCGCTGGCGCTGTCTTCGCGGCGGTGGACATACGAGAATGCACGTGGGACAGGTCGTGGGCACGCGCAAGTCGCCGGGCGTGACGGCAGTTGCCACGCGTCGGCCCCGCGGGCTAGCATCGGGCCTTGCGCCCCATCCGTCTCGTCATCGCCGATGACCACGAGCTCGTCCGCAGCGGGCTGCGCCGCATCATCGAGGAGCAGCCCGACATGGTGGTCGTCGCCGAGGCGAGCGATGCGCCGACGACGGTGCGCTGCGTCGAGGAGCACCGGCCCAACCTCATCCTGCTCGACGTCGCCATGCCGAACGGCGGTGGCCTGGCCGCGCTGCGCGCGGTGCGCGAGGGCTGGCCGCAGATCAAGGCGCTGATGGTCACGATGTACGACGACCACGCGCACCTGCGGCTGGCGCTCGAGGCGGGCGCGTCGGGGTACGTGATCAAGTCGGCGCCGGCGAGCGAGCTGATCGCGGCCATCCGCACCGTCCACGGCGGGCGGACGTACATGAGCCACTGCCTCGACGACGGGAGCGTCGCGCCGGGCCCGATCGCGAACCTCACGCCGCGCGAGCGCGAGCTGGTGCGGCTGGTGGCGCGCGGCCACACCGGCCGCGAGATCGCGCTGAAGCTCGAGCTGAACGTCAAGACGGTGGAGCACTATCGCCTCCGGGTGATGGAGAAGCTGGGCCTCGAGACCCGCGCCGAGCTCGTCAGCTACGCGCTCGCGACGGGGCTGCTGGCGACGGACCCCGACGATCGCTCCGGGTGATCTCGGCCCCGATGGGGGTTTTTCCGCACCCCCTGCGCCTTTTCCCCACTTACACGCGGACCGCCGTGTCGTTAGCCTGAATCTCAGGCGGTCGAGTCGCGTGCGTGGGGGTAGGGGACACCGCGACTCGGCCGCCACGTCGTTGACGGCCACCACAATGCCAGCGCCCGCGCCTCCGGTCCCCGCCCTGCGGCTCCTCATCGTCGATGACGCCGCCGCGGTCGGCCGCGCCCTCGCCCGCGTCGCCCGCGGCCTGGGCTGGGCGGCGGACGCCGTGACCTCCTGGGAGCAGGCGCAGCGGCTGCTCGGGGCCACCCCCTACCACCTCCTGCTCGTGGACTTCGGGCTCGGCGAGCGCTTCACCGGCGCCGACGCCATCGCGTGGGTGAGGCGCGCGTATCCGGCCCTTTCCCCGGTGCTCATGTCATGCGGCGACGCCGGCGCGGCGGCCGCCGCCGCGGTGGCCTGCCCGGTGCTGCTCAAGCCGTTCCGCCCCGACCAGTTCGCCGCGCTCCTGGACGCCGTGGCCGCCGCCACGGCGGGTGCCGGTCACGGAACGATCGAACAACCGGCCGAGCTGCGGCCGTTCCCTCGAAAGGAGACTACGTCATGACCGCCCCCAGGCTCACCTACTCCGGCAAGGCCTACTTCGACAGGCTGCTGCAACTCGGTCTGTACGAGAAAACCGCGCAGGGCGCCGACATCAGCCCCGACCTGCGCCCGCTCATGGAGGCGATGCATCACGTGCTCGCTGGTGGTAAGGTGGAGATTCAGGTGGTGCAGCCCGGAGTGAACGAGACCATCGCCGATCTGACCAAGCTCCTGGAGAGTGCCCGCCAGGAGGTCACGACGGTGAACCAACTGATGGGCGAGGAGCTTGCGGTCCCACCGTAGATCTCTCCCTGCACCACCCGCCGTGACCGACGCCGCCGCGCCCGGCGGCGCGTCCGCGCCGGCGGCTCCCGCCACGGCATCCCCCGCGCCGCGGCGCTCGCTCCGCGCCGTCGTGGACGGGTGGTTCGCCGAGCCCCCGCTCGAGATGATCGTCGAGGCCGCCTCCCCCACGGGGTGGGCGATGGCCAGCGCCGGCGTCGTGGCGACGCTGGCGCTGGCCGGCTATCCGGGGCAGGCGCTGTTCGGCATCCGTTTCGTTCCCTCCCTCCTGGCCTTCGTGCCCACCTTGCTGTTCGCGGCGAGCGACTGCGTGCTGATGCGCCGAGCGCACCCGCCCGTGCGGCTGGCGCGCATCTCCAACCTCATCGGCTGCGTCGCCTTCCAGTTCTATCCGCTGTACCTCCTCGCCACGAGCAAGCCGGTCGGCATGGCAACCTTCGGCGCCATCTTCCTCCTGATCGCGGTCTATCACGGGTTCTTCAACCGGGCCGCGCTGCGCATGGTGCCGGCGGCGCTCGTGACCCCCGCGGCCGTCGGGGTCGCGTTCGCGGTCACGGGCGGGCGGGCCACGATCCCGCTCCTGGCCCTCGGCGCGGTCGGCTCGGCGTCGGCCGTCATCGCCGGCGGCCTCGCCCTCGACCTCGCGCGCCGCCAGCGCGAGAACCAGGCGCTGCGCGCCGCGGTGCAGGCGCAGATCGACGCCGAGCGGGAGCAGGCGCTGGGCCGCTTCCGCGAGTCGGTGGTGGCCGCGTCGGGGCACACGCACGACATGGCGAACCAGGTGCAGGCCACCGTCATGTGCCTGGCGGCGCTCGAGAGCGAGCTGCGGCCGCCCCGGGCGGCGCAGCCGGCCGGGCCGGCCGTGACCGAGGCGCTGAGCGAGCTGCGCGCGGGCGTGGCCGGTCTCGAGGATCTCGTGGCCAGCGCGCGCGCGGAGCTCCGCGTCGATCGCGCCCGGCTGGTGCACGTCGACCGCGTGCCGCCGGTCGCCGCGCTCGCGACCGCCCTGATCGCCGTCGGGCGCCGCTTCCCGACCGTCGAGCTCTCCTGCACCGAGGGGGACCCGGCCGTGGTGGCGGTGCTGCGCGGCGGCCAGGAGATGCTCGTCCGCATGCTGGAGAACCTGCTGCTCAACGCGTGCGAGGGCGACGGCACCCGCGGCGCGACGCGGGTCACCTGCGGGGTCCGCCTCGACGCCTCCCGCGGCATCGTCACGATCACCATCGCCGATGACGGCCCCGGCTTCGCCGAGCGCCTGCTGGCGCGCGGCATCGAGGGGCTCGCCACCACGAAGCCCGGCGGCACCGGCCTCGGCCTCTACACCGTCGAACGCCAGCTCCGCGCCAGCGGCGGCGAGCTGCGGCTGCGCAACCGCCCCGCCGGCGGCGCCGAGGTGCAGGCGCTGCTCCCGGCGGTGCCCCCGCCGGCGGCGGAGTGACCGCGCCGTGATCCTCTCCGCCATCCTCCGCCGCGCGCTCGCCCTGGTGGCCGAGGTCGACCTGACCGCGCCGTGCCGCCGCGATCTCGTCGCGGTGCTCGAGGCGCACCACGGCGCCTGGATCAACGTGTGGCAGGACGCCGGCCTCGACGCGGGGCTCGCGCGCGAGGAGCTCATCGGGCGGGGGGTGGCGCTCTACTTCCTGAGCGCGACCTGCAACCTGTGCGACGACGTCATGGACGGGGACGCGACCTACGTGCCGGCGCCGGACGCGCCGCTGGCGCAGATCGTGGCGCACAACGCCTTCGTTCACGCGCTCGCCCGCACCACCGTGTCCCGCCCCGGGATCGCGCACGCCACGCGCATGCTCTTCGACGTGGCGCGCTACCAGCACACGGAGCTGAACGCCCCGCCGTGGGACGAGGAGCGCTACCGCGAGCTGGCCCGGTGCTCGGGCGGCCGGCAGGTCGCCGCCTACCTGCGCATCCTCTGGGACGGCACGCCGTTCGAGGCCGAGGCGGAGGCCACGGGCGAGGCGCTCGGCGCCGCGATCTTCGTGCGCGCCGACGTCGCGGACCGCGACGCGCGCCTGCTCGCGATGCCGGCGGCGACCGTGCGCGGGCTCCTCGAGTGGGCCGCGGCCGCGGCCGCCCGGGCCGAGGCGGGCACCGGCTGCGCGGCCATCCGGCGGGTGGCGTCCCAGTGTGCCCGGAGCCTCGACGAGGCGCTCGCGGCGGGCCCGGAGGGCCCGGATCGCGCGCCCGCCTGATTTGACGCTCCCCCGGTCGTCAACTATAGTCCAAGCGCTCGACGGCGGGTCCCCGACCGTCGGAGGAATGCGTGCCCACGATTCGCTTTTTGAATGAAGCCATCACGGTCGAGGTGGCCGCCGGCCAGACCATCCGCGACGTCGCCGAAGCCCGCGGCATCAACCTCGTCCGCGGCCTCTTCCCGCGCCTGCACTGCCGCGGCCGCGGCCTGTGCGGCCGCTGCCGCGTGTGGGCCACCCCGCGCCAGGACGGGGCCCTGTCGGCGCCGACCTTCTGGGAGCGGCTCCGCCAGTACCGTGGCACGCGCCGGCTGGCCTGCCAGGCGCAGATCCTCGCGGACGTCGACGTGCGCACCGCGCCCAACGCGCCGCCGCCGGAGCAGACGACCGCGTGGCCGTCGGACCCGCAGGCTCCCTGGAAGAAGCGCGCCGCCGCCGAGGAGAAGGCCGCCGCCGAGAAGGCCGCCCAGGCGCCGGCCGCCAAGCCCGCACCGGCCGCCAAGCCCGCCGCCGACGCCGCCCCGGCCAAGCCCGCCGCGGACGCCGCCCCGGCCAAGCCCGCCGCCGACGCCGCGCCCGCTGCCGCACCCGCCGCGCCCACGCCGTCGAGCCCGCAGGGACCCGCCGGGTCATGATCCGCCGCCGCGTCGTGGTCACGGGCGTGGGCGTGTTGAGCGCCTTCGGCCCGGGCTGCGATGCCCTGCGCGCGGGGCTGCGCGCCGGCGTGCGCGCCCTGCGCCCGGTCACTCTCTTTGACGCGACGCCGTACCGCAGCCAGCTCGCGGGCGAGGTGCCGCCGTTCGACGCGCCGCTCACCGGTCTCGCGCGGCGGCGGGCCTCGCGCGCCGACCTGCTCGGCGCGGCCGCGGCCGCCGAGGCCGTCGCCGGCGCCGGTCTCACCGCCGCCGATCGGCGCGGCGCCGCGGTCGTGCACGGCACCGGGTCGGGCGGGGCCCACCTGCTCGAGCAGTACCTCGAGCACGCCGCCGCCGGCGGCGAGGGCGCCGCCCGCGCCTCGCTCCTCGTCCCGCATCAGCCCGCGACCACGACCGACGTCATCGCCGAAGCCTTCGGCGCCTACGGCCCGCGCGCGACGCTGATGACGGCGTGCTCGTCGAGCGCCACCGCCATCGGCTACGCCGGCGACCTCATCCGCTGCGGCCGGGCCGCCGTCGCCCTCGCCGGCGGCACCGAGCCGCTCTGCCGGCTCACCTACGCCGGCTTCAGCGCGCTGCGCGCGATGGCGCCGGAGCCGTGCCGCCCGTTCGACCTCGAGCGTAACGGCCTCACCCTCGGCGAGGGCTCGGCCACCCTCGTCCTCGAGGACCTGGCCCACGCCCGGGCCCGGGGCGCCCGGGTGCTGGCCGAGCTGCGCGGCTATGGCGTCAGCGCCGACGCGCACCACATGACGGCGCCCGACCCCGAGGGCGACGGGGCCGCGCGCGCGATCCGGGACGCGCTCCGCGACGCCGAGCTTTCTCCCGCGGCGATCGACTACGTGAACGCCCACGGCACCGCGACGCAGTACAATGATCCGGTCGAGACGCTCGCGCTGAAGAAGGTCTTCGGCGAGCACGCGGCGAAGCTCATGGTGAGCTCCACGAAGGCGATGACGGGACACGCGCTGGGCGCGGCGGGCGCGATCGAGGCCGCGATCTGCGTCTTCGCGCTCCGCGACGGGGTCATCCCACCGACGCTCGGGCTCGAGCACCCCGACCCGGCCTGCGACCTCGACTACGTGCCCGGCGCGCCGCGGACGCGGGCGATCCGCTTCGCCCTCTCGAACTCGTTCGGGTTCGGCGGCAGCAACACGGCCCTCGTGCTCGGGCGCGGGGAGAATCTGGCATGATGGCCGCCGTCCTCATCCTCTGCGGCCTCGGCGCCGCGGTGTGCATCGCCGGGGTGGTCTTGCACCTCCGGGTCGTGCGCCGCCTCGAGCTGCTCGCGCGCGAGGTCGAGAAGCGGGTAGTCCCGTACCTGCGCCGCCACGCCGCCGCCCTGCACTACGAGACGGCCAAGACGGCGGCGCTGCGCACCCCCGAGCAGGTGGTCGCCGACGCCTGCCAGCTGGCCGACGACCTCCTCGATCTCGAGCGCAAGGCCGACGACCTCGCCCTGGGCCCGACGCAGAACCTGCCCGCCACCGGGGCGAGCAAGCTGCCGCGGAAAGCTCCGGTGTAGGCCGACGGGTGCGTGGGCTCGGCGCGCTGCTGGCCGTCGCGCTCGTCGCCGGGTGCAGCGGCGCCCAGCGCCCCGGCCCGCGCGTGGCCGTGCTGCCGGTCGACGCCGTGGGCCTGCCGCCCGGGGCCGCCGCGGACCTGCGCCGCGAGCTCCTCGACGCCTGCGGCCCGGGCGCCCCGGGTGCGGCCGCGACGGACGCGGCCGTACGGGAGGTGGCGCCGGCGAGCCAGCCCGGGTGCGCGGCCGAGCCCGGCTGCGTGCGCCGCGTCGGCCAGCGCCTCGGCGTCCCTCAGGTGCTCGGGCTCAGCGTCGCGAGCCTGGCGCGCACGCACGTCCTGCGAGCGCGGCTGGTGAGCACCGACGAGACCGTGGCCGAGCGCGAGGTCAGTGAGACCGTGGTGGGCGAGGCGCGCCTGCTCGCCGAGGCCGTCCGCGGGCTGCCGGGCCGCCTGTTCCCCGCGCGCGCGCCGCGCTGGTACACGCGGCCGTGGGTGTGGCTCGGCGCCGCCGCCCTCGCCGGCGTCGCGATCAGCGCCACGGTCGTGCTCACGCGCGCGAGCGGGCCGCGGCCCGACGTCACCGTCCCGCTGCCCTGAACGAACGCCTCGGGTACAATGCCGCCATGACGGCCGAGGTCCGCACGAGGGTGCTCGCGGCCCCTGACGGCAGCGAGGAGTGGCGCCACACCCGCTGCCGCCTGGAGGTCAAGCGCGGGCCCGACAAGGGCCGCGGCGTGGAGCTCGAGCGCACCCGCGTGGTCGTCGGCTCGGGCGCGGGCTGCGACCTCGTGCTCACGGACCCGGCGATCTCGCGCCAGCAGTTCGAGGTCGCCGTCGAGGAGCGCGGCGTCGTGCTGCGCGACGCCGGCTCGACGAACGGCACCTGGGTCGAGGGGCTCCGGGTCGGCGAGGCCTGGCTCAAGCCCGGCGTGCGCGTCGGCTGCGGCGCGACGGAGCTGCGCTTCACCGCGCTCGCGGGCGAGGTGGCGGTCCCGCTCTCGGGCCAGCACCGGTTCGGCGGCCTCCTCGGCGCGAGCCGCGCGATGCGCAGCCTCTTCGGGCTGCTCGAGCGGGTCGCGCCGACCGACGTGACCGTGCTCATCGAGGGCGAGTCCGGCACCGGCAAGGAGCTGGTCGCGCGCGAGCTCCACGCCGCCTCGCCCCGGCGCGCGGGGCCCTTCGTGGTCGTCGACAGCGGCGCCATCCCGGCGACGCTCATCGAGGCCGAGCTCTTCGGCCACGAGCGCGGCGCCTTCACCGGCGCCGACGTCGCCCGCGCCGGCGCGTTCGAGGAGGCCGGCGGCGGCACCATCTTCCTCGACGAGATCGGCGAGCTGCCGCTCGAGATGCAGACCAAGCTCCTGCGCGTGCTCGAGAGCCGCCAGGTGAAGCGCCTGGGCGCGGCGCAGCCGGTCACGCTCGACGTCCGCGTCGTCGCCGCGACCAACCGCAACCTCGATGAGGAGGTGCGGGCCGGCCGCTTCCGCGCCGACCTCTTCTTCCGCCTCGCCGTCGGCCGCGTCTGGGTGCCGCCGCTGCGCGAGCGCCCCGAGGACGTCGAGCTGCTCGCCCGCCACTTCGTCGCGCGCGCCGGCGTGACGCGCGACCCCGCGGACATCCTGCCGCCGAGCCTGATCGCCGCGCTGCGGGCCTACGGCTGGCCCGGCAACGCCCGCGAGCTGCGCAACGTGGTCGAGCGCCTCGCGATCTTCCCCGACCTGACCGCGGCCGAGGCCATCGGCGACGCGCGGCCCGTGGCCGCCGGCAGCGCCTGGCGCGCCGAGCTCGCCGCCCTGCCCTACCACGACGCGCGCCAGCGGGTGCTCGACGAGTTCGAGCGCGGCTACGTCAGCGCCGCGCTGGCCGAGGCCGCCGGCGTCGTCGCGCACGCCGCGGAGCGCGCCGGCCTGCCGCGCCAGACCTTCCACAAGTTCCTCCGCCGCCACGGCCTGCGCGGCGATTGAGCGGGCCGGCGCCGCCGTGAGCACCCTCGGCCCCTACGAGCTCGGCCCGCGCCTCGCCATCGGCGGCATGGCCGAGGTGTTCCTGGCGACGCGCCAGGGGCCGGCCGGGTTCCGCAAGCCGCTCGTCCTCAAGCGGCTCCTGCCCACGCTCGCCGCGGACCCGGCCTTCGTCGCCATGTT
>DASXVK010000761.1:0-10107 GCA_036504295.1 Polyangia bacterium
CCTCGCGCAGCAGACGTGGCGCTACTTCGAGACGCTGGCGGGTCCCGGCGACCACGGGCTCCCCCCCGACAACCTCCAGGAGGCGCCGGCGGCCGTGATCGCCCACCGGACCTCGCCGACGAACATCGGGATGTACCTCCTCGCGACGCTCGCCGCCCACGATCTGGGCTTCCTGCCGCTGGACGCGATGGCCGTGCGACTGGACGAAACGCTGACGACGACCGAGGGCCTCGAGCGCCACGAGGGGCACCTCCTCAACTGGTACGACACCCGGAGCCTGTCCCCCCTCCACCCGCGCTACGTGTCGACCGTCGACAGCGGGAACCTCGCCGGGGCGCTGCTCGCGCTGGCGCAGGGGTGCCGGCGGCTGGCGGCGCCGCCGACGGACCTCGCGCCGCGCCTCGCCGATCTGGCGCGCCGCGCCACGGCCCTGGCCGACGGGATGAGGTTCGGCGTCCTGTACGACCCGGAGCGCCAGCTCTTCTCGATCGGCTACCGGCTGCCCGACGCGCTCGGGCCCGGCCGCCTCGACAGCTCCTACTACGACCTCCTGGCGTCGGAGTCGCGCCTCGCGAGCTTCTGCGCCATCGCGAAGGGGGACGTGCCGCAGAGCCACTGGTTCCACCTCGGGCGGCTCGTGGTGAGCGTGGACGGCGTCCCGACGCTCGTCTCCTGGAGCGCGTCGATGTTCGAGTACCTGATGCCGCTCCTGCTGATGCGGACCTATCCGGGGACCCTGCTCGACACGACCTGCCGCATGGCCGTGCGGCGGCAGATCCAGTATGGCCGGGACCGTGGCGTCCCGTGGGGCATCTCCGAGTCCGCCTTCAACCTCGTGGACCGGGCCGGCAGCTATCAGTACAAGGCCTTCGGCGTCCCGGGCCTCGGGCTGAAGCGCGGGCTGGCCGAGGAGCTCGTCGTCGCCCCTTACGCCACCGCGCTGGCGGCGCTCGTGAACCCGCCCGCGGCGGTGAAGAACCTGCGCCGGCTCGCGAACGACGGCGCCGAGGGACGGCTCGGCTTCTACGACGCGGTCGACTACACGCCGCGCGGGCCGGTCGACTCCACGGCGACCGGGTCACGACCCGGCGCCGGCGCGGTCGTGAAGGCGTACTTCGCGCACCATCAAGGGATGACGCTCGTCGCGCTCGCCGACGTCCTCCTCGGCGACGTGATGATCGACCGGTTCCACGCGGATCCCAGGGCGCAGGCGACGGAGCTGCTGCTGCAGGAGCGGATCCCGCGCGAGGCGCCCATCACCGAGCCGCGCCCGCCCGAGGAGACCCGGGTGGCGCCGGCCGCGGTCCCGCGCGCGCCCCGCCGCATCCGCTCCCCGCACACGCCGTACCCCCACGCGCAGATCCTGTCGAACGGCGCCTACGTCGCGATCGTCACGAACGCGGGCGGGGGCGCGAGCTTCCGGCGCGAGCGCGCGGTCACGCGGTGGCGCGGGGACCCGACCCGTGATCCGGGGAGCCAGTTCGTCTATCTGCGCGACGTCCATTCCGGCGACGTCTGGTCGGCGGCCTATCAGCCCGTCGGCCGGGAACCGGAGGATTACCTCGTGGAGTTCCTCGCCGAGAAGGCGGTCGTCTCGCGGCGGGACCACGAGATCGAGACGCGGCTCGAGGTCGTCGTGTCGCCCGAGGACGACGCCGAGGTGCGCCGCGTGTCGGTGACGAACCGGAGCGAACGGCCGCGCGAGATCGAGCTGACGAGCTACGTCGAGATCGCGCTGGGGCTCGTCGCCGAGGACCTCGCCCAGCCCACCTTCGAGAAGCTCTTCGTCGAGACGGAGTGGGTCGCCGAGAGCACGGCGCTCGTGGCCCGCCGGCGCCCGCGGGTCGCGCAGGAGCCGGCGCTCTTCGCCTTCCACGTCCTGTCGCTCGAGGGGCGGACGCAGGCGCAGGTCGAGTGGGAGACCGACCGGATGCGCTTCCTGGGGCGGGGCCGCGGCCCCGACGATCCGGTCGCGCTGGACGGGCGCGCCCTCACGGGGACGACGGGCGCCGTGCTCGACCCGATCCTCAGCCTCCGGACCCGGCTCCGCCTCGCCCCGGGCGCGTTCGCGCGCCTGTCGTTCACGACGGGCGTCGCGGGCGACGCGGCCGCCGCGCGCGCCCTGGCGCAGAAGTACCACGACCCGGGGGTCGCCGCCCGCACGCTCGCGCTCGCCTACACGCACGCGCAGGTCTCGCTGCGGCACCTGGGCATCGCCCCGGAGGAGGCCCAGCTCTTCGAGCGGCTCGGTTCGCGCGTCTTCTTCGCCGACGGGTCGCTCCGCGACGACCCGGCCACCCTCGCGCGCAACACGCTCGGCCAGGCGGGTCTGTGGGGGCACGGCATCTCGGGCGATCTCCCGATCGTCCTCGTGCGCGTGGTGGAGCCGGGCGACCTGCCGCTCGTCCGGCAGGTCCTGACGGCGCAGGAGCACTGGCGCCTGAAGGGGCTGACCGCGGACGCGGTGATCCTGAACGACCATCCGGCCGGCTACCGCGACGAGATGCACGAGCAGCTCGCCCAGATCGTCGACGGCGGGCCGTGGGGCGCCTGGCAGGGGAAGCGGGGCGGGGTGTTCCTGCTCCGGGGCGACGGGATGCCGGAGGCCGAGCGGATCCTCCTTTGCACGAGCGCCCGCGCCGTCCTCGCCGGCGACCGCGGCAACCTGCTGGAGCAGCTCGACCGCCTGGAGCGGGCGGCGCCGCACCCGCTGGCGGCCGCGCTGGTCGACGAGCCCCCGGCCGGCGAGGACCCGGACGGGGCGCCGGTGGTGCCCCCGCTCGTCATGGAGAACGGTCTGGGCGGCTTCTCGCGCGACGGCCGCGAGTACGTCATCGTGCTCGACGGCGAGCGGGAGACGCCGCTGCCGTGGGTCAACGTCCTCGCGAACCCGCGCTTCGGGAGCATCGTCACGGCCACGGGCGCGGCGCACACCTGGTCCGAGAACAGCCGCGACAATCGCCTCACCCCCTTCGCCAACGACCCGGTGACCGATCCGACGGCCGAGGCGATCTTCATCCGCGACGAGGACGGCGGCGCCGTGTGGGGCGCGACGCCGGCGCCGCTCCGGCGCACCGCCCGTTCCCCGCGCTGGGTGATCCGGCATGCCCCCGGCGTGACGCGCTTCGCTCGCGCCGCGCGCGGGATCGAGCAGGAGCTGGCGGTCTTCGTGGCGCGGGAAGACCCGGTGAAGCTGTCGCTCCTGACGCTGACGAACCGCTCGCGGCGGCGGCGCCGGCTGGTGCTCTTCTCGTACAACGAGTGGTGGCTCGGGGCGCCGAAGCTCGGCGTCCCGCACTTCGTCGCGATGGAGCGCGACGCCGCCACCGGCGGGGTCCTGGCGCGGAATCCCCACCACGAGTCGTTCCGGGGGCGCGTCGCGTTCGCCGGGACGAGCGGGGCCATCCTCTCCGCCACGGGCGACCGCCGGGAGTTCCTCGGCCGCAACGGCTCGCTCGCCCGCGCCGCGGCGCTCGGCCAGCCCCGGCTCGCGGAGCGGTTCGGCGCCGGCCTGGACCCGTGCGCGGCCCTCCAGACCGCGGTCGAGCTCGCGCCGGGCGAGACGAGGCGCGTCGTCTTCCTCCTCGGGCAGGGGCGGGACGCGGGCGAGACCGGCGACCTCCTGCGGCGGTACGCGGGCGCGGCCGGCGTCACGGCCGCCGCGGCCGAGCTCGCCGCGGTGGAGGCGTCCTGGGAGGCGACGCTCGGGGCCGTGCGGGTGGCCACCCCCGACGACTCCTTCGACCTCCTCGTCAACCGGTGGCTCCTCTACCAGGACGTCGCCTGCCGCCTCTGGGCGCGCGCGGGCTACTACCAGGCGAGCGGCGCCTACGGCTTCCGGGACCAGCTCCAGGACGTCCTGGCCCTCACCTTGACGCGGCCGGATCTCACCCGCGAGCACCTCCTCCGGGCGGCCGCGCGCCAGTTCGTCGAGGGGGACGTCCAGCACTGGTGGGACGCCTCGAGCGGCCACGGCACGCGGACCCGCTGCTCGGACGACCTCCTCTGGCTGGCGTACGCGGTCGCCCACTACGTGGCCGCCACCGGGGACGTCGCGCTCCTCGACCGGCAGATCCCGTTCCTCGCGGCCCTGCCCGTGCCGCCCGGGGAGCCCGAGGCGTACGGGCTGCCGGCCGTCGCGAGCGAGAGCGGCTCCATGTTCGACCACTGCCTGCGGGCCATCGACCGGGCCCTCGGGTCGGGCGGCGTGCACGGCCTCCCCCTCATCGGGAGCTGCGACTGGAACGACGGGTACAACCGGGTCGGCTGGGAGGGACGGGGCGAGAGCGTCTTCGTCGGGTGGTTCCTCCACGCCCTGCTCGGCACGTTCGCGCCGCTGTGCGAGGGGCGGGGCGACGCGCCGCGGGCGGCGCGCTACCGGGCCGAGCGCGAACGCCTGGGGCGGATGCTGGAGCAGAGCTGGGACGGCGAGTGGTACCGGCGCGCCTACTTCGACGACGGCTCGCCGCTCGGGTCGTCGCAGAACGACGAGGGGCGGATCGACTCGGTGGCGCAGACCTGGGCCGTCCTGTCGGGCGCCGCGTCCCTCAAGCGCGCCGAGCGCGCCATGGACGCCGTGCGCGCCCACCTGGTCCGGCGCGCCTCCGGCGTCATCCTGCTCCTCGCGCCCCCCTTCGACCGGACGGCCCTCGACCCGGGCTACATCAAGGGCTACCTGCCGGGGGTCCGCGAGAACGGGGGGCAGTACACCCACGCGGCCCAGTGGGTCGTCCTCGCGCTCGCCCGCCTCGGCAGCGGCGACGAGGCCGTGGAGCTCTTCCACATGCTCAACCCGATCAACCGCACGCGCAGCGCGGGCGACGTCGAGACGTACAAGACGGAGCCCTACGCCGTCGCCGCCGACGTCTACGACCACCCGGCGCACCGCGGGCGCGGCGGCTGGACCTGGTACACCGGGTCGGCCGGCTGGATGTATCGCGTGGCGCTGGAGGGGATCCTGGGGCTCGAGCGCCGCGGGGACTCGTTCGCGGTGAACCCGTGCATCCCGTCGTCGTGGCCGGCCTTCTCCATCGAGTGGCGCCTCGGCGCGACCCGCTATTCGATCCAGGTGGAGAACCCGGAGCGCAAGTGCCGCGGCGTGGCGACCGCCGAGCTGGACGGCGTTCCCGCCGACGCGTCGGCGATACCGCTCCGGCAAGACGGAGGGAACCACCGCGTGCGGGTCGTGCTCGGGACGAGCGCCCGCGTCCTCGCCGCGCCCGGGCAGGCGCCGGCACCGGCCGCGACGGAGGTAGTGCGGTAGGCCGGGAACCTCGTCGCGCGCGCGATGTGGCCCCATCGTTGCAGTAGCCAGGGGGCAGAAGATGAGCCGTAAGAAGGGAAGGGTCAGATGTTGTTGATTATTCTGTTGGTGCTGCTGGTGCTCTCACTCGGCGCCGGAGGGTGGGGGCATTCCCGCTGGGGCTACGCGGGCTGGTCGCCGGCGGGCATCATCCTGCTGATCTTCGCGGTCATCTGGCTGACCGGCAACCTGCGCTGGTGAGGGCGGTGATCGGGGCACCAGCCTCGCAGATCGCCAGGCCGGTGTTGCAATAAGCCACGGGTTGGTCGCGTGCCCGCCCGCGCGCGGCCCGGCACGCGTTGGTGCGCGGCCGGCGGCGGAGCGCTCCGTCCTGAGCAAACGCGGGGGGTTCGGCGCGCGGTCGACAGGTTCGCACCCACCCGCGTCGCCTCGTTCGCCGTGAGGCCCATCCCTTGCAGGCCCAACGGCCGCCCGAAACCCGAAGCGACTCTTCGCAAGGCAAGGGGGGCTCATGGCAACCCGGCGATCGGCAGGCACACCTCAGTCCGCGGAGACTCCTGACACCGACCGGCGCGGGCGCCCCGACGCCCCGGAGGGCGCGCCGGACGACCCGGTGCTGGACGCGCTCAAGACGAGCGAGGCGAGCTACCGCGCGGTCATGGCGGCCGCTGGCGACGCCATCCTCGCCGTCGACAGCAGCGGCCGGATCACCTCGTGGAACCACGCGGCCGAGGACCTCTTCGGCTACCGCGCGGCGGACGTCCTGGGACAACCGGTGAGCCTGCTCATCTCGCCAGGGTCTCGCGGCGAGGCGGAGCGGGAGATCCGCGACATCATCGGGGATCCGTGGGCCGCGGCCTCGCGGCGGCTGGAGTGGAGCGGGCTGCGCCAGGACGGCACCGCGGTGTCGCTCGAGGTCGCGTGGGCCCGCTGGCCGACGCGCAACGGTACCTGCATCACCTTCGCCTTCCCCGATCGCCGCGCGCTGCGGCAAGCCGAGCGCACGCTCGCCGCCGAGCGGCGGCGCCTCCGCGCCGACATCGTGCGGCTGGAGCAGGAGAGGCAGGCGCTCGACGCGCAGGTCCGCCGGGCGCAGAAGCTCGCGGCCGCGGGCCAGCTCGGGGCGGGCGCAGTGCACGCGGTCAACAACAGCATCACCGTGATCGTGTACTGCACCGAGCTGCTGCGCCGGCAGGTCGGCCCCGGCTCGGCGGAGGCGACCCTCGTCGGCCGGATCGAGGCGGCTGCGTCCCGGGCGACGCAGCTGACGCGCCAGGTCCTCGACTTCAGCCGGCGCGACGACCTCGAGATGAGACTGATCGACATGAGCGCGCTGGCGCGGGAGCTGGAGCCGATGCTCGGCCCGATCATCGGCGCCCAGATCGAGCCCGTGACGCGGCTCAGCGACAGCCCGGTGTGCGTCTGGGGGGATCACGGCGAGCTCGAGCAGGTCCTGGTCAACCTCGTGCTCAACGCGCGCGACGCCATGCCCGCCGGGGGCCGCCTCGTCATCGAGACCGCCGCCGAGGTCGTCGCCGACGAGCCGGCGCGCCGGCTCGGCCTCCAGCCGGGGCGCTACTCGTGCCTGTCGGTGTCGGACACCGGCGTCGGCATCAGCGCCGAGGTGATGGCGCACCTCTTCGAGCCCTTCTTCACCACGAAGCAACCCGGCGCGGGCACCGGGCTCGGCCTCTCGACGACCCACTGCATCGTGCAGCGGGCCGGCGGCGCGCTGCAGGTCGACTCGGTCCCGGGGCAGGGCGCGAAGTTCACCGTCTACCTGCCGGCGTCGGACGCCGCCGCGACCGAGGCGTGAGCCCGCGGTCCTCGCGTCAGTAGCTCGTCGTCGCAGCCTTGACGGCGGCGAACCGCCCCTCGAGCTGGTGGGGTTGATCGAAGACGGTCGCGGCGCGCGGCCGCGTCGTCTCGGCGCCGGCCTCGGGGCGCACCTGCCGGCGGCGTCGATTGGTCGGGGCGGGCAGACGAGGCTTCAGTCCCAGCTGGACGAGCCGCCGCCGCAAGTGGGTGCGGACGCGGTACACGCGGGTCTTCACCGCGCCGAGGTTGAGGCCGAGCTTCTTCGCGATCTCGACGTCGGACCAGCCCTTGACGAAGCGCAGGTGGAGGAGGGGCGCGTACATGACGCCCATCTCGGCCACGAGGCACTCGCACAGCGCCAGGGTCTCGTCCGAGGACAGCAGCTCCTCGGGCGACGGCTGTGCGGCGCAGGTCTCATCCGGGGCCGCGGCCTCCACCAGCGACAGCAACAGCGCCGGCGGCCGGCGCCGGGCCCGGCGCAGGTGCATGAGGGCCGACGTGGCGGCGACCCGATAGAGCCAGGTCGTGAAGCGCGCCTCGCCGCGGTAGCTGTGCTGATGGCGGAACGCGAGCAAGAGCGCGTCCTGGGCCACGTCGTGCGCGGCGTCCTTGTCCTTGAGGTACTTGAGGGCGACCTTGTAGACGAAATCCCGCTCCATCTGCGTGAACCGCGCCTGCTTGAGAGCTGCTGCTACGGGCTTGGCAGTCACGAGCAACACTTCCCTTTCGCTCCCACGACCCCAGGAGCCACGCGCCGCTCCAGCGACACACGGGACGAAGCTGCAAGCGCGGCGCCAGGCCGGAGTTGCCCGCGAATCAAGGCGGCCGTGGCCGCCGCCGTGGCGATGCGCGTGCCCGCGGCCGCAATCTGCAACGGTCGGCCAGGTCTCCCGCGGCCGGTCGCGCCTGCCCCCGGATCCGCGTGAGCGTGACGTTGATCGTCGCGCCGAGCAGCAGCGCCATCGACGAGATCCACATCCACAGGAGCAGCACGACCACCCCTCCCAGCGCGCCGTAGACGGCCTGGGACGTGGGGAAGTGCGTGAGGTAGAGAGAGAACCCCCAGGACGCCACGAGCCACAGGAGCACGCCGGCGATGGACCCTGGCGTGATGAGCCGGAACCGCTGCTCGACATCGGGCAGGACGTGGTAGAGGACGGCCCAGACGATCATCATCACCAGCCCCGCCACGGGCAGACGCAGCCATCCGACCGCGGTGGCGACGGCAGGCCCGAGCGCGGTGCCGACGGCGGGCGCCGCCACGCCGAGCAGCGCCGCCACCAGGCCGCCGGCGGCGCCGAAGAGGGTGACGAGGATGGCGATGACGCGCACCTTCCAGAAGGGACGCCGCTCCCTGACGCCGTGCACCGTGTTGAGCGCGTTCATGAGGGCGACCACCGCCCCGGTCGCGGACCAGGCGGCGCCGAGGGCCCCGATGGTCAGCAGCCCGAGGCTGGGCTGCCGCGCGAAACCCCGCACGCGGCTCGCGAAGATCGCCGTGACCTCGGGCGGCGTCACGCGTCCGAGCTGGCGGATCAGCTCCTCGGTCTGCGCGGGACTGATCACCAGTGACGCCAGCGCCAGGAGGAACACCAGGAAGGGGAACAGGCCGAGGACGCCGAAGAAGGTGACCGATCCCGCGACATCATCGAGGGCGTGGCGCCGCCACGCGTTCTTCAGCGCCACGAGAAACTCCCGCACCTGGCGAGCTCTCCCCGTGATGCTGAAGCGGGTGCGGGTGGTCACGGCCGCGTCCTGCGAGGCGCCTCGACGCTGCATTCGTTACGCCGTCACGGCCGCGATGCAAGCGCCGGGCCGCGCGGACTGAGGGAGCCGCGCACGCTGGGCATCGGGCTTGCATGGCTCAGGGCGGAGTTGTTGTGAGGCCCCATGCCCTGATCCCGATGGTGCTGGCCCTGCTCGGCTGCGCCGGCGCAGCGGCCCGGGGGCGCCCGTGGGTCCACGCGCTTCGCCTCGAGGGCGTCCGGCAGGTCGACCGCGGTGACCTGGAGAAGAAGCTCGGGGTCGAGGCGACCTCGTGGAATCCCCTGGCGCCCAAGCGCTACCTCGATCCGTTCGCCGTGACGGAGGACCAGGCGCGCATCGAGGCCTTCTACCGGGCGCGCGGCTACTACGGCGCGCGCGTGACGGCGGCGCAGGTGCTCCCGCGCCGGGGCGGCGCGTCGGTCGACGTGCGCTTCGTGGTCGACGAGGGGCTCCCGACCGTGATCGACGACGTGGTGCTCGCCGGGCTCGACGATCTCGCCGCGCCGCTGGCCGCGCAGGTGCTGGCGCGCATCGCCATCGCGCGCGGACAGCGCTTCGACTCCGACCGGTATCTGCAAACGCAGGACACCATCACCGGGGCGCTCAAGGACCTGGGCTATCCGTGGGCCCGGGTCACCGGCCGGGCGGAGGTGGATCGAGATCGACGCCGGTGCCTCGTGCGCTACACCGTCGATCACGGGCCGCGGGCCGACGTCGACGGCGTCGAGGTGCGGGGCACGGTCGCCGTCGACGCCGCCCGGGTGGCGGCGGAGACGCGCATCGACCGGGGGGACCCATTTCGCCTGACGTTGCTCGAGGATGCGCGCCGCCGGATCTATCACCTCGGCGTCTTCTCGTCGGTCAAGGTGCGCTACGAGCCGGTCGCGGGACAGCCGCACCGGGTGCGGCTGGTGGTGGACGTGAAGGAGTCGACCTTCAACGAGCTGCGCCTCGGGGTGGGCTTCGGCATCGATCCCCTGCACCAGGAGGTCCACCTCACCGGCGTCTACGTCCGGCACAACTTCCTCGGCGGGCTGCGCACCCTCCGCCTGCAGCTCACGCCCGCCTACGTCGTCATCCCGGCGATCTGGAACGTCCAGCGCCACGGGCCGGCGCTGACCGCGGAAGGCGTGCTCACGCAGCCGCGCGCCGGCTTCCTGTCGCAGATCCAGTGGACGCTCGGCTACGACCTCGGGGTCGAATACGCGGCGCAATACCAGGGACCGCGCACCAGCCTCGGGGCCGCGCGTCTCGTGTGG
>DASXVK010000762.1:0-6865 GCA_036504295.1 Polyangia bacterium
ACGGGGACACGGAGCAAGATCTTGAATATCCAGAATCATACTCCGTGCCTCCGCGTCTCCGTGTTGCATTTCCCCGCACGCTCCTAGATCCTGGGCCCGCCGGTCTCGGCGAGGGCCCGCTCGACCTCCGGCAGGCGGACGGGGGCCTCCCCGAGGAGCCGGGTCATGAGGTGGCAGGCGCCGCCGCCCGAGCACTGGTCCGCGGCGCGGTGGCGGCAGCCGTCGCACTCCTCGTAGATCCCCGGCAGCTCGGCCCGCAGGTCGCGGTTGAGCTCCTGGTAGTAGTCCGCGATCTGCTGCAGTGAATCGAACTCGTAGAGCGAGCGCCGGTGGACCCGGGAGAAGGGGAAGCAGGCGTACACGCTCATGTCGGGCGCGATGTCGATCGCGGCGCCGCACTGGAAGTGGGAGGCGCCCCCGGTGTGCCGGGTGAGCCAGCCGAGCTCCTCGTCGGTGAACTGGCACAGCGGGAAGCCGCAGTCGAGGCCGGGCTTGACGTCGAAGCGGTCGAAGAGCGGCCGGTAGGAGCACAGCCGCTCGATCACCGCGCGGTACTGCTCGGGGCGGATGTGGCTGCTCGGGGCGTTCGGCACCGGGTGCGCGACCCCGAGGCGCAGGTGGCGGCCGAGGCCGTAGCGGCCGACGAGGTCGAAGAGGAAGTCGAGCCGGAAATCGACGCGGTAGATGTTGAAGCCCGGCGTCACCCACGGCCCCATCGCGTCGAGGAACGCGGCCAGGCGGTCGCGCTCGCCGGTCTCGGCCGGGGTCTGCTCGGGGTCATTGAGGTTGCAGACGAAGTTGAGCGGCCCCGGCGGGATGGCCGTGAGGTGGGCAAGGACGTCGCGCAGCTTGCCCGGCGAGAGTACGCCGCTCGTGAAGACTGTGACGTCGAAGTCGCGCTCGCGCAGGTAGAGGACGAGGTCGACGAAGTGCGGGTGCAGGGTGGGCTCGCCGCCGAGGAGCGAGAGGCGCTTCTCCCCGGACCGCTCGAGGAAGTCGGCGACGTAGACGACGTCCTCCCACGACACCGTGTCGCCGGCGGCCGGCGCCTGCAGCTCGCGCCGCGCGAAGCAGTAGGGGCACGACCGGACGCAGCGATTCGTCAACAACAGGTTCGGCACTGCGGGGCGGGGTCCTTACCTGGCGACGCTCGAGTAGCCGACGCTGCTGTAGCGGGCGACGCTCGAGTAGCCGACGCTGCTGTAGCGGCTCGAGTAGGCCGACGCGTAGCGACTCGAGTAGCTGTTGTAGCGGCTCGCGTAGCTGCTGTAGCGGCTCGCGTAGCTGTTGTACTTGTTCTGGTTCTGCTTGTTGATCGAGTCGCGCGTGATCTGGTTCTGCTGTGAGCGATAGGTGTCCTGCCGCCGGTTGTCCTGGATGCGGTCCTCGCGCTTGCGGTCCTGGCTGCGATACTCCTGCGCGCGCGACTGGCTGCTGTAGCGGCTGGAGTACGAGCTCGTGTAGCGGCTCGAGTAGCTCGCGTAGCGGCTGAAGTAGCTCGAGTAGCGGCTGTAGTACGAGCTGCTGTAGCGGCTGGAGTAGGAGCTGCTGTAGCGGCTGGAGTACGAGCTCGAGTACCGGCTGCTGTAGTACGCCAGCGCCGGGCGCGGGGCGAGGATGCCGACGCCGAAGAGCGCCGCGGCGCCGGCCCCGGCGGCGGAGGCGAGGCGCTTGAAGGCGTCGCGCCGGGTCAGACCGCGGGGCTGGTCCGCGGGTGCGGCGGGCTCCGCGCGGGTCTCGGCCGGTGTCTCGTCGGTGTCGCGCGGATCGTGCTCGTCTGACATGCTGCTCCCTCCCTCGTCCGCCATCGTCCCCGCTCCCTACACCTGACGCTCCACCCTACGGGACGTGTCGCGGGTGTGTCAACGTGACTCGCGCTCCAGGCCTTGCCGCCCCCAACGGTAGCAGACTAAACTTGCACGCATATGATCTGCGTCACCGGCGGCGCCGGCTTCATCGGCAGCAACCTCGTCCGCGCGCTCGCCGCGCGCGGCGCCGACGTCGTTGTCGTCGACGACCTCACGGCGGGGGAGAAGTTCCGCAACCTCGTCGGGGCGCGGCTCGCCGATTACCTCGACAAGGACGATTTCTACGCCCTGGTGGCCCGGCGCGACGCGTGGCTCGAGCGGGTCGAGGCCGTCTTCCACCTCGGCGCGATCACGAGCACCACCTGCGCGGACGGCCGCCTGATGATGCGGGCGAACTATGACTGCTCGCGCGCGCTCCTCGAGGCGTGCGGCGCCCGCCGCGTGCCGCTCGTCTATGCCTCGTCCGCCGCGGTCTACGGCGCCGGCCGGGTCTTCCGCGAGGCGCCGGAGCACGAGCAGCCGATCAACGTCTACGCGTTCTCGAAGATGCTCTTCGACCACCTCGTCCGCCGCGCGCTGCCCGCCCCGCCGGCGCCGCTCGTGGGGCTCCGCTACTTCAACGTCTACGGCCCGCGCGAGGACCACAAGGGGCCCATGGCGAGCGTCGCCCTGCAGCTCTACGACCAGCTGCGGCAGACCGGCGAGGCCCGGCTCTTCGCGGGCTGCGGCGGCTACGGCGACGGCGAGCAGCGGCGCGACTTCGTCTCCGTCGACGACGTCGTGGCCGTGAACCTGTGGTTCCTCGAGCACGGCGGACCGTCGGGCATCTTCAACGTGGGCACCGGCCGGGCGCGATCCTTCAACGACGTGGCCGCGGCCGTGATCCGCGGGCTGGGGCGGGGGCGGGTGCGCTACGTGCCGTTCCCCGCCACCCTCGCCGGCGCCTACCAGAGCTTCACCGAGGCCGACCTCGGCACCCTGCGGGCCGCCGGCTACGGCGGGGCCTTCCGCGACGTCGACGAGGGCGTCGGCGCGTACGTGGCCTGGCTCGAGGCGCGCGGCGGGACGGAGGCCGCGTGACCGCCGCCCGCCCGCCTGGCTCGGCCGCGGCTCGGGTCGACCTCCTCGGCCGCCTGCCGCACGCCCGCCTGTGGGTGATCGGCGACGTGATGCTCGACGAGTACCTCGAGGGCGAGGTGGCGCGCATCTCGCCCGAGGCGCCGGTGCCGGTCGTGCGCGTGGGCGGCGCGCGCGCCTGCCTCGGCGGCGCGGCCAACGTCGCCCACAACGCGCGCGTCCTCGGCGCGGCGGTGGAGCTCGGCGGCGTGCTCGGGGCCGACGCGGCCGGTGACACGATCCGGGAGCTGTGCGCGGCGCGCGGCATCGGCGCCGGGGCGCTGGTGCGCACGCCGGGCCGGGCGACGACGCGGAAGATGCGCGTGCTCGCCCGCCACCAGCAGCTCATGCGGCTCGACTGGGACGCGACCGAGCCGGTCGCCGCGGGGGCGACGGTCGCGATCCTCGACGCGCTCGCCGCGGGCCCGCGGCCGGACGCGGTCGTGCTCAGCGACTACGCCAAGGGTCTCCTCGGGCCCACGTTCGTCGCGGAGGTCCTGGCGCGCGCGGCCGTCTGGGGGGTCCCGGTGCTGGTCGACCCGAAGGCCGCCGACTTCGCGCGGTACCGCGGCGCCGCCGTCATCAAGCCCAACCTCGCCGAGGTGGCGCGCGCCGCCGGGCGCGAGCTGGACCCGGACGACGAGGCCGGGCTGGCCGACGCGGCGCAGGCGCTGCTCGCCCGGAGCGAGGCCGGGGCGCTCGTGGTGACCCTGGGGGCGCACGGGCTGGTGGTCGCCACGCCCGGCGCGCCGCTCGTCCGGCTGCCCGCGGCGCCGCGCGAGGTGTACGACGTGACCGGCGCCGGCGACACCGTGATGGCGGCGCTCGCCCTCGCCGTCGCGGCCGGCGCCGACGTCGTGAGCGCCGCCGATCTCGCCAACGTCGCGGGCGGCCTCGCCGTCACGCACGTCGGGACCGCCGCCATCACGCCGGCCGAGCTCGCCGCCGCCGTCGCGCCCGCGCACCCCGAGAAGGTCCTCGCGCTGCCCGAGCTCGTCGCTCGCCGGGCGCTCTGGCGCCTGCAGGACCGCCGGGTCGTCGTCACGAACGGCTGCTTCGACCTCCTCCACGTCGGCCACGTAGCGCTCTTGCGCGAGGCCGCCCGCCTGGGCGACGCGCTGGTAGTGGCGCTCAACAGCGACGCCTCGGTGCGGCGGCTCAAGGGCGGGGGCCGCCCGGTCGTGCCCGAGCGCGAGCGGGCCGCGATGATCGCGGCGCTCGAGTGCGTGGCCGCCGTCGTCCTCTTCGACGAGGACACGCCGCAGGAGCTCCTCGAGCGGCTGCGCCCGGACGTGCTGGTCAAGGGCGCCGACTACGCCGCCTCGCAGGTCGTGGGCCGAGACTTCGTCGAGAGCTACGGCGGCCGTGTGGCGCTGGTCCCGCTCGTCCCCGAGCGCTCCACCTCGGCGCTGGTCGAGCGGATCCGCAACGGCGGCTGAGCGGGAACCAATTGAACAGGGAGGCGGGGAGGCGGGGAGTAGGATTGGGGTTGTCGCGGTCAGGACCGGCAACGTGCTCGAGCCGTTCGCGCGCGTTCAGCGCCACCCAACCCAAATCCGTCTCCCCGACTCCTCGTCTCCCTGTTGTTTCTCTTCCTACGGCTGCGGCGCGAAGCGCGGGTCGCGCGCGCGGTGGTAGGCGTAGTAGCCGCAGCTCGGCATGCTGACGCCGTCGGCGAAGAGGTGCTGGCAGGAGCACTTCTGCAGCCGCCGCGAGTCGAACGTCCAGCCGTCCATGAACTGCATCAGGTAGACGGTCTTGATGCTCTCCTCCGCGATGGCCTGCCGCGCCGCCGCGCCCTGCGTGCGGCCGGCCGGGAAGAGGCGGCCGAGGAAGCGCTTGAAGCGGCCGAGCAGCTCCTCGCCGCCCGGGCCCGCGGCCGGGTCGGCGTACACGGCGTCCACGGTCTCGCGGAAGAAGCGCTCGAAGCGCTCGTCGGGCTTCGCGAAGTGCGCGTTCGTGACCGCCTCGATCATGCGGTCGACGCCCGCCGCGGGCAGCAGCGGCGCGATGCCCGCCTCGTCGACGAGGAAGTAACCGACGGCGGCGCAGAGCGGGTTCGGCATCGGCAGCGGCATGAAGTCGCGCCGCGCGAGCGCGCTGCCCGAGCCCGCCTCGATGGCGTCGAGCGCGGCCGGGATCGTGAGGCGCGTGCGCGGGTCGAAGGGGTAGTCCGAGCCGCGCCGGCCGGTGTAGGCCATGACCGAGAGGATCAGCGACTTGACCTGCGGCCGCCGCAGCAGGTCGGTCGCGAGGGCGCCCAGCTCGTGGTCGTTGATGTCCTTGACCGCGAGCGTGACCGGGACCACCGCGACGCCGTGCGCGCAGAGGCGCTCGAGGGCGCGGCGCTGGAGCGCGAAGTCGACGCCGCGGATCGCGGGGGCCCCCGCGCCGTCGTAGTGCAGCGACACGTAGACGTTGGGGCGCGCGAGGCCGCGGACGAAGTCGTCGTCCTCGGCGATGCGGCGGCCGTTCGAGTTGACGGCGATGCGGCCGACCTCGGGCCGCGTCAGCACGTCGAGGATCTCGAAGAAGCGCGGGTGGATGGTGGGCTCGCCGCCCGAGAGCGTGACCACGTCGAGGCGCCCCTGCGCGGCGACGGCGCGGTCGACGATGGCGCTGACCTCCGCCGGGGAGAGCTCGAACGTCCCCTGGTTGTCGGCGAGGCACACGGGGCAGCTCGCGTTGCAGCGGTTCGAGATCTCGATCGCGGTCGTGCCGGCGCTCTGGCGGTGGGCGGGGCACAGGCCGCAGTCCTCGGGGCAGCCCTTGTCGGCCTCGGTGCGGGGGCGCGCCGGCTTCACCGGCGGCACGTCGAAGCGCGCCAGCCCCTCGTACCAGGCGACGTCCGAGCAGACGAGCGCGTCGATGGGGCCGTGGGTAGGGCACGTGCGCGTGACGAAGACGCCGCCGTCCTGCCGCCGGACCTCGCCGGGCATGAGCTGCCCGCAGTGCGGGCACATCGTGGTCATGCGGTAGTACAGGTCGGTGGCGTCGGGTTCGGTCGGCATGCTCCCCTTCTCTCGCGCCGGCGACACCGGTCGCGCCGGGCGCGCGATTCGTGATATCACCGAGCCGTGGTGCGCGTCCACTGCCCCGAGCCGCGGCCCCGCCGGTCCCCCGGCGGTTGGCGCCGGGCCGCGCTGCTCCTGCCGGTCGCCGCGCTCGCGGCCTGCTCGTCGCCGCGGCCGCCCTCGGCCGCGGAGCCGCAGGTGGTGCGCGCCACCCGCAGCCTCTTCGGCGCGACGGTGGCCGTGTCGGTGACGGCGCGCGACCGCGGCGAGGTCGAGCGGGCGCAGCGGTCCGTGCTGGCGGCCCTCGGCGAGGCGCGCCGCGTCGAGGACGCGATGACCGCCGGGGGGCCGCTGCTCGCGCAGGTGGGCCGGACGGCCGGGCGTCCCGTCGACCTCCCCGAGGACCTCTTCCGGCTCACGACGCACGCGCTGCGCCTGGCCGAGCTCACCGGCGGCGCCTACGACCCGACCGCGGGGCCCGTGCGCGAGCTCTACGCGAACGGCCGCGCGCCGGCGGCCGCGGCCCTGCACGCGCGGCTGGCGCTCGTTGGCGCGAAGCAGGTCCGCCTGACGCCGCGGCCCCCCGGCTTCGTCGGCACCGTCGCGCTCGGCCGCGCCGGCATGACCCTCGAGGTCGACCCGCTGTGGCGGCCGTACGCCGTCGACCGCGCCGCCGCGCACCTCGCCCAGTCGGGGATCGCCGACTTCCTCGTCGACGCCGGCACCGCGGCCGCGGCCCGCGGCGCGGCCCCGCGCGGGGCCTGGCGCGTCGGCGTCGCCGACGCGAGCCGCGAGGGCGCGTGGGCGGCACGCCTCTTCCTCAAGGACGCGGGCATGGCCGTCGCCGCGCGCCCCGCGTGCCCGGCGGCCGCAGCCTGTCCCCCGCCCGTCGACCCGCGCACCGGTGTGCCCGCGGCGGGCCTCGAC
>DASXVK010000763.1:0-8437 GCA_036504295.1 Polyangia bacterium
TTGACGGGCCCGGGGTTGAGCAGGAGGTAGTGGCGCGCGTCCTTCTCGGCGAGCACCGCCCGGATGTGCTCGAGGGTGCGCTGGGCGTCGCCGGAGCGCGGCGCCGGCGACGGGGCGGGGGCCGCGAGGTCGTCGCCGAAGAGGCGCAGCATCCACTCGGCCTGCAGGCGCGCCGTCGCCGAAGTGACGATCTGCCACAGGGCGCCGCCGACGTCGTGCGCGCGGAGCTGCCCGGCGTGGGCCAGCCGCCCGAGCGCGACGTCGATCCGGGGCACGTCCAGGCGCGCGAGCTCGGCGAAGACCGCCGGGGCCGTGATCATGACGCCCGTCGACAGCGCGGCGAAGTCCGCGAGGTCCCGGCCGAGGAGGCGCACGCGCTCGTCCGCGAGCGTGACGCGCAGCGTCCCGGCACAGTCCGGCGCGCGCGCGACGTTCGGGTCCACGGCGAGGACGGCACCGTCGGCGGGCGCGAGATCCTGCAGGGAGCTCAGCAGCTCCCGGCTGACCACGTGGGACGTCGTGAGGCACAGGGCCGGGCCGTGCACGTGGGGCCGCGCGCAGAGGAGCATCAGCCCGTCGGGCGTGTCGGCCGGCACCTCGACGAAGGTCAGCTCGAGGCCGGCGTCCTCGCCGGCGGCGCGTAGGGCGGTCCGGGGGTCGTCGGGCCCGACGACGATGGCCTCGTCGACGCCGGCGGCGGCCAGGGTGCGCAGCAGGCGCCCGACGGTGGTCTGGCCGCCGAGGAGCGGGTCGGCGGGGGCGGCGGCGGCGGGGGCGCTGTCGAGCGAGGGCGTCAGTAGGATGGCTTGGGGCAGCACGTCGTCTCTCTCAGATGGTGGGGGCGTGGCATCCGCCCACTCGGACCCATCAAAAAGCAAGACGCGTGCCCGCGCAAGATTTTCGACGCGGTGCGTGCTTGCATGGGGTTACGGCGGGCCTGTTCGACGGTAGAGAAAGGTGCTGTCAGCTTTTCGACGCGCCGCTCTGACGCATGGGCGCTTGCCCCGCGCGCGGCGGGACGCTACGGTCATCGCGGCCATGCGCGTCGCGCACTTCTCCGACCTGCACCTGCTGGATCTGCACGCCGTCTCGCCCCTGGACTTTGCCAGCAGCAAGGTGCTCGTCGGCAGCGTGAACGTGCTGCTCAACCGGGCGCGCAAGCACCGCCTCGACTGCTTCGAAGCGCTCGTCGACGACCTCAACGCGCAGCGGTACGACCACGTCGTCTGCACCGGGGACCTCGTCAACCTCGGGCTCCCCGCCGAGTACGAGCTCGCGGCCCGGCTGGTGAGCCAGATCCGGCTCGGCCCGGCGGGCGTGACCCTGGTGCCGGGGAACCACGACTACTACACCCGGGCGGCGATCACGGCGCGCCGCTTCGAGCGGGCGTTCGCGCCGTTCCTGCGCGGGGACGCCGGCGGCGCCGTGCGTTACCCCTTCCTGCGGCTGCGAGGAGCGGTCGCCATCATCGGGCTGTGCTCCGCCTACGCCTCGCCGCTCGGCTTCGCGGACGGGCTGCTCGGCCCGCGCCAGATCGCGGCGGCCGAGGCGCTCCTCACCCAGCCGGACGTCCGGGAGCGCTTCCGCCTGGTGCTCGTACACCACCCGCCGGTCGTGCACCACGGCCTCTTCGTGCGGCACCTACGGGACCGCGGCGCCCTGCTGCGCATGCTGGCGCGCGCGGGGGCGGAGCTGGTCGTGCACGGCCATGACCATCGGGCCGAGCGCGCCGAGACCCCGGGGCGCGATGGGCCCATCCCCATCATCGGCGTGGCCTCCGGCTCGTACGCGGACGAGCGCCCGGACCGGGCCGCACAGTATCACGTGTACCACATCGAGCGCGGGCGCCCGGCCCGCATCACGCGCCGTGTCTGGGATCGAAATACCAGCAAGTTCAAAGATATCGAGTGGCAGGTCTCAACCGGCACTTGAACCTGCGCGGGGCACCCCGCTTATATAGCGAAATCCATTCGCGCGAACCCGGGCCGCGCCAACGTGAGCAGGCTCGCGCTTGAATGTTGTGATCTTCCGGTCAGGTGCGCGCGGCCCGATCAGCGGACGATGACCCCGGCGTACCCGACCACCGAGTCGTAGTCGCCCGACACGTCGCCGGAGCTGGCGTAGCGGATGACCTCGGCCGTGCGCGCGCCCAGCTCCACCGCGGCCGCGAGCATGACGGTGGCCGGGATGAAGCCGCACATCGAGATCTCTTCGCGCTCGACCACCTGGAAGAGGCCGGCCGGGTCCAGCGCGAGCAGGCGGTCCAGGGCGCGGTGGTCACGCTCGGCGGCCGCCCGCGCCGGGATGTAGTGCGACATGTCGCTCGAGGCGCAGAGCAGGACGTCCCCCCCGAGGGCCCGCACGACCGTCGCGATGGCGCGGCCGAGCGCCAGGCACTCCGCCTGCTCGAGCCCGGCCAGGGTGAGCGCGGCGATGCGGACCGCCGGGTTGCGTGCCTGCAGGAACGGGAGCTGCACCTCGAGCGAGTGCTCGCGCTCGTGGGCGCGCCGGTCGGGCTGGAGCAGCGGCGAGGCGGCCAGGAGCCGGTCCCGCAGGTCGTCGTCCACCGCGACCTCGCTGCCAGGCAGGCGCCACGCCCCCGCCGGCCAGATGGCGCCGCGGACGCCCCGTCCGGTGTGGTTGGGCGACAGCACGATGGCCCGGTCCGGGACCCGTACCCGGGCGTATGTCTCCCCCGCGACCGCGCCCGAGTACATGTACCCGGCGTGGGGGGCCATCAGGCCCAGGCACCGCTCGCCGGCCCCGGCCGCGCCCGTGAACTGGGCGACCTGCGAGCGCAGCGACTGCTCGTCCGCCGGGTAGAACCGCCCCGCGACCGCCGGGGCCCGCATCTCGGCGCTCATGCAGGAAGAGTCGCGCTGCGCCGGGGGGCGCGTCAAGGGGTGGCCGCGGCCTCAGCGGCTGCGCCGGTCGGCTTCGTGCTCGGCCGGCGGCAGCACGAGCGTGACGCGGCACCAGCGCCACGCCACCGCCTTCGGGAAGCGCAGGTCGGCGAAGAGCTGCCGCAGCGACATCGCGACGTGGTGGACCAGGGTCGTGTTCCTCGTGAGCTGCGGCTCCTCGGGGACCCCGGCCGGGTCGATGCGGAAGGTGTATCGCACCTTGCCGGCGTGGGGCCGGTCGCGGCCCTGGCGCGCGACGATGAAGGCGAGGGCGCGCGGGACCACGCCGCGCACCCCCCGGCGCACCGGCTCGACCGGCGTGCCGATGACGTCGAGCTCGCCCACCTCGAGCGCGCCGGACCAGGGCCGGGCGGGCCGGCGCGGCGACAGCTCGACATCGAAGGCGAGCGTGGTGCGCTCGCGCGCCGGCCGGAACGTCGTGCGCGCGAGGGCGAGCTTGAGCTCCTCGATCGCGGCGCCGCTCGCGCCGGGGGCAAAGGCCGTCGTCCTGGTCACGCGGCCCTCGCGGTCGACCTCGAGCCGGGCCTTGAGCGTGCCCTCGTAGTGGCGGGGCAGCCCGCGCACCCCCCGGACGGCGAGGTCGCGCTCGATCGTCTCGTCCGGCAGGGCGCGGCCGGGCCCGGCCAGCGTGCGGTAGCGGACGAGCTCGACCTCGCCCTCGAACCAGGGCAGGGCTGGGCGAATGCCGGCGGGCGGCATCGGGCGCTGCGGCGGGGTCGCCCGGGCGGGCGCCGGGCCGAGGCCCGCGCCGAGCGCCGCGCCGCCCAGCAGGAGCACCGCGCCGCCGCCCGCGCGGCGCAGGAACTCGCGCCGCTCGAGCGGCGGGCGCAGCCGGGCGATCATGCGCTCGAGCTGCGCCGCCGGCGTCGCGCGCAGGAGCGCCCGCTCGCTCGGCGTGAGCGCCACGCCGGCCGCGGCCGCGGCGCCGTCGCGCTCCGCGAGCAGCCGCGCGGCGAGCGCCGCGTCGACGGCGGCGCGGCCGAGGAGGGTCTCCACGCCCGCGGGCAGCGACCGGGTGGACGGCGGCATCGGCAGCCTCCTGCGTTCGGACACGCGCCCGGGCAGCGTATCACACGCCGGCGCGGATCGAGGTCAAGGGCAGGTCACCTGCAGCGTGAAGGCCCCGCTCGCCCCGTTGTAGCCGTCGACGACGAGATAGTAGGGCTGGGCG
The DNA here is from genome assembly GCA_036504295.1 of Polyangia bacterium. GTDB lineage: Bacteria > Myxococcota_A > Polyangia > JACRCY01 > JACRCY01 > DASXVK01. The sequence continues at coordinate 4,096 of DASXVK010000763.1, forward strand.
GCGGTCACCGTGAAGGTCACCTGCTCGGGGCCGCTCGTCGAGCTCGACGCCAGGCACCCGCCGCTCGTGGGGTCGCAGGCGCCCGAGGCCGTGGCGCGCAGGACGACGAGGTCGAGGTCGGTCCCGAGGCCGGACAGCTTCGCCGTCACCTGACCGCTCGCGGTCGGGGTGAGCCGGTAGTAGGCCTCCGCGCCGAGCTCGAGCCACGGGTCGCACGCATAGCGCGCGAGCCGGGTCGGGCCGCCGTCGGTCGAGCCGGTGACGGTCGAGTTGCACGCGAGGGGCGTGGCGCCCTGGCAGGGTCCGCCGGAGGTGCACGCCGGGCTCGTGGCGCAGGCCGGGTCGCGGCAGTCGACGAGGCCGTTGCAATCGTCATCCTTGCCGTCGGCGCAGTCGGTCTCGGTGGCGGCGCAGGTGCGGGTGAGGTGGACGATCGTCGCGGGCGTGCCCACGACGAAGAGATCGCCCGCCCGCCGCGCAGTGGAGCAGGTTGAGCTGGCGCCACCTCGCGGCTCTCGGTCACGGCGCGCGGGCCGCACGTCGCGGGCGCACGTGCCTCGCTGATCTTACACCGAGACGTTACGGCGACGGAGAAGAAGAGACGCGACTAGTAGTCGATGCCCTTCTGGGCCAGGATCCCCTTCTGGTACGGGTGCTTGATCTCGCGCATCTCGGTGACCGTGTCGGCGCGCGCGATGACCTCGGGGTGGGCGTCGCGGCCGGTGAGGATGAGGCTCATCTCGGGGGGCTTGAGGTCGAGGAGGGCGAGGACGTCGGCGACCTCGAGCAGGCCGACCGCGACCGCCACGTTGATCTCGTCGAGGATGACGAGGGCGTGCTCGTTCGCGGCGATGCTTCGCCGCGCCAGCTCCAGGCCCTCGCGCGCCGCGGCGCGGTGGACCTCCTCGGGGAAATGGTCGTCGACGATCTTGTAGAAGCCCTTGCCGGCGCGCACGAGGGTGATCTCGGGCAGCCGTGCCAGCGCCTCGATCTCGCCGTAGTGCCAGGTGCCCTTGATGAACTGGATGATGAGCACCTTGCGGCCGTAGCCGACGGTGCGCAGCGCGGTGCCCAGGGCGGCCGTGGTCTTGCCCTTGCCGTTCCCGGTGTTGACCAGGACGAGGCCGCGCTTCGCCGGCGCAGTCCCCGCGGGTCCGCTGCCCTCCGCCATGCTACTCGGATGCACCCCGCTGCCCGCGGGCCGCATCACGCGGCCGAGTGGCTGGCGCCGGGGCGCGGCGCGTCCTGGGCCTCGGCCGCGAGCAGGTCCGCGAAGGTGACGCTCTCGGTCATGCCGCGCCGGGCCGCCTCGATCTCGCGCAGGACCTGGTTCAGCTTCTCGGCGGCCTCGGTGCCCGGCCGCACGTCGGCGGCCTGGAAGGGCTCGAACGCCTGCTCGATCGTGATCTCCTCCGGTGGTCGCGCCAGCATGTAGCCGGACACGTCCCCCTCCACCTCGAGCACGAGGTCGGCCCGCTTGAGCCGCTCGATGACGCCGATGATCACCTCCTGCGGGACCTCGAACCGTTCGGCGAGCGACAGCTTGGTCGTCGTCTTCTGCCCCGCCCGGAAGGCGCGGCCGATGGCGTAGAGGACGCGGGCGGCGACCACGCCGTTGACGTGGTCCTCCGGGCCGTTGCCCCGGCGGCGCCGCTCCAGGACCTCGAGGCTGTGCAGGTTCTGCACCGCGTAGGTGACCTCCGAGCCGAGCAGCACGACCACCCACGTGGCGTAGATCCACATGAGCAGCAGCGGGAGCAGGGCGAGGGCGCCGTAGATGTTCGTGTAGCGGCGGAAGACGATGTCACTCAGGTAGAGCGCGAAGCCGCGCTTCATCGCCTCGAAGAGGATGGCGGAGACGAGCGCGCCGATGGCCGCCGAGCGCCACTGCACCCGCGCCCGCGGCAGCAGCCGGTTCGCGAGCGTGAGCGCCACCCAGACGAGGAGGATGGGCAGGACCCAACCGACGACGCCGCGGCCGGACTTCCAGTAATGCGCCGTGTGATAGAGCGACAGCCCGATCAGCATCGGGACGAGCGTGATGAGCGTGTAGAAGATGACGAACTTGTTGACGAGGCTGCGGCGGGCCGTGACGCGCCAGATGTCGTTGAGCGTGTGCTCGAGCTCGTGGAACACGAAGTAGGCGATGCCGAGCGTGAAGCCGGTGCCGAGGCCGCCGAGGACCCCGGCGTTGATGTTGTCCGAGAACTGGACCAGGAAGACCGAGATCCTCTCGCCGAAGACGGGGAAGAGGTTGGTCGAGATGAACTCGACGAGCGCCGAGCGCGCCTCGAGGGCGCCGGTGGCCTTGAGGAGGGCGAAGGCGACGGCGAGGCTGGGCACGAGCGAGAGCGCGGTCTCGAACGAGAGCGCGGAGGCCTGCGAGGGGCAGCGGTCGCGCGCCCACTGCCGCCAGACGTGGCCCACGAGGCGCCACAGATAGAGCGGCCAGGCCATCGCCTTGCCCTGCTCCGAGGCGAGGTCGGCGTCGCTCATGTAGCTGCGGAGCTTCCGCAGGTGTTCACGCATGGCTGCGTCTCCCGACGCCGGCGTAGACCAGCGGCGCAAGCAGGCCGAGGGCGCCGGCCGCGGCCTTGAGGCCGGTGGGCAGGGCGCGGGTCGACACGAGGAGCTCGAGGGCGAGCGCGCCGGCGAGCATGGCGGCGGCGACGAGGAGCAGGACGGCGCCGTCCGCGGCGGCGACCGCCACGGCCTCGCGGCGCGGGGCGGCGCCGGGGGCCACGAGCCGCCACCCGGTGCGCAGGGCGGCCGCGCCGGCGACGGCGGCGCCGAGCAGGGCGAGCGGCGCGTGCGGCGCGACGGCGCCGAGGAGCGCCCCGGCGTCGGGGGCGAGCGCCACGGTGGCGCCCGCGGCGGCGCCGCCGAGCGCGAGGGCGACGAGCGCGCCGACCCCCAGCGCGAGCCCGCCGAGCACGGCGCGCAGCGCGAGGACGGCGAAGCCGCCGCTGGTGAGCTCGGCCCCGCCGGCGGGGGCCAGCACCCGGGCGAGCGACGGGTCGCGCGCCGCGGCGGCGAAGCCGAGGGCGCCGGCCGCGGCGAAGAGGCCGGCGGCGAGCGCGACCGGGCCGGCGTGGGCGCGCAGGAGCGCGGGGAGGCGGCCGAGGACGAAGCCGCGCACGGTGCGGGCCCGCAGGCGCGGGCCGACGTAGATCACGCCGCGCGCGCGGGCGCACAGCTCGTTCAGCCAGCGCAGCGGCGCCTCGGGCAGGCCCACGGTGCGCGCCTTCGCCAGGTCGGAGGTCGCCTGGCGGTACAGGCGCGCGAGCTCGACGACCTCGGCCGGGGCGAGGGCGCCGGGGCCGCCGGCGGCGAGCCGCTCGGTGAGGCGCGCGAGCGCGTTCCAGGCGTCCTGATGGCGGCGCTGGAAGGCGGCGGCGGTCATGCGCGCCTCTCGGCGGCGAGCCGTTCGAGGTACCCCTCGGGCTCGAGCGCGGGCTGGCCGAGGTCGCCGTGGCGGCGCCGCAACCCGTGGGCCAGGCGCCCGGCCAGGCGGACGCGCGCGGGGGCGTCGAAGCCGTCGCGCCGGTCGAGGAACCCGCGGACGAGCGCCGCCTCGTCGGGGCTGAGCGCCCCCGTGGCGGGCGTGGTCGCGGGCGCGTCGAGCGGCGCCAGCGCCACCGCGCCGGCCGCCGCCCGCTCGCGGACCACCAGCGTGTGCGCGGCGAGGTCGCCGAGCCGCTGGCCGCGGGCCGTGAGCAGGGCCAGCACGGCGCCGAGACCGAAGCAGACGGGGAGGAAGTCCAGCGGGCGCAGGAGGTTGCGGACCAGGGCGGCGCTCGGGCGGAGCCGCAGCCCACCCTCCTGGACCACGCGGATGCCGAGCAGCCGCTTGCCCGGCGTCTGGCCGTCGCGCAGCCCCTCGAAGAGCGCGTGATAGCCGACTTGCACCAGGGTGAGCGCGCCGCCGCCGACGAGGAGCACGCGGCCGGCGGCGAGGGCGGCGAAGGCGTCGGGCTCGCCGCGGGCGTGGCGGTCCATGGCGCCGAGCACCGGGTCGCATGACAGCGCGCCCAGCAGGACGAGGCCGGCGAGGAGCAGCGCGCCGAGGGCGCTCTGGATCAGGCCGTCCACGAGCAGGGCGGCGAACCGCGACCCGAGCCCGGCCAGCTCGTACTCGAGCGCGACGCGCTCCGGGGTCTCGATGGTGACGCGGTCCACGGGCCGGGATAATAGCGCAAACCCCGACGCCGGTCGGCCGCCATTGTCAACGGCGGGGGCCCCGGTCACAAGTTGGACATGAACCGAGGCTCGCCCGCAGCGGATCAGGGCTTTTCTCCGCGCGGCGCGGCGCGCGGTGGGGGGAGGCTCGCGCGGCTTTTCC
>DASXVK010000764.1:0-2033 GCA_036504295.1 Polyangia bacterium
GCGCGGGTGGTCAAGGAGCCGCCGCCGAGGTGAGGCGCTAGCCCGCCTGGCGCCCGCGGGCGGCGCGCGCGTCGTCGTTGAGGCGGTGCAGGTCGTCGAGCGTCGCCTCGAAGACCAGCACGTCGCCCTCGCCCACGATGACCGCGCCGTCCGGGTGGTGCTCGTAGTCGTCGCCGCGCCGGCGGGCCACGACCCAGGCGTTGTACTCGTGGTGGAAGCTGCGCACCTCCCGGCCGCACAGCCGGGAGCCGGCGCCGACGGTCACCTCGGCGGTGATGTACGAGCGGGTGCCGACGTCGCAGGAGCCGAGCACCTTGCCCTCGAGCGCGAGCGCGGCCACCGCGGGCGCGGCCAGCGACGCGGTCGAGAAGGTGCGCTCGAAGCCGAACGCCTCGCCGATCTTGGCGGCGATGTCCTGGTCGAACATGCGCATGACCACCTGGATCTCGGGGTTCATCCGCCGCGCGTCGAGGGCCACCTCGAGGTTCGCGAGGTCGTCGTTCGTGGCGATGACGATGGCCCGCGCGCGGGCGATGCCCGCCTGCACCAGGCTCTCGTCCTGCTTGACGTCGGCGATGAGGACCGGCACGCCGAGCGCCTTCGCCGTGGCCACGTGCGGCCCGGCCGGGTCCTTCTCGATCGCGACCACCTCCATGTGGTAGGAGAGGAGCCGCTGCAGGACGCGGATGCCCACGTTGCCGAGGCCGCAGAGGATGATGTGGTGGCGGAAGGTCGACGCGAGCACGCGGATCCACTCCTTCTCGTTGTTCTGCTTCGAGACCGCCAGGAACCCGAAGCGCACGACCGCCTGCACGACGACGCCGATGCCGATGGCCGGGTAGAGCAGGTACAGCAGGCGCAGGTACCACGCCGCGGGGAAGTTGTACGGCTGGCCGAGGCCGAAGAGGGCGAGCGTGCCGTAGAGCGACGACGCCAGGTCCGGCCGGGGCACGTCGGCGAGCGGCGTCACGCGGAACAGGACGGTGCCGAGGACGAGCAGGGTCGCGAACGTGACGAGCGAGTAGCGGAACTCCCGCGCCACCGCCCGCAGGTAGAGCCACTGCGCCCGCGCGCGGCCGCGTCCCTGCACCTCAGCTCCGCCGCTTCGCCCGCAGGCGCTGCCGCGCCTCGGCGCCGAGCCGCGCCTCCGCCGCGCCCACCTCGATGCGCGGCGGCCGGGGCGGCTTCCGGCCCGAGCCCAACCACCCGCGGTGCCAGAAGATGCCGAGGAGCACGACCGCGACGAGGGCCATCAGGCCGAGCGCCACGTGGTAGCCGTGGCGCCACTCCAGCTCCGGCATGTGGCGGAAGTTCATGCCGTAGATGCTGGCGATGAGCGACATCGGCAGGATGATCGTCGAGAGGATCGTGAGGACCTTGACGACCTCGTTGAGGCGCTGCGAGGTGACCGAGAGGTACACCTCGACGGCGCCGGCGAGGAGCTCGCGGTAGTTCTCGAGGAGGTCGGCGCCGCGGACCACGTGGTCCTCGACGTCACGGAACATCCACGCGTCGGCGTCCGGGATGAGCGGGAACTCCCGCCGCGCGAGCCGGTGCACCACGTCCCGCTGCTTGATGAGCGAGCGCCGGAGCGACAGGGTGGCGCGCTTGAGCGCCAGGATCTCCTCGAGCAGCGCCTGGCGCGGCCGCGCGAAGAGGGCGTCCTCGATCGCGTCGAGGCGGCCCTCGACCTCCTCGAGCACCGGCCAGTAGTGGTCGATCTGGCGGTCGAGGATCTCGTGCAGCACGGCGGCGGGCCCGCGCCGCAGCGGGTAGCCGGAGCGCGCGGCGCTCGCCTGCGTCTCGGCGACGCTGCGGGACTCGGCGATGTGGAAGGTGACGATGAAGCGCGCGCCGACGACGGCGTCGAGCTCGACGGAGCGGTAGAGCGCCTCGCCCTGGTCCGACATGACGCCGTGCGAGACCAGGTACAGGTAGTCGCCGTAGTCGTCGACCTTCGGCTGCTCCCGCGGCGAGAGGCAGTCCTCGATGGCCAGCGGGTGCACCTTGAGCACGTCGCGCAGGATCGACTC
>DASXVK010000765.1:0-2091 GCA_036504295.1 Polyangia bacterium
TCGCCGACGACGAAGAGCCGGCACCCCGGGCCCGTGCGGCCGGACGCCTGCCGCAGCCGGGCCTGCACGCCGCCGATGAGGCGCATCTGCCCCTCATCGGTGTCCTGAAACTCGTCGACGAGGAGGTGGCGGAACGGGAAACGCGCGGCGAGATCGGCCGGCGCGGCGGTCTCGACGAGCTCGGTCGCGCGTCGCAGCACGTCGCCGAAGGTCTGCAGCCCGCGCGCCGCTCGCCCCGCGACGAAGTCCGGCAGCCAGCCCTGCGCCACCGCGAGCGCGGCGCGCGCGATGCCGGCTTCCTTCTGGAGCTGTGCGGCGACGTCTCCCGGGCTCTCGGCCCCGGCGAGGCGCTTCGCGACGTGCTCGAACCAGGTCCGGGCGGCACCGTTGCGGAAGGCCTTGAACGCGGTACGGACCGCGTCGGGCTCGCCGGTGAGCTTGAACCTCCGGGTGTCCTGGCCGCGCAGCGCCCAGAGCGCCGCGATGAGCCCGTGCTTCGCGCGCGCCGCCGCGACCGCCGCGAGCGCGGCCTCGATGTCGGTGAGCATCTCGCGCGCGTTCTCGTCGCCGACCGCGCGCCGGGCGGCCGCCTTCACCTTCTTCGCGAGCGCGCCGAGCGCGGCGTCGAAGCCGGGCGAGAGCCGCTCGGCCTCCGCCTCCCAGCCGGCGCGGATGCCGGCGGCCGTGACCTTGCCCACCTCCGCGAGCGCCCGCTCCTGGCCGAGGAGGCCGTGGAGCACCTGCTTCACGGTCGCGAGCGGCAGCGCCTTCAGCAGCACGGCGAGCTCGCGCGACGGCGCCGCCGCGGCCGCGGCGAGCCGCTCCGCGACGAACTCGGCGGCGTAGTCCCCCACGCCCTCGCTCACCGCCACCTCCTCGCCCCCGAGCTCACGCACGATGAGGCTCGCGAAGGCGTCGATGGTGTGAATGGGGGCGGCCGCGAGCGCGCCGATCCAGCGCCGCAGGTCCTCCTCGCGATGGGTCGTGCGGTCGAGGTCGAGCAGGGCCTCGCGGATGCGCGCGCGCATCTCGGCCGCGGCCTTGCGCGTGAACGTGATGCACAGGATGTGCTCCGGATCGCAGCCCGCCTCGAGCGCGGCGATGTGCCGCGTCACCAGCGACCGGGTCTTGCCCGAGCCCGCCCCCGCCGAGAGGATCACGTCGCGCCCGAGGTCCCGCGCCTTCGCGAGGCCCGCCTCGTGCTGCGCCCGGCCCGCGGCCGCGGTCGGCGGCTCCGCGACCGGGGCGGCCGGCGCGTACGCGAGGGGCGGCAGCGCGGGCGTCTTCTTCGCGGTGTCCCTGGGTGGTCTGGTGAAGAGCGGCTGCGGATCGTCGTCGCGGAACGCGTCGCGGGCGTCGCCGCGGCGGTTGCAGACCGTGGCGACGTGGCAGAAGCCCTTGCCGTCCTCCGCCGGACAGCGGCGCGGCAGCAGCGGGAGACAGCCGGTCTCGAGCCGGCGGACGGAGTGGGCCAGGTGCTCGAGGATGACGTCGCGCAGGCCGACCGGGTCGTCGTCCGGGGCCTCGTCCGGGACATAGACGGGCGCGACGCCCGGCTCGAGCGGCACCGGGACCTCCTTCGAGGCCCGCACGAAGTGGAGGCGACCGACCACGGTGCGCAGCTCGTCCGGGACGCCGTCGCGCCCGGCGAGGAGTTGCTCCACGGCGAGCGCATAGAGCGGGAGCTGCAGGTGCAGCCCCGCGCCGACCTCCGCCAGCACGCTGGGCCGCCCCTTGGGGCTGCCGGTCTTGTAGTCGCCGACGGCGGCGTCGGCCCGCCCGGCCGCGAGGTCCACGCGGTCGACGCGGCCGCGGACCTCGAGCGTGCGCCCGCCCGGCAGCGCGAGGCGCAGCGGCGCGTCCACGCTGCGCGCGTCGGCGTCCGCGGGCGCCGGCTGGCCGAAGGACCACTCCGAGGCGACGACCCGGCGCGCGACGGCGAGGCGGTCGTCGTCGTATGCCGTGACGAGCTCGGCGGCGACGCGGTCCGCGCGCTCGCGGTGCTTGTCGCGCGCCGTGGCCGCGAGCGCATCGAGCGCGCTCCGGCGGGCCGCCGCATCCTTGGCGCCGGCCGCCGCGACGAAATCGCCC
>DASXVK010000766.1:0-19220 GCA_036504295.1 Polyangia bacterium
CGCGGCCGTGACGTCGAGGCCGTAGGGCAGCGAGCGACGTGCCAGACGCTCCGGCGGCTGGCGCGCCGCTCGCCCCGCAGGCCGAGCCCGGGCGGCAGCGGCCCCGGACCGGGCCGGACGCCGAGACCGAGACCGAGCCGACGCCGACGCCGACGCCGACGCCGAGACCGAGACCGAGACCGAGACCGACGTGAAGCGGAACCGGACCCGCTGGCTCGGGCTACTGGTCTCGGTGCGACTCTATGCGCGACAGGCTCCTAGGTCGAGAAGAAGTGCTGGATGAGGCCGATGACCCGCTGGGTCTCGGTGTTCATCTGCGAGTAGCCGATGAGGCCGCCCGCGGCGCCCGAGATGCCCTTCGCGAGGCGCAGCCAGACGTAGGGCGACCCGGGCTGCGGATCGATGGAGATGGTGAACTGGTAGCGCTTGACGAACGCGCCGAAGAGGACGCGCGCGGTGTCGTCGCCCACGCCCCAGCTCGAGCGCATCGGCGTCCCACCCTCGAACTTGTACTGGAGCTGAGCGAAGAAGACCGCGACGTCCTGCGCGAGCACGTGCGGGTCCACCTGGTAGAAGCAGAGGCTGAAGGCGCCGTCGGGCAGCGGCTGGGACGAGACCATCCGGCAGTAGGCCATCGCCCCTTGACTGTTACGCCGCTTGGCGGGCCTCGTCAACGCGGCCGGCGCGCCGCCGCCCGCGCCCGAGCACGGCGTCGAGCGACAGCGCCCCCGCGCCGTAGGTCACGACGGCGAGGAGCCCGCCGATGATGGCGAGGTTCTTGAACAGCTGGATCAGCTGCATCTGCGCCTCCATCCCGCTGAGCCCGGCCGGGTTGTGGAACAGCGCGGTCGCGGGCACGAGGAAGAGCGCCAGCGCGGCGGCGGCCCACTTCGCGCGCAGACCGGCCGCGAGCAGCATGCCGCCGACGAGCTCGACGATGCCGGCGAGCGCCGCGAGGAGCAGCGGCGCCGGCAGCCCCTTCGAGCCGATGAAGCCGGCGGTGCCGGCGAGGCCGGCGAGCTTGCCGGCGCCCGAGACGATGAAGATGGCCGCGAGCGCGAGGCGCGCGGCGAGAGAGCCAAGACGTTGCGAGGTGCTCATGGTCGGTTCCTTTCGGGTACGCGGGTCACGCGGCCTGCGCGGCGGTCTGCCGCACGGCCTCGATGTCGATCTCGATGTCCACGCGGTCGCCGACGACGACGCCGCCCGCCTCGAGGAGCTGGTTCCACGTGAGGCCGAAGTCCTTCCGCTCGAGCGAGGTCTTCGCGGCAAAGCCGGCGCGCTCGTGGCCCCAGGGGTCGATGGTGCGGCCGGCGACCTCGACCTCGAGCGCCACCGGGCGCGTGACGCCGCGGATGGTCAGCTCCCCGCCGACGCGCAGCCGATCGTGACCGAGCGGCTCGACCCGCGTGCCGGTGAAGGTGATCTCCGGGTAGCGCGCGACGTCGAAGAAGTCGGCCGACTTGAGGTGCGCGTCGCGGTCGGCGACCCCCGTGTCGATGCTGGTGGCGTCGATGACGACGCTCACCGTCGCGCGGCCGAGGTCGCCGTCGGGCGCGACCAGGGTGCCGCTCCAGCGGGCGAACTGCCCGCGGACCTTCGCCACCACCATGTGCCGCACCGAGAAGTGAATCCCGGAGTGACTGCTGTCGATCTGCCACTCTTCGTGTGCCATTGCCGTGCTCCTTGGTTCCAGCCCATCGGGCTTCGAGCGAGGGACAAAGCAATCGGCGGGCCAGCCGTCGAGGCCCGTGATCACGGGGCGTTGGCGATTCCGGGTGGCGCCGCTTCTCTCAAAATGACATGGTTGCCTCTCAGAAAGAGAGGGCGCGATGCGCGCGGCGGACCTGGACCTGAGGGAGCTCCTGCACTTCGAGCCGCACGGCGGCGTCATGCGGTTCGCCGGCGAGCGCGCGCTCCTCTTCGACGCGGTGGCGCTCGGCCTCCTGCGCCAGCACCTGATCGAGACGCTCGGCGTCACCGGCGCCCGCGGCGTGCTGACCCGGTTCGGCTACGCCCACGGCTGGCGCATGGCCGAGAGCCTGCGCCACGGGTTCCCGTGGGACGACGAGCTCGAGTGGCAGGAGGCCGGCGGCCGCCTGCACATGCTGCACGGCCTGGTCCTCGTCGAGCCGGCCGCCGACGAGGGCGTCGACGCGGAGCACTTCGCCGAGGCGATCTGGCACGAGTCGTACGAGGCCGAGCAGCACCTGCTGCACCTCGGCCGCGCCGACGAGCCGGTCTGCTGGACCCTGTGCGGGTTCGCCAGCGGCTACATGTCCTGCTGCCATGGCCACGAGATCTACTTCCTCGAGGACCGCTGCCGCGGCCGCGGCGACGCCGTGTGCCACGTCCGGGGCCGCCGGCGCGAGGACTGGGGCGACGCCATCACGTCGCACCTGCCCTTCTACGAGACGGCGTGCCTGGAGGCGTCCCTCGGCCACGTCACGAGCGAGCTCAAGCGGGTCGAGCGCCGCCTGCGCACGCGCCGTCAGGCCTTGGAACGCACCGCCCGCGCCGCGCCCGACGCCTCGGGGCTCGTCGCCCAGAGCGCGGCCATGCAGCGGATCCTCGACCTCGCCCGGCGCGTGGCCAAGGTCGATTCGACCATCCTCATCACGGGCGAGAGCGGCGTCGGCAAGGAGCGCGTGGCGCGCCTCATCCACGAGGAGTCGCCGCGCACCGCCGGGCCCTTCGTCGCGGTCAACTGCGGCGCCGTGCCCGACACGCTGCTCGAGTCGGAGCTCTTCGGGCACGCCCGGGGCGCGTTCACCGGCGCGGCGCAGGATCGGCCCGGGCTGTTCGAGGCGGCGAACGGCGGCACGCTGCTGCTCGACGAGATCGGCGAGGTGCCGCCGGCGATGCAGGTGAAGCTCCTGCGGGCGCTCCAGGAGCGCGAGGTGCGGCGGGTCGGCGAGAACGCGAGCCGGCGGATCAACGTCCGGGTGCTCGCGGCGACGAACCGCGACCTCGCCGCCGAGGTGCACGCCGCGCGCTTCCGGCAGGACCTCTACTACCGCCTGCGCGTGGTCGAGCTCCGCGTGCCGCCGCTGCGCGACCGGCGCGAGGACGTCCTGCCGCTCGCGCGCACGGTCCTCGCCGACGCGGCGGCCCGGATGGGCCGCAAGGTCACGGGCTTCACGCCCCGGGCGGCGAACCAGCTCGTGCGCTACGGCTGGCCGGGGAACGTCCGCGAGCTGGAGAACGCCGTCGAGCGCGCCGTCGTGCTCGCGACCGGCGCGCGCATCGATCTGGCGGACCTGCCGGACGAGGTCGGGCTGGCGCTCCCCGGCGCCTACGCGCCCGGCGCCGTGCGCCCGCTCGAGGAGATCGAGCGCGACTACATCCTGGCGGTCCTGCGCGCGAACGACGGCAACAAGGCCAAGGCGGCCGAGCAGCTCCAGATCGGCGCCGCCACGCTGTACCGCAAGCTCAAGCAGTACGCGACCGCGGGCGCGTGACGCGCGCCGCGGGCGGGGCTCACGCCGACGCGGCCGCCCCGAGGGGGCGCCCGAGGTGCCGGCCGAACCACTCGGCGGCCAGCTCCGCGACCCGCTCGAGCGCGCCGGGCTCCTCGAAGAGGTGAGTCGCGCCGGGCACGATGGTGAGGCGCTTCTCGCACGTCAGCAGCCGCAGCGCCGTCTGGTTCATGTCGATGACCGGGGTGTCGGCGCCGCCCACGATGAGCAGCGTCGGCGCGCGCACGTCGGGCAGGTCCCGCGGCGCGAGGTCCGGCCGGCCGCCCCGCGACACGACCGCGCCGACCCGCTCCGGCTGGCGCGCCGCCGCCGCCAGCGCCGCCGCCGCGCCGGTGCTGGCGCCGAAGTAGCCGAGCGGCAGCGACCCCACCGACGGCTCGCCCGCGAGCCACCCCGTCGCGCCGACGAGGCGCTCCGTGAGCAGCTCGATGTCGAACCGCAGGTGCCCCGTCAGGGCCTCGGCCTCCTCCTCCGTCGTGGTGAGCAGGTCGAAGAGGAGCGTACCGAGCCCGGCCTCGTGCAGGGCCGCCGCCACGAAGCGGTTGCGCGGGCTGTGCCGGCTGCTGCCGCTCCCGTGAGCGAAGAGCACCACACCCGCCGCCCCGGCCGGCACGGTCAGGGTCCCATCGAGCGTCAGACCCTCCGCGACCGTGATCGCCACCTCGCGCTCGTCCGACGTCATCTCCGCCTCCTCGCCGGCGCCCGCCCGCGGCGGCGCCGCCGCCTGCAGCAGCTCCGCGACCTCCTCGTCGGTGGTCGGCGAGAAGTCCGCGTACCACTGGCCCACCGAGAGGAACAGCGGCGGCGTCGCCGGGCACACCACGTCGTCCGCGAGGCGCCCCAGCTCCGCGCAGGTCTCGGGCGGCGCCACGGGCACGGCGACCACGACCTGCGCCGCCCCGCGACGCCGCGCGGCCGCCACGGCCGCCCGCATGGTGGCCCCGGTCGCCAGGCCGTCGTCGACGAGGATCACGGTCCGGCCGGTGATGGCGAGCGGCGGGCGCCGGCCGCGGTAGGCCCGCTCGGCGCGCGACAGCGCCCTGGCGGCGGCCGCGGCGGTCGCCGCCACCTCGCTCCGCGAGATGCCGAGCCGGGACACGAGCCCGTCATCGATGAACACCACGCCCCCGCTCGCCAGCGCCCCCATCGCCAGCTCCGGCTGCTGGGGGACGCCCAGCTTCCGCACGGCGAGCACGTCGAGCGGCGCGGCCAGCGCGCGCGCCACCTCGAGGGCGACGGGCACGCCGCCGCGCGGCAACGCGAGGACCGTCACGTCCGCGCGTCCGGCGTATCCGCCCAGCTGCGACGCCAGCACGCGCCCGGCGTGGCGTCTATCGTCATACCGCTCGACCACGCCCGATAGATGTCGGTCGGCGCGCCGACGTGGCTCACGGGCGGGCGATGGGCGCCGCCACCGGCCCGGTGCGCTCCCGGTCGTCGTGGGGGACGTCAGCGGCCGCGGCCGAGCGTCACGGCGGGGAGCAGGTCCCCCGCGAGCTCGCGCGTCCACCACGCCCCGGTACGGCGGTGCTCCGCCGGCGAGGCGAAGCGATAGCGGTACACGCGCACGCGCAGGTAGCGCGGCGGCCGGTCCGGGAAGGGGTTGTGCCCGAAGAGCGCGAGCACCTCGGGCGAGCCCTCGAGCAACCGCGCGAGGAGCGGCGTCAACCACCGCTCCTGCGACATCGGGTGCAGCGCGGCGAACCAGAGCTGCCAGTCGAGCCGCGGCATGTGCAGGCCGGTGAAGCGCGGGCGGCGCCGCGGATCGCCGGGCTTCCACGGGAGCTCGTAGGCCTGCCACTGCTCGCCGTCGTCGCTGCCCTCGATGATGAGCTCGGGCCGGTCGGTGGTCATCACCGCGAACAGGCCGTAGGCGTTGGCGCACTGCAGCGCGCCCAGCCGGCGGTGCAGCCGCAGCAGGGGCGCCGGCCAGCGGACGTCCACCCCGCACGCGGCCGCGAGCGGGATCGCGCTGAGCGCGAGGAGCCCGGCGCCGAGCGGGGCGGCGAGCAGCCCCGGCCGCGAGGCGCGCGCGGGGGCGCCGGCCGGCAGCCGGGCCTCGTCCAGCCGCGCGCGCGGCAGCGCCGGGAAGCGCCGCGTCGCCTCGGCGGCGGGCAGGTACTCCACGGCCTCGCCGGTGAGGACGCGCCAGCGCGCGATCCAGCGCGCACAGAAGCCACAGCCCCCGTCCCAGATCAGCACCGGGCGCCGCGGCGGATCCGTCGTCGCCATGAGGGCAACATTCGGCCCGGGCGGCACGCGCGCAAGTCCGCGACGCCGGCGCGTGGTTGCCACGGTATTTGGGTGCGCCACCGGCAGGTGGTTGCGCGCGCACCGACCTGTCGGTGGCGGCCGGGCGGCGCGGGCGTGCACGCGTCGCGTCCGCGAGGGAGCCCGTGCGGCGCACCGCGACGTCGCCCCTGGCACGCCGTCTGCAACACACCAGGCCGGAGGAACCACCGCATGACATCACTCGACCGCACGAAGACCGTGGCGCAGATCGTGATCGAGCACTCCGAGTGCGCGCGCGTGTTCCAGGAGCACCACATCGATTTCTGCTGCCACGGCAACGTCACGCTCGACGAGGCATGCGCGAGCGGCCCCGCGCGGGTGGCGGTGATCACCGCCGATCTCGAGCGCGCGATCGCCGAGCGCGGCGGCGCGCCCGCGACCGACGACGTGCAGGCGCTCTCGGTCCCCGCGCTCGTCGCGCGCCTCGTCGATCGCCACCACGGCTACCTGCGCCGCACCCTGCCGTTCGTGACCCCGCTCCTGGCCAAGGTGGCGCGCGTGCACGGGGAGCACAACCCGAAGCTCGAGGGGCTCCACGGCGAGCTGCTCGAGCTGGTGACCGAGCTCGAGCCTCACCTCGACCACGAGGAGGCGGTGCTGTTCCCGGCGCTCATGGCGGGCGCACCCGATCGCGCGTCGGCGGCGGCCGAGCTCAGGGCCATGTTCGAGGAGCACCAGGCGGTCGGCGCCCGGCTGGCGCGGATGCGCGCGCTCGCCGACGACTTCACGACCCCGGAGTGGGGCTGCGGCAGCTACCGCGCCCTCATGAAGGAGCTCCAGGAGCTCGAGACCGACCTGCTCCGGCACGTGCACCTCGAGAACCACGTGCTCATGCCGCGGTTCGCGGGTCCGACCGCGAGCTGATCAGGGCGTGATCGCCGCGTGGACGAGGTCGAAGAGGGCGACGACGCGGCCGGCGAGGGTGCCATCGGGGCGGGTGAGGAAGCGCCGCTCCATCTCGGCGGGCGGCAGGTGCTCGACGACGCGGTAGCCGCGGGCGGCCAGGAACGGCGCGAGAGTGCCCTCGTCGATGCCGAAGCGGACCGGCTCACCGGCGTACGCGGTCCGCCAGGCCTCGAGCACGGCCTCGGGCCAGAGCGAATCGTCCGCGGCAGCCACGGCAGCACGTCGGTGGCCGGCGCGCGCCCCCTTGGACTTGCGCCCGGCCTCGGGCCGAGCCCCGCCCCGCATGTGGCGAGCCAAGGAGAACCGGCTGGTGCGAGCCGGCATGGGCCGTCCCACTCGAAAGGGCTATAAAGTTGTCGGCAGGTCTCGAGAAGGGACCACGCGCGACCTCGGGGGTAGGTACAGCCTCAACACGTCGTTGACAATTCAGCCCACGAACATCCTTGACGGTCTGCGTGGAGTTGCGCAGGGACATCCTTGTCGTGTCCCTTGCGCGGTGCGCCAGGTGCTCCCGTGAAGACCCACCAGACGGCCGTCGTGGCCATCCCCCCGCGAGATCTCTGGGCCCCCCTTCAGGCTATTCGCGCGAGGCACGATCGCCAGTTCCATCGGTGGATGCCGCACATCACCCTGCTCTACCCGTTCCGGCCGCCGCCCGACTTCGACGCGGTCACGCCTGAGCTCGCCCGCGCCTGCGCCGGCCTCGAGCCCTTCGCGATCACGCTCGCGGCGCTCGACTCCTTCGCCCACGGCCGCGAGCGTTTCACGATCTGGGCCGCGCCCCATCCCGCCGAGCCGCTCGTGCGGCTCCACGCCGCGCTCACGGCGGCGGTCCCCGACTGCGACGACACCAGCCGCGTCGGCCAGGGCTTCACCCCCCACCTCAGCCTCGGCCAGGCGCGAGGCTGGGAGGCGCTCGACGAGCTGCTGCGCGAGCTCCGCGCCGGGTGGGCGGCGATCCCGTTCACCCTGACGGTGATCGCGATCATCCGGCGGGAGGAGGATACGCCGTTCGTCGTCGACCGGGAGATCCCGCTGGGCGCCGGCGGGCGGCCGTAGGCGTCGCGACCGCACCCGCGCGCTACGCGTCCTGCCGCTCGAGCATGACCGCGTACTCGCCCGCCTGGTCGATCGTCACCTGGACCACCCACGGCCGGCAGCACACCGGGCAGTCCTCGACGTAGCTCTGCGCCGCGGCGCCGCCGGGGTCCAAGTAGACCGCCACCGGCTCGCCGCAGTAGGGGCACTGGGAGTCGACGTCCATGTTGATTCCTTAATGCCGCGCCGCCCAGGCGCCCAACTTGACCGCAGACGCTCCACGGCTCACGGTGGAGCCGTGGGGTTCGACCCGGTCACGCTTTGCGACTCCCGGGCGCTCGAGCGGCTGGCGCTGGTCGCCGCTACGTGCTGTCTGTGCGCATGCCGCCAGCCGTCCCGGCCGCCGGCGCCGCAGCCGGCGGCCGCGAGCGCCGCACCCGTGCTCAGCGCACCGACGACCCGACCCGCCACTTTGCCCGCCGCCAGCCGTTACGCCGAGCCCAGCCCGACCGCGCCCGACCCTGACTGGCTCTTCCCGATCGGATCGGACCTCGGGTGCGGCTTCATCGACGTCCGCGGCAACGAGATCATCCCGCGCGAGCACGTGCCGGCGAAGCGCGTGTGCCTGGAGACGGGCTTTCGCCGCGACGGCCGCTTCCCGGTCTCGGCCGGCGGCAAGGTCGGCTACATCGACGGGCACGGGCAGCTGGTCATCCCGGCGGTCTACGACTCCGGCGAGTATTTCATGGAGGGCCGCGCGTTCGTGACCGGCGGCTTCTGCGGCTTCCTCGACCGCGACGGCCGCCAGGTCCTGCGCTGCGGCTGCCGCGACGTGGAGGGGTTCACCGAGGGGCTCTGCGCGGCGCAGCCGAGCGACGAGCCCCCCTAGGCTGCTCGATTCGGCTACCTCGACCCGACCGGGCACTACGTCATCCCACCGCGCTTCATGACGGCCTGGCACTTCTCGGACGGGCTCGCGGTGGTGCGGAACGAGAAGGGCTACGCAGTGATTGACCGCTCCGGGGTCGAGGTCATTGCTGCCGCGGCGTTCCGGGACGTGGAGCCCTGGCACGACTTCCACGAGGGCATGCTCCCGGTCGTGAAGGACGTCTTCGAGGCCGGGGGAGCCTGCGGCTACATGGATCGGCGTGGGACGATCGTCATCCCGCCGCAGTTCCTCGAGGAGGAGTGCGGCCGCTTCGCCGAGGGTGTGGCTGCGGTTCCCTTGGTCCGTGAGCCCACACGGCGTTTCGGCTACATCGATACCGCCGGCCGCACGGTCATCCCCCCGCGCTTTCGCGGTGCCGACGCCTTTGCCGGCGGCCTGGCGCCCGTTCAGGTGGGGAACCGCTGGGGTTTCATCGATCACGCCGGGGCAGAGAGGATCCCGCCGAGGTTTGGCAACGCCGTCCCGTTCGCGCACGGTCTCGCCCTCATCCACGAACCCGACGGCGCGGCCGGCTACGTCGATGCTGGCGGGACGCTCGTGTGGCCGCGCCGGCGTCCACCTGCTGCGGAGACGCGAGTCCCGTTCCGGAGCGTCGCGTACTGGCGCGACCGGCGCGACGGGTGGCACCGCGCGCGCGCGGTGGCCGTGGCCCGATCGGCGGCGGAGTACGACGAAATCTGGCGCCAGCTCCGGCTGGAACGCGCGCGGCCGCCGGAGCGGCTCGACTTCGCCAAGTTCGATTACGTGCTGGTCGCCCAGGAGCGCGTGTATCGCGGCGACGTCCGCGTCACCGCGATCGTTCGCTCCCGCACGCGGGTCCTGGTCCGCTACGACGAGGCGCGCCCCGACGTACACCCACGGATGCGGAGCGGCGACCTGGTGCGCAGGGCCGGCGACGTGCCGCGCGCCTACCACGTCGTGGAGGTGCCCCGGCAGCGCCTGCCGTACGTCTTCGAGCGGCGCGACCTCAATGCTTCGGTCGCACGCGCGGACTAGCCCTACCGCTTCTTCGTCTTCTTCCCCGCGCCCGCCTTCCCCGGAGGGGCCTTGCCGCCGGCCGCGAGGAAGTGCTCGTAGCAGAGCTTGTGGTCCCTCCCGCTCGGCCGGTACCAGCTCTTGCCGCAGCCCGGCGTCGAGCAGCGGTTGGCCGCGGCCGCCGGGGCCGCCGCCGGCGCGGTCGCGGTCGCGGCCGCGGACGGCAGCGCGAGCTCGAGGGCGCCGCCGAACGCGCGCGCGACCACGGCCTGCATCTCGGCGCCGACGCGCTCGCGCAGGTGCTGCCTGACCGCCGCCGCGACCTTCCGGGTAAACTCCTCGGCCAGGGGCCGCAGAATGGATTCGAGCTGATCAGTCGTCATGTCGCGATGGTCTCCTCGACTGTGCCCCCGAGGCATAGCCAAATATGGTCAGGCCGTCCAGCGGGCAACCGGAAGCACCGAGCAGTCAGCGCCGCGGCTCGCCGCCCGCGAGCGCCCGCGCGATGAAGTCCTCCGGCACCGTCGTCCGTGGCACCCGCCCCTCGAACCAGCTCCGCACGTCCTCGTCCATCCCCAGCCCGCGCATGAAGTTGTAGACCGCCCGGCGCAGCCCCGCCCCGAGCCGGTCGTGATCGACGCCGGTCGGGTCCTCGAAGGCGAGCTCGTTGCGCGCGAAGGTGGTCGGCGCCGCCGGCGCGAGCCGGATGCCGAAGCGCTCCGGCGCGAGGCCGAGGGGGGCGTGGGCCGTGACCGCCAGCCGGTGCCAGAAGGCCGAGTCGACGCACCCGGCCGCGAAGAGCTGCCGCACGTACTCCAGGCTGTCGACGGTCTCCTGCACGGTCTCGGTGGCGAAGCCGTAGATGAGGTAGGCGTGCACCCGGATGCCGGCCGCCTGGAAGGTGTGGGTGACCCGGGCCACCTGCGCGACGGTGACGCCCTTGTTGATCAGGCCGAGCAGGCGGTCGTGCGCCGCCTCCAGCCCGCCCGAGACGGCGATGCAGCCGGCCCGCGCGAGGAGCTGGCACAGCTCGGGCGTGAACGCCTTCTCGAAGCGGATGTTGCCCCAGAAGGAGATGTCGACGCCGCGGCGCAGCAGCTCCTCCGCCATGCCCCGCAGCACCTTGGGCGGGGCGGCCTCGTCGACGAGGTGGAAGCCGCGCCCGCCGGTCTCGGCGATGAGCGCCTCGATCTGGTCGACGAGCGCCACGGCCTCCTGCGGCTCGTAGCGGTTGATGTAGTCGAGCGACGTGTCGCAGAAGGTGCACTTCTGCCAGTAGCAGCCGTGCGCCACCGCGAGCTTGTTCCAGCGCGTGTCGCTCCACAGGCGGTTCATCGGGTTGAGCTGGTCGATGAGGCCGAGGTAATCGCCGAGCGGCAGGCCGTCGTAGGTCGGCGTGGCCGCCGCGCGCAGCGGCACGTCCGGCTCGTCGGCGACGCTCGTGAGGACGACCTCGCCGTCGACGCGCGTGCGCGTGCGCAGCAGCCGCGCCCGGTCACGGCGGCCCGCGAAGAGCTCGAGCAGGCAGGCGAGCGGCTGCTCGCCGTCGTCATAGACGAGCGCGTCGACCCAATCGAAGAGCCGGGGCTCGCGCAGCTCGCGCAGCTCGGTGCTGACCCAGCCGCCGCCCCACACGATCTTCGTCTGCGGCCGCGCCTCGCGGATGGTGCGGGCCATGCGCAGCGCCCCGAGCACGGTGCCCGGGAACGGCACCGTCATGCCGACGACCTCGGGCGCGTGCGCGGCGAGCAGCTCGAGCGTCACGTCGCGCAGCACCTGCGCCGTGAGCCGCTCGGTGTGCGCGAGCTCCTCGAGCAGCGGGTCGATGCGCGGCAGGCTCGCGCCCAGCGACTCGCCGTAGCGCGCCAGCGAGAAGTGCGGATCGAGCCCCTGCTCGACGGCGTCGCACAGCTCCTCGACGAACAGCGTCGCGAAGTAGCGCGCGCGGTCGGTCGTGCCGAGCGTGCCGAAGGCCCAGTCGAGGTACTCCTGCTCCTCGCCGGGCGGGCCGAGGCCGGTGAAGCGGGGGCCCTCGGGGAGGAGCTGGCGGTTCGCGACGCGGTGCACGAGCGAGAGATCGCGGCCCTGCAGCAGCGCGAGCACGCGATCGGCGAGCCGCACGTAGGCGGCGCCGTGCGCGCGCAGGTGCGCGACGGCCGGCCGGGCGCGCGCCGCGGGCGGCGCGGCCGCGAGCGCGGCGAGGATCCGCCGCACGCCGGCGCTCGAGAGGAGCCGCAGCACCAGCGCGAGCCCGGCGTCCGCCTGCACCGCCGGCACGCCCCGGCGGCGCATCGCGGCGGTCAGCGCGCAGGTCGCCGGGTAGGGCGTGTTGAGCTGCACGAGCGGCGGGGTCACGAGCAGGAGCGTCGGCGGCATGGGACGCATGGGCGGCGCTATGTTTGGTGCGCCTGCCGCGCGAACTCGGTGCACAGCGCGGCGGCGGCCATGGCCACGTTGAGCGACTCGGCCTGGCCGTAGCGCGGGATCGAGATGATGGGCGCGTTCAAGGCGCGCAGGGTCTCGGACAGGCCGTGCGACTCGCTGCCGAGCACGAGGACCGCGGGGTGGGACAGCGTCGTCGCGAACACCGGCGCGCCGTCCATGCTGGCGAGGTAGACGCGGGCGCCGGCCGCCGCGCACCGGCTCAGCTCGTCGGCGAGCGGCGCGTAGCGCACCGGCACGCGGAAGATCGACCCCATCGTCGACTGCACCACCTTGGGGTTGTAGATCTCCATGCACTCGGGGCTGCACAGCACGCGCGAGAGGCCGAACCAGTCCGCGATCCGCAGCAGCCCGCCCATGTTGCGCGGGTCGTGCACGCCGTCGAGCGCGAGCATCAGCTCGCCCGGCCCCGGCGCGCGAAACGCCGGCTCCTCCGGCTGGATCGCCACCGCCACCAGCTCGTTGCCGGTCTCGAAGGTGCCCACCTTGTCGAGCTCGTGCGGCGCGAGCACGTACACGGGCACGAGCCGGTGCGCCGCGGCCGGGCCGATCCACTTCGCGGCCTCGGCCGACGCGTAGATCGCGTCGGTGCGCAGCGCCGAGGCGAGCAGCTCGGCCACGACCTTGCGGCCCTGCACGAGGAACCGGCGGGTCTCCCCGCGGTACTTCTTCTGCTGCAGGGCCCGGACCTGCTTGAGCTCGGCCTGGCTGATCGTCGTCATGGGCGTCCGGCGAGGTCCGCGAGCAACGCCGCGATCGCCGGCGCGAGCGGCCCGCGCTCCGGGTAGTCCCGCAGGAAGGCCGTCGCCGGTGAGCGGGTGTCGAAGTCGGTGTACTTCAGGATGACGTGCTCGAGGTAGAAGTCCGCGGGATCGCGCGCCAGGGGATCGTAGAGCGGATCGCCGGCCAGGGGAAGGCCGAGCGCGGCGGCCATGACCCGGATCTGATGAAAGCGACCGGTGAGGAGTCGGATCACGAGGTGCCACCGGTCGGCCCGGCCCGGCACCGGCGCCGCCGCGAGGATCTCGAGGCGCGAGGGCTTGCCGCCGGCGTGGACGAGCCGCGCCCGCCCGCCGACCTCCTTGAGGAACGCCTTGTGCAGCCCGAGGAGGTCCGCCGGCGGGCGGTCACCCGGGGCGGCGACCCGCGCCAGGTAGTACTTCTCCCAGCGGCGCGCCTGGATCTCGGCGTTGTGAAACGCGATGGCCTCCGGCGTGAGGCAGACGAGCACCAGGCCGCGGCTGACCGTGTCGAGGCGGTGCGGGAGCTTCGGCGCGACCCCCGGGGTGCGGCGCGCCACCCGCTCCTTGAGCGAGACGCCCAGGCGGTCCTCGCGGAGCTCGGTCGCCATGCCGGCCGGCTTGAACACCACCAGCTCGCTGCGGCTCTCCTTGAGGATGACGAGGTCGGGCGCCACGGGTCGGTCCTGCACGAGCGTGATCATGCCGGCGCTGGGCTCACTTCTCCGGCTTCTCCGGCTCCGCCGTCGCTGCCTGCGCGGCGGTGGTCTCGATGAGCTTGTTCACGTCGAGCTTGTGGATGCCGACGCCGTTGGCGCCGCCGGGGATGAAGACGATCTGCTTGCCGTGGAGCGCCTCGGCGATGCGCAGCTTCACCATGGCCCGGCCGCCCGCGCCGCGGAGCGCCTCGTTGCGCTTGGCGATGGCCCGGGCCTTGGCCGTGCGCTCGGCGAGGATCGCGTCCGACTCCTGCTGCGACGCGAAGAGCCGGCCGTCGGCCTCGAGCTTGGCCTGCTCGAGGTGGCCGGTGGCGGCCGCGATCTCCGCCGCCACCTTGCCGCGCGCGGTCTCGAGGTTGCGCAGCGCCTCCTGCAGCGCGGCCTCCGCCTCGCTCTTGAGCTGCTGGGCGCGCTGCTCGGCCAGCTTGCGGTCGTGGATCACCTTCTCGTACTCGGGGTGGAAGCGGTGCTCGTGCAGGATCACCTGGTTGACGAGCACGCCGTAGGGCTGCAGCGCCTTGGCGAGGATGAGCCGCGCCTTCTCGGCCTTCTCGAAACGCTTGTCCGAGTTGTAGACCGACTCGCTGTCGAGCTCGTTGAGCACGTCGCGCACGAGCGTGCGCGCCATGGGCCGCACCAGCTTGTCCTTGACCTCCTGCGTCGAGGAGCCGACGTTCATGAGCAGGTCGGGGGCGCGCAGGGGGTCGATGGTCCACGACACCGTGACGTCCATCGAGATGTCGTTGCCGTCGGTGGTCTTGAGCTCGAGGTCGTCGCGCGAGCGGCGGTCGCCCCGCGTCGTGGCGGCGACCATCTCGAGGTTCTGCACCTTCGTGTCGAAGGTGTAGAAGTCGCGGATGAAGGGCGCGAACATGTTGGTCGAGCCCGGCGGGTAGAGCTGGCGCTGGACCCCCTTCCCCTTGCAGCCGAGGCCGATCTTGCAGACCAGCACGCCGACCTCGGTCTCCTTGGTGGAGTGCACGGCGCAGCCGGCCGCGGGCAGCGTGACGAGGAGCAGCCAGACGAGCCTGCGTGTCATCACCGCACCTCGAACTTGCGCAGCATGGAGGGCAGGTCGAGCGGGTTCATCCCGTCCTTGCCGTCCGTCGGCACCACGAGCACCCGGGCGCCCCCGAGCGCCTCGGCCATCTTGAGGCCGACCATGTTCTCGCTGCCCGCGCCCTTCAGGGCCGCGTTCTCGAGCTCGGTGCCCCGGGCCTCGGCCAGCTCGACGAGCAGCTTGCCCTCGGCGGCCTTCCTGCGGCTGTAGAGGTCGGCCTGCGCGTTGAGCTTCGCCACCTCGGCCCGGCCCCGGGCCAGCTCGACGTCGCTGTGGGCCTTGCCCTCGGCGACGGCGGTGTCGCGCTTGCGCTGCTCGATGGCGGCCTTGGCCTCCGCCTGGCGGAGGAAGACGGTCTGGTCCTTGATCTTGCGGCCCTCGATGATGGCCTGGTACTTCGCGTCATAGGTGTAGTTGCGCACCAGCACGCCGTCGACGCGGATGCCGAAGGGCTTGAGCTCCGCGGCGAGCTGGTCGTGGGCGGCCTGCGACTTCTCGATCCGCTTGGGCCCCTGATAGAACTCCTCGCTGTTCAGCTCACCGAGCGTCTTGCGCAGGATGCGATCGGCGCGCGGGACCACCAGCCGGTCCTCGAAGGCGCGCCCGGGCCCGGCCTCGGTCAGGATCTTGTACGGGTCCTCGAGGACGTAGAGGAGCGAGACATCGAGCTGCACCTGGTAGCCGTCGCTCGTCTGGATGCGGATCGAGGGCGCCATGCGGAACTGGGCCGAGGTCTCGCTGGTCGAGGCGCTGAAGTTGAGCCCCTGCACGTCCCGCGGGAAGAGGTGCAGCCGCTCCGCGCCCGCGGCGACGAAGTGCAGCCCCGGCCAGTGGAGCTCCTTGCGGATGCCGGCGGCGCTGCCGTAGTAGACCTGCTTCACGCCCACCATGTTCGGCGGGACGTAGGTGGTGCAGGCACCGGCGGTGATGCGGATGAAGAGCGGCACGCCGACCAGCAGCCAGAAGACCTTCGAGCGCAGGATGCGGCCGAGGATCCGCCCGCCTGCGCCCGCCACCGCCCCCGCGTTGATCGGCATTCTCGGTCGGATGTCGCTCATGTCTCACCTTTGGGGGGCAGCTCCCCCCGCTGGGCCGGGGCCAGGAGCTCCTCGGTCGTGATGTGGCGGTCGAGCTCGCGCTGGGCGCCGCCCGCCGCGCGCGCGATCTCCCCGAGGGCCCTGGCGTAGCGCCGCCGGTGCCACCAGCGCTGCACCGTCGGGAGCCAGAAGGCCCCGATCGCCAGCGCGAACGGGAACCACTTCTCCCAGATCGGGATGAAGGGCGCCCAGACGACGAGCCCGCCCAGGACGAGCCCGGCGAAGACGTACGTGATGCGCGCGACGACGTCGCCGCCGCGCCACAGCCCGAAGTCGCGCTGCTCGAGCGCCGTATAGCGCGCCGCCGCCTCCACGTAGCGCGGCGGGATGGTCGCGAGCAGCTCGTGCTCGAGCGCCGTGAGGTAGGCGGCCGGCAGCTCCGCCTCGCGGTAGGCCTGCCGCACCGGCGCGAGCGCCTCGTTCACCTCGGCCCGCACCAGCGCCTCGTCGCCGGCGATGGCCGCGCGCCGGCGCTCCAGGTGGGCGACGACGTCCAGCGCCACGTCCTGCGCCGAGTAGTCGAACGTCATGCGGGTCATTGTAGCGTCGCGACCACTGGACGGGTAATCGGCGGGGCGGGACATCTTGACAGCCAGCCCCCGCACCTGGACGAGTACCTCATGCACGACCCAAGGATCCGCGGTGAAGAGCCGGTCTCCGACCGGCAGATCGTCATCTCGCGCGAGCTCGACGCCCCGCGCGAGCTCGTGTTCGCGGCGTGGACGCAGCCCGAGGCCCTGGAGCGGTGGTGGGGCCCGCGCGGCTTCACGACCACGACCCACGCGTTCGCCTTCCGGCCGGGCGGCGCCTGGCGCCTGACCATGCACGGCCCCGACGGGACGGACTACCCGAGCTCCATGGTCTACGA
This sequence comes from Polyangia bacterium, assembly GCA_036504295.1. Taxonomy (GTDB): domain Bacteria; phylum Myxococcota_A; class Polyangia; order JACRCY01; family JACRCY01; genus DASXVK01. Next base: position 16,566 of record DASXVK010000766.1, read on the forward strand.
CGAGATCGTCCACCCCGAGCGCATCGTCTACTCGCTGCGCGGCGGCAGCGACGAGGTGGTCGCGCAGCTCCAGGCGACGGTCACGTTCGAGGCGCGCGGTGACCGGACCAGGATCACGATGCGCTCGGTCTTCCCGTCGGCGAAGCTGCGCGACGAGGTGGAGAAGAAGCACCACGCCATCGAGGGGGGCCGGCAGACCCTCGAGCGCCTCGCCGAGCACCTGCGCGCGCGGGGCAACGGGGCCGCGCGGGCGCCGGACCTCCGCCTCACCCGCGTCTTCGACGCGCCGCGCGCGCGCGTGTTCGACGCCTGGACCAGGCCCGAGCACCTCGCGCGCTGGTGGGGCCCGCAGGGCTTCACGCTGCCCACGTGCAAGGTCGATCTACGGCCGGGCGGCGCCTTCCGCTTCGTGATGCGCGGCCCCGACGGGACGGACTACCCGTTCGAGGGCGAGTACCGCGACGTCGATCCCCCCGGGCGCCTCATGTTCACCGGCACGATCGACGACGTGCCGGGCCACGAGGTGATGACGACGGTGACGTTCGACGAGGCGGCCGGCACGACCACGGTCACCGTGCACCAGACCTACTCGTTCGAGTCGGACGCGACCCGCGGCGCGCGGGAGGGCTGGAGCCAGAGCCTCGAGCGGCTCACGGGGTACCTGGCCGCGCGGCGCTAGGTCAGGGCGCCTCGACCGCGCCGAGCGTGCACGCCGCCGCCCGGGCGTCGCCGCGCTGGTCGATGCCCGGGCAGCCGGTGCCCTGCCCGATGGCCGGGCTCCCCGCGGCCGGGAGCATCGTCTTCGTCGGGCCGCCGTTGTCCTGCAGCGGGCCGAGCAGCGGATCGGCGACGGTGATCGCCGGCGCGCACAGGGTGCCGGCGCCCGGGTACTGCAGGTTCGCGCCGCCGGCGCCGTGCTCCTCCGCGCAGTTGGTGGTGCCGTCGAGCGTGCCGCGCACGTTGTTCGCGACGATCGTGTTCGTGAGCGCCACGCCGGTGTCGCCGCCGAAGAGGCCGTCGCCGACGTTGCCGGCGATGGTGCAGTTGAGGAACGTGCCCGTCACGCCGTTCGCGAACCACACGCCGCCGCCGCCCGCGGCGGTGTTGTTCGCGATGGTGACGTTCGTGAGGTGCGCGATCGCGGACTGGCCGATCCAGATGCCGCCGCCGTAGTGGCCCGTGTTGTTCGCGATCGTCGTGCCGCTCATGTCGATCGTCACGTGCTCGAGGTAGAGCCCGGCGGCGTTGCCGCTGTCCGGGTCCACCGAGTTGCCGTCGAAGATGCAGCGGTCGATGGCGACGACCTCGTCGTTGTAGCCGACGCGGAAGACGGCGCCGCCCGCGGCGTTCGCGTGGTTGCCGGTGAAGGTGGCGCCGCAGAGCGTGAGCGAGTTGTGGGCGCCGTCGTACGAGAGCGCCCCGCCGTCGCCGCCGTTCCCCGGGTTGCCGCCGGTGCCCGTGGCGGCGTTGTCGCTGAAGGTGGTGTTGACGATGGTGACGTCCTCGGCCTGCGTGCCGACCGCGCCCCCGTTCGAGCCGCGGTTGCCGGCGAAGACGCTCCCCTGGATGACGAGCGTGCCGATGCCCTGCCCGTTGATCGCGCCGCCGGAGACGTCCTGTCCCGTCGCGGCGCACTGGTTGTCGCGGAACGTGCAGTCGATGACCGTGAGCGAGCCGCCGTCCTGGAAGATGGCGCCGCCGCCCTGCGCGGTGCTCGTCGTGTTGGGCACGTCGGTCGTGAAGCCGCCCTCGAAGGTGAGGTTCTGCACCGTGAGCAGCGGCGTCGCCACGTTCCACGCGCTCGCGAGGCGCAGGATGCGCGAGGTGCCGCCGCCGCTCAGGGTGACGCGGCCGCCGCCGTCGATGGTCGTGTCCTGCGCGACCGGCACCTCGGCGGCGACGGTGATCGTCACCGGGCCGGGGCCGCACGCGAAGGTCACGATCCCGCCCGCGGCCACCGCGCCGCGCAGCGCCGCCTCGGTGCAGCTCGCGGCGCTGCCGTCGCCGACGACGGTGGTCGGCTGCGACGTGTCCACCGGCTGCGCCGGCAGCGCGCACAGCGCCGCCGGCGGCGGCGGCACGGCCGCGTCGTGGCCGCCGCTCCCACCGTCCGGGTCGGCGCCGCCGTCGCCGGGGGTCGCGATGGTGCCCCCGCCGCACGCGACCGCCGCGATGCACCCCAGGGCGAAGAGCGTGACGCGCATCATGCCAGGGTACCACCGCCGCGGGGCGGGGTGGAGGGGGGCGCGGCGGGGCATCGTCCACCGCGGCTCTCGCCGATGTGCCCGCCAACTTCCGCGAACCGGACGTTGGGTGGCACATCGCCCGTCGAAGTGCGGGAAGACTTCCGGATTCCGGAAGCTGCAGGCCACATCGGCGTGATGCAGCATTGTACGCCCCGAGGCCGGATCGCGTGGTTCCCATCCCGCGCCCGGGTGTAGCATCGGCGCCATGGGCCGGATACTCGCGACGCTGGTGCTCGGGGCGTGTGTCGCCGCCTGCGGCGGCACGGCCACGAGCGGCGGGCGCGACGGCGCGGCCGACGCGGTCGCCGACCGACCGGTGGCGGGCGACGGCGCGGCCGGCGACGCCGGCGTACGCGACGGCGCCGGCGCGGACGGCGGCGCGACGGACGCGGGCCGCGCGGACGGCGCG